>DATFLY010000164.1:0-31883 GCA_035267185.1 Lysobacterales bacterium | reverse complement strand
TGTCTATCGCGTTTGATACCTCGCCGGAAAGCTGGCTTAGCCAGCAATCTCAGTATGATTTATGGCAGGCAGAGCAGAAGCGAAGCTCACTGAATGTTCGACGACTATCTGCGGCATGAAGGAAATGCATAACAAATCATTCAAGGCGGACGCCCTAAAGGGCACGCGCAACGGCATCACCTTGCATTTACGACACTCCGTGTCTTTCAATGCTTCGGCCCCTGCCTGCGCTGCTTAATTCCGACGTTAGTTGCTCAAGGGGAGTTTCTTGGTAGGTTGCAAAATAGTATACTTTTTATACCATGTTTGAGTTCAACGAATCCAAGAGCCAATCCAACCTCGAAAAACACGGCATTGATTTCGTTGAAGCTCAACGGTTGTGGGACGATTCCAATCTTCTGGAAGTCCCAGCAAAAACCGTCGATGAGCCCAGGTATTTGCTCATTGGCACAATTGAAACTAAACATTGGTCGGCCGTAGTGACCTATCGGAAGGAGAGTATTCGAATTATCTCTGTTCGTAGATCAAGAGCCGAAGAAGTGAGCCTCTATGAAAGCCAAGACATTTGATCGCAAGTTCGACGAAGGTAAAGACATCACCGAAGCATTGGATCTTTCCAAGGCTCGTCGCCCCCTGCAAGCTCAGAAACGAGTCAATGTCGATTTTCCCACCTGGATGGTTCGCGAATTGGATTTGGAGGCGAGTCGTGTAGGAGTTACTCGGCAGTCCATTATCAAAATGTGGCTCGCGGAGCGGTTGGAAAACTCGGCAACTAACAAATCATTCAAGAGGGACGCCCTAAAGGGCGCCCCTTAATTCCGACGTTAGGCGTCAAGGAGATCTAAATGAATCTTAGAAGTACTGTCGGACTCTTGCTCCTTCTGCTTGTCGCTATTCCTGTTGTCTCCCCAGCCGGAGAGTCGGAATCTGAGTTCGATTCCCTCCTCTACGCCTACACGGCGACATGGAACAAACATGACGGTGATGCTCTCGCCGCCTTCTTCACCAACAATGCCGATCTCATCATCGGAAACTTGCCACGAATCGATGGCCGAGAGGCTATCGGCGACTGGTGGAATTCCTACTTCTCCAGAATCGATACCGCCCGACACGGGGAGTTTGAGTTACTTTCGCTTAGAGACATCGCACCAGGCGTCAAACTTGCAAACGTTGGATCGAGGACCTTCGGAGAAGATACGAAAGGTGGCGAACTTGAAACTCGACTAGCCCGCGGAACATGGGTGCTCGTTAGGAGAGCGGACACTTGGCGAATTGCAGCGATGCGGGGCATGCCGGCGGAAGGCGAAGGCCGAATACGACCGGGTACTGATCGCTAAGGAACGCCATTTGTCGCCTAACAAATCATTAAAGGCGGACGCCGTAAACGGCACGCGCAACGGCTTGATTCGGCCACTGCTTTGGCTCCGCCAAAGTCGTAACCTCATTCTCGCCTGCGCTGCTTAATTCAGACGTTATGTTTTTCGGAAAAATTATCCGTGACCGGTGAAGCTAGAACAGCGAAAGGTCCCATGTTGGTAATTAGTGTCTTTCTTGCCCTGACAATGATTTTCTATTTTGCTGGGGCTTGGCTGATTTTCAGATTGAGTAGTGCAACGCCATTGATGTTATCCGTTGGTTTGGCTGCGGTCGTTACTTGCTTGGTTACACGGAAAGAACTTCGAACCCTGGGATGGCGTTGGGGTAGCTGGAAGATTCAGTGGCTCAACTACTTTCTGCCCCTGTTTTATGCGGCACTGGCATACGGGCTCATCTGGGCACTTGGCCTTGGTGGCTGGTACAACGTTGATTTCGTCCAAGAGCAAAAGGAAAGTTACAACTTGGTAGCGTGGCCAAACGCCGCTGTCATCGGGATGCATTTTCTGCTCACTGCTACGGTTAGTTTCGTTTTGCTATTGCCGTCGGTGTTGGGGGAGGAACTGGGATGGCGAGGGTTGCTTGTGCCCGAATTGTCCAAGCTAATGCCGTTCACTGGTGTTGCGCTCGTGTCGGGTTTGCTGTGGGCTGTATGGCACTGGCCGTTAATGTTCATGGGGCTCTACGGGATGGGAGAGGCCACGCCATTTTTCTATCAGTTAGCCTTTTTCACGCTGTGCATAATGTCCATGTCGGTCGTTATGACGTACTTCAGACTGAAAACCGATAGCGTTTGGCCTGCAGTCATTTTTCATATGAGCCACAACGTCTTTCTACAGAAGTTTTTTGGTCCAATGACTGTGGGCAATGCCAACTCAGCATGGTTTCTGGACGAATTTGGTCTTGTAGTGCCAAGCGTGCTGGTGGTTATTGCGGTCTACTATGGGAGAAGGGGCAGTCGTGAGTTTCGTGCAATCAAAACATAACAAATCGTTGCAGCGGACATTTGACCCGCCACCCATTTTTGCTGCCGCAAAAACAGGGGTCGCCTCAAATTCCGCTGAACTCAGGCGTTAGACACCCATTAAGCTTGTATTTCTCTCCAAGGCGCACGCATGAAAAAAATCATATTGACCATTCTGGCAACCGCTATTTCAGGCAACCTCGATATTGCTGCAAGCGATCAAAGTTCAAGTTCTGATCAAGGCTTGCACCATGGCTATCGTGTAGTACATGGCTGGCCGCAGCTGCAGCAGGGTAGAGTCCTTGGTGCGGTCCCCGGTGTGGGCATCGATACCCAAGGCAACATATACGTGTTTCACCGAAATGATCGCACCTGGCCACCTTCGGACGAGCTTGCAACCACACCAATCGCAGGGCCGACCGTAACTGTGTTCGACTCGCAAACCGGAATGGTAGTGGCGCAATGGGGTGACAATACTTTTGCTATGCCGCACGGCCTGACGGTCGACCGCAACGATAATGTATGGCTGACTGATGTTGCCTTACACCAGGTATACAAATACACGATCGAGGGTGAACTCTTGCTGACCCTGGGGGAGCGTGGAGTCAGCGGTGACGACGCAGCGCATTTCAATCGTCCGACCGATGTAGCGGTTGCCGCAGACGGTACCGTTTTCATCAGCGATGGTTATCGCAATACACGCGTGATGGAGTTTTCGCCCAATGGCTCATTCGTGGGCCAGTGGGGCACGAGCGGCGATGGTCCTGGTGAATTCAACGTGCCTCATGGGCTTTCCATGGACAACGATGGTCGTATTTATGTGGCGGATCGAGAAAACGACCGCATACAAGTATTCGACCAGGCCGGTTACTTTCTCGAGCAGTGGAAAAGTGACGTAATTGGTCGTCCTTATGGTATTTCCATTGCCCACAACAGCACGGCACTCATCACAGATGGTGGAGAACAACCAGACAATCCACCGGATCGCTCCGGCGTGGTCATACTGAATCTTGATGGATCAACGATCGAACGTTTCGGACGCTGGGGCAACTACGACGGCCAGTTCCAAATGGCACACGATGTCGCCATGGCAAAGGACGGAGCTGTGTATGTCGCCGACATTATCGGCGGTCGTGTGCAAAAGTTTGTTGTTGGAAAATAGTGTGCCAGTCGAACATGGCGAAATTCTGTCGTGGATGATGCCTAACAAATCATTAAAGAGGGACGCCCTAAAGGGCACGGGCAACGGCTTCACTCGGCCGCTTTTTTCGCTTCGCGAAATCCGCAACCTCGATTCCTCCTGCCCTGCTTAATTCAGACGTTATGCTGTATTTGGCACCTTGCACATACCGAAAATAGTATATATACTAAATATAGTATGTGGCAGGTACTCGAGCACAAGCGCCTTTCCAAGAATTTTAGCTCTCTTCCAATAGATATATTGAAACGCTACGAAAAATGGAAGGACATCGTGCGTATTTCAGGCCCACCTGGGTTGCGAGCCATTCGTGGTTTCAACGACGAAGCGCTAAAAGGCCAGTGGAAGGGGTATCGTTCTTCGAGACTCGGTCAGAAATATCGGGTGCTTTACAAGATTGAGTCTCAGGATATTCTTGTAAAGGTTGTTGACCTAACGCCTCATGACTATCGGAAAAAGTGAAATGAGTGATTACAAGCTAGCGAAAAAGCAAATTGATGTTTCTGTAGGCGAGTCTGTTCGGATCATCCGCGAACTTCAGGGCATGAGCCAGAATGAAGTTGCCAAATTTTCTGGTATCCCTCAATCGACCATCTCGGCTATCGAAAACGATCGAATCAATTTGGGAGTCGAGCGTGCCAAGATGTTGGCACGGGTTTTAAAGTGTCATCCGGCTGTTTTGGTGTTTCCAGGTTGGGAAGCCGAGCAAGTACATGCAGCATAACAAATCATTAAAGAGGGACGCCCTAAATGGCACGGGCAACGGCTTCACTCGGCCGATTTTTTCGCTTCGCGAAATCCGCAACCTCGATTCCTCCTGCCCTGCTTAATTCGGACGTTATGCCGGATCCACACAACGTAAGGACCTGCAAGTCGCCGGTTGATGATCGAATCGCAATACTCAGAGAACGTCTGCATAGAGGCTTCTATATGCCCATAAAATACCTCGGCCCTTTTGTGATCTTAGCCGTTCTTATGACTGCCGTGTCATCGCATGCCTTAGCGCAAGCGGTGGAATGCACGTCCATGATAAAGGCTGTCGAAGTGAATGGGACTACGCTCCACTATGCCGAATGTGGACGAGGTGACACCGTTGTGCTCGTTCATGGAAGTACCGGCGATTTGAACAGTCTGAGTCGGCATGCGCAGCTTCTCGCTTCTGAATTTCGCACGATCGTTTATAGTCGGCGATTTCATTTTCCTAATGATCCGCCGCAAGAAGGGGATGCTTACGCTCTGCGGCAGCACGTCAACGACCTCGCCGCATTAATTCATGGACTCAACCTTGGCCAGGCACACGTCGTAGGTCACTCCTATGGCGGCTACGTAGGACTGGTTCTAGCGCTGGAATACCCGGATCTCGTTCGCAGTCTCATCATGGGCGAGCCTCCTGTTTTGCCGATGCTTTCGAACACATCAGTGGGCAAAGCTTTGAGGGGCTCATTCGATCGGCGTGTGAAAATACCTGCACAAGATGCCTACGAGCAGGGAGAGATGCAAGAGGGGCTGCGTCGTTTCTTGAACGGTGTCATCTATCCGGGTTGGTTCGACAAATTGCCTCCCGATGTGCAGACGGAAATGGTGGAGCGGGCCGGGCCAGAACATCGTCTGGAGATTCTAACGGAAACCTCGGTGTACATGCCTCCTGTTTCATGCGAGGCCTTGGCCGAACTGGGTCGTCCTGCGCTCTTGATGACTGGCGAGAGGAGTCATGCAAGATTTCTGCTCGTTACAGCGGAACTGGAGGAGTGTCTCATTGACGAATCTTATGTGATGGTCCCGGAGGTGGGCCATGGAATGTTTTCTAATGTTTCCTTCACCAATGATGCAATCTTGACCTTCCTGAACGGTCAGTAAGGATATTCTTGTGCATGCTACTAACGAGTTCGATTTGAGTTGTTCGCGGCATAACAAATCATTCATGGCGGACGCCCTAAAGGTCACGGGCAACGGCTTCACTCAGCCGCTTTTTTCGTTTCGCGAAATCCGCAACCTCGATTCCTCCTGCCCTGCTTAATTCGGAAGTTATATGCACCTGACCAGGTGCGACGCACTCTAGTAAGGAAGACATGGTCAAAGTCACTATTGCACTGAGTAAATCCAGCGTGGAGTTTTTCAAACGCGAAGCAAAGAAGCACGATACGAAATATCAGCAAATGATCCGCCGCCTGCTCGATGCCTATACCCAGGCACAAGATGGGCATATAACAAATCATTCAAGAGGGACGCCCCAAAAGGGTGCCCCTTAATTCGGACGTTATGTGCACTAAACCTAACGAGGCAACGTATGAGTCACCATGAAATTCACCGCTCACATCGTGTTGGCTGGCTACGTGCAGCTGTATTGGGTGCCAACGATGGCATTGTATCTACAGCTAGTCTCATTATTGGTGTAGCCGCGGCTAACGCTTCACAGGAGAGTATTCTTCTGGCAGGTGTTGCGGGGTTAGTTGCCGGTGCAATGTCAATGGCTGCAGGCGAGTATGTGTCTGTATGCTCACAGTCAGATACCGAGAAAGCCGACATAGCACTTGAAAAACAATCACTCGAGAAAAATTTCGAATTTGAGAAGGTCGAGCTTGCGCAAATATACGAAACTAGAGGGCTTGAGCCAGCCTTAGCCATGCAAGTCGCAGAAAAACTGATGGCTCATGACGCGCTCGGGGCGCACGCCCGTGACGAAATTGGGTTATCGGAAAGTACTGGTGCACAACCCGTCCAGGCAGCATTTTATTCAGCAGGAACATTTACAATTGGTGCTGCTCTTCCCTTGTTGGTGGCATGGGTTGTGCCTGGATCCCAGCAAATCGCAGTAGTTGCTGGTTCCTCTCTGATTTTTTTGGCGGCGCTCGGCGCTCTTGCCGCGCAAACTGGTGGCGCCGCTATTACTATTGGTGCAATTCGTGTAACTTTCTGGGGTGCGCTTGCCATGGCGCTAACAGCAGGTGTCGGTCGAGTATTTGGTGTAGTTGCCTGATGGCACTGCAATCGATCACCACTCCATCCGAAAAGCACATAACAAGCGCTTGTAGTCGGACCTTGCCTTCGGCCAGGCCGCTGATGCGAGGCGTTAGCTTTACAAAACTTTCGCGCCATGAAGTGATACTTTAGTATCACATTATGAGAATTGAACTTGTAACTACCCTCAAACGAAAAGCCACCGATCTCTTGGCTGATCTGGGTCGTGATAAAGAACCCATTCTGATCACGCAACATGGACTTCCTTCCGCTTACTTGATTGATGTTGAGAGCTTTGATCGGCTTCAGGCCCGAATGAATATCCTGGAAGGAATTGCTCGTGGCGAACGTGCAGTTGAAGAAGGAAGAACCCTGACGCACGACGAGGCGAAGGCCAATATGTCGCGATGGCTGAAGTAATATGGACTAATCCCGCATTATCGGATCTGGATGCGATCGCTGACTATATTGCGGTCGAAAATCCAGGAGCTGCGAGAGATATTGTTAAACGGGTTTTCGCCAACGTTGATAAGCTTAAACAGCATCCTGAGCTCGGCCTGGTTCCAGAGGGACTCGAAGATTCGCGCTACCGTCACTTAGTTGAGCCACCGAGTCGCATCTTCTACAGGCCCCAGGGTGAAAGTGTATTCATTCTTCACGTTATGCGAAGTGAGTGGCTGTTCAGGAAGGAGAAACTTGGTCGAGGCGATGAGGATGAAAGCTAACAAATCATTCAAGGCGGCCGCCGTAAACGGCACGGACAACGGCTTCACTCGGTCGCTTTTTTCGCTTCGCGAAATCTGCAACCTCGATTCCTCCTGCCCTGCTTAACTCTTACATTATGTGCAGGTCATGAACCAATGCTAAAAGCTATTTCATGGCTGGAGATTACGGTATGCATAGCAATTCTTGCTTTTGCCATATGGCCGTTTTCCGGATTCTGCTCTGGCAGGTTCATGGGGCTCGATTGCGAAAGTCGCGCCATATTCTCTGTCAACATGTACGCTCCAGTGAGCACCCTGGGGCTTATTTGCGCAGTCTGCTCGTTGAAAACCAAATCAGTAGTGCCGCAGTTCATCTTGTTCTTGGGTGTTCTTGCAGTTTTGCTCTACTGGGTTGCTCATGTTTTTTAATTCAATGAGAGCAATCGTGGTTTGGTGCAGTCATAGCACATAACAATGCACTCAAGTTTGTTCCGGCCTTCGGCCTCCACCACCAGGCATTGGATGTGATTGAGTGGCAGTTGTTGAAAGGCTTCTCCAATACCGGTGGGGGAATTGTCAACGCTGAAGCTCAGCCGGGATTAAACACAATGAAAATCGAGCTGTGATTTACCGACATCGACGCCGATGTGAAGATCAGATTGGATTGTGTTCATGACGCACCCTTGCTACATTCGGGCTCAAGGGCCATTCGACTGTTCGCGTGAATGAAACGAGTCGGGGTAGCGCCAAACACATGTTAGCGGTCTCAGAGCAATCTGGAGCCATCATTTAGTCGGGCTGCTACACCGATCACCTGCTGCATACAGGTGATGGGCCTTACCTTCCGGGGGCCTGATGGAACCATACGAATCATTAAAGAGAGACGCCCCAAAGAGCTCGCGTAACGGATTCATTCGGCTACTGCTTTGGCTCCGCCAAAGTCGTAACCTCATCGCATGTGCCGCTTAACTCAGACGTTAGGTCGCCTCAAACCATGGAACGCTTAAAATTTTACCTTTTGATGTTTGTTTTGCCGGCTGTGGTTTTTGGGGATGGCCAGTCATTAGATAGAAGTTGCCTGGCCAATCAGGCGCCGGCGTACGATGCTCAGAAGAACATCGAGTTGACTGCCTTGAACAGGGACATGCTTGTAGGCAACAAGTTTGGTCTGTTCTCCTTCGTCTATCCGGCTTTGCCGAAGAACGGATATCCGATAGAGTTCCTTGAGGATGGAAAAATAGAGGCAATGCAGTTCGGGCGGTCCCGTTGGGAACTGATTCAGGGTGAGCTTCACCTGACTGATGACCACGGGGTGTTGCAGGTATTCACATACGACTCACGCTGCAAAAGTTTAACGTCGCCGGTAAGGTTGAGCGACCAGACAGTACTTATGGAGCTCGCCATTGTCCGGCCGCCCAACTGACAAATCATTAAAGAGGAGCGCCCTTTGGGGCAAACGCTGATCAACACGCCAGCAAGGCTTCTTGCGCAATGTGGCGCGCACTGTTTCACACATGGTCGAACGTCCATCGTCTGCATCTCAATGGGACGTTGGACCCTGCTCTTTATGACGCTTTAGTCCAGGAGGTTTCAATAAACTCTGTAAAGCCTCGTGGGACTGATACAGTCGATGCTGCTGAGAGAAGAGCCCTGCACATGCGCTGGGCATGGGAAAGTGAGCGATTCATTTTCAACCAGGATTTCCAGATGTTTATTGACGATGGCCCGTATTACTCAAGCGAATTTTCAGAGCCGAATGCGGAGTTGCCGATCAACTCACAAATAGAACTTCGGCGGTTTGGTCAGTCAGTCTATTCACTTGAGTCACGAGTGCTTCCTTCCGGGGACAATAGCGTCCTGGTGCTTAGAGACGCTGGAGGAAAGTGCAGTGGGCATGACTGCCGATTACACCTACAGGGTAATGGTAACGTGGGCATCAAATTTGAATCGTAACTTCTAATGAGAATGTAAAACGCCATGTTGGCTTGGCTGGAACCCCTTTGTTCGGCCGTCAGGTGTTGACAACCAGGGCGTGCGTCGTTTGTCGGTTTTAAGGAGCACATGCAATGAGGTTTATCGAGTTAAACGTCCGAACAGCAATCATCGCGCACGGTTTCGATGATGAAAATGTCGAGGTCGAGGAAGCGGTCAACGAACCCGGCTACACCCGAAAGTTAATAGCCATTTCCCGTGTGCAATCGGTCAGTGAAAAATACGTTTTGGTAAATTCCATAGCGGGCAGGCAGATGTACTGGGAATACGAAGAAACAATGGATGAAGTGGTTCAGAAGCTAACTTCAGCGGGATTGGTCGCCTAGCTGTGGATCACTCGACAACCGGCATGTTTCAGAAATCCTAAACGACACTGAGGTGGAGAACGTTCGCAGCTTCTCGATGCACAGGTTTTTGGGCTTCATTGAGACCGAGCGAGTGGTTTGCTTTCTCAAGAAACTGGGAGATGCATGAAATTGAATTTGAGCAAGTGGCCAGGCTCGTTAAGGTGGAATACAGAGACGAATCTGGGCCTGGCCAGTCCGTGTATGTAAAGGAACAAAGTGTGGCAGAGTGGCCAGTGGCTCTTCTTTCGCGGCCAGGTCGGACACCCGGTACAATCCAGGATTAAGCGGTTTTCTGGAAGCGCTTTTTGAGCGGGCGGGAAGACAAATTCTGATTCAGGCGCTGGAATTCCAGGAAACCAATGCGATCGTCGCTTGAAGTTGATTTCCGCCAGTAAACCGTGAGTCTCTATGAGCCACTTTGAATATCTGAATACCTTCGTTTCATTCGTTTTTGCGATCATGGTTGGTCGTACCCTGGTGACATTATCGGATGGGGATGGGTGTATGAAATGCCAAATAAGCCAAACGTGAATTTACCGAATGCCTGAGTGTCCGCATTGCAACGTCTCGATTGAAGTTCGCCGATTGAAGCATCAGGGAATGTTCAAGAGTCATCGCGTTTGTCCGGAATGCGAGGGTCATTTCACTGTTGATCCCAAAACCAAGAAACGGCAGGCTGCATTTATCGTTGTTGCCCTGATAGCCCTTGTCCTTACATTTCTGCTAAAAACCCAGGGCACAAAATGGCTGTTTCCAGCACTGGTGATTTACGCCCTGTTTGTTGGGCTGCTGATTTGGGGTAACAGGCTTGTTTATTTTGTTCCGGTTAAACGTGAGTAGCGCTATGGAACATCGCATTCAAGCCATGTATGTGTTGGCCACCGGTTTTTGCATTGGTTTTTTTGAGTACTGACGTCATTAAAACAGGGAAAGCAGGCAGGTTAAAAAATGGACGGCCATTATTGGACTGACACACAATTTGACGATATGTCCTGGCACGACAACCATATTCATGGTTTCAGGGTATTGGAAGGCGAGCAGGGCCTGGGAGTCCTGGAGCTCGATATCGATTACATTCTTGAGTGGCTAAAAGAGCCGAATGGACGATTTCGGTTTCGAATCCTCCCGTCCACACTCAGGTTCATTGATGTCTGTGATCTTCGGATGTCACTGGATTACGCAGCACAGACAGCGGCCCTGGGGCCATTTTCCATTCACAGTATCGAGCGCCTGATTGAGAGGCGCGAACGTTATGATGCAAAAATCTGGAAGATTGAACTCAACTGGCCGGTCGGAGAGATCACGTTTGAGGCGTCAGGTTTTGAGCAACAAGGCAGAGGGCAACCTGTTGTGCATGAGGAGCAATGCCTCACGGCAAGCATGCGATCGGGGGAAGCAGATCAAAAATGACCATCCGGCGCATTGACGGGTTTTTCTACGGCTTGTTTATGGACAATGCAGTTCTTCGTGGGCAGGGTATTGAGCCCGAACTCCTTCGCCATGCCTATGTTGATGATTATGAGTTGCAGATAGGCAAACGCGCCACCCTTGTCCCAAAGCGGGGTGCCCGCGCCTACGGCATGGTGATTGCACTGACCCACCATGAACTGGATTTGCTCTACAACGCACCCGGCCTGCAAGAGTATCGGCCAGAGCCCGTGGTCGCGCACACGCTTGCCGGGGAAACCCTGCCCGCCCTGTGTTACAACCTTCGCCTGACGCCGGAAGGCGATGAAGCCAATGCTGAATACGCGCAACAGCTTCGAGAGGTGCTTGGCAGACTTGGTTTTCCATCCGATTACATAGCCTCTGTCTCCTGACCATGATTTTTCGATCTGCACAAATCAAACGCTGTTGGAAAATTCATATGTTCCGGTTGGTCCTGTAACTCCAGGCATTTCACTGCAAACAGGCTGAAATTCTGAAAAACGGGGCGCCCAATAAGGGCGCCCCTCTAACCGGGTCTGGCTTTTACCGGGGAAGATTCCAGGATGATTCATAAGCCATATTCGCTGGGGCATCTGAATCTGTTCGAAATTGAACGACAGAAAGCAGGTTGCCATCGGGATCCCGTATCAACACCACCCGGCTACCTTCAGGCGTCACCACAATGCCGTTGGCCTGGTGAGCCAGATGTTTGAATCGCTCGGTGATAATCCCTTTCTTGTCCAGGTATTTGATGGCCGTTTCTAAATTGGACACAGCAAAGCCAAGCACAGTATGTTCAGAGGGCCGGGTCGAAGGCACAGGGGAGACCCTGAGGTCTGAACCACCTACATCGAATACCACTGACCCATCGGATTCTCCGATCACCTTCAATTCAAGCACATCTTTGTAAAACCTCACGGCCTGAGTCATGTCGGATGTCAGTACGATGGTTTGAAGTCTGGAATTTGAAAACATGTTTCGCTCCTATGTGTTTTTCGTGGAAGACCCACAAAAGGAACGAGGCAAGCAACCAGGAAGGTTTGCGCTTGCCGGAAACAGAAAAGCCGCGACGGGCGCGGCTAATCATCATCCATACGTTAGTGGCCGGCTGTACGGCTGTCAAATAAATTGATCGCGCATGCCAGTTGCAGTGCGGTTATACATATAATGCACCCTGCACTTCAATAAAGCGCTCTTGCGGATTCGGTGTTGCGGTCCTGGCCGTTCATGCCGAACAAGGCCTGATCAAAAAGGAAGCCAGCATGATACTGAGAATCTGTTGTTTAACCATGATCCTGTTTTCCATGCCGCTTAAGGCCGTCGAGGTTCCAAAAGCTGACTGGATCGAACATTTAAAGAGCATCATTCCAACTGTGTTCTGTAGTTCTGAGCAGTACTTCAGACAATGCTTCGATGTCACGATTGAGCAGTGCGAAGAGGCGATGTCATCATCCGCCAGGGTATGCATTGCTAATCTTGAAGATCAGATCCCCGAAATGCTTGTGCAGCCCGATGATGGTACCCACTGGGGGAACGTGATTGGTCAGTGCATTGGTGCATCCTATGATCAGGTTCACAAGGATCAGCGCTCCAGGGATCCCTCTTGCGTGGATCCGACCAACTGGCAAAAGTAGACATTCGAAAACCAATGCGAATTGGAGTCGTAGGTGCCGGTGGCGCCGGCGGCTACTTTGCCGGGCGCTGGAGTGAGGCCGGTCTGGACGTGACATTGATGGCACGTGGCGATCACTATGACGCCATTGCCGAAAACGGTCTGCAGATCATCAGCCCGTTGGGCGAAGCTACTGTGAGACCTGAGGTGGTGAACCAGGGCGAAGACATGTCCGGGCTGGATGTTGTGATCTACGCAACCAAAACCTGGCAACTACCCGAAGCAATCGAGGCCACGCTACCTGTAATTTCCCCTGGGACCCTGGTTTTTGGTATTCAGAATGGAGTTGAGTCGGCAGATGTTCTTGCCGAACACATCCCCCATGCATTAGTGCTCGGTGCCACCTGCCGAATCATCAGCCTGATCGAAAAGCCGGGTGTGATCAGGCATGTTGGTGCAGATCCGACCATTATTTTCGGTGGCTGGCGTGAGGCGTTACCGAATCAACTGGATTCTCTTTCTGACTTGCTAACTGTTGAAGGTAAGGCAACTGTCATCCATGTGTCCGATATTCGTACTGAGCTTTGGAAAAAATTCCTGTTTTTCGCGCCACTCAGCGGGATTGGCGCAATGCACGATCTGCCAATCGGTGACATCAGGTCAGATCCAGCAATTCGAAGACAACTTGAAGAGGCCATGAATGAGGTTGCTTCTGTGGCCACCGCGCACGGGATCAGGCTGGGCGCCAACGAAGTGGCCATGGCACTGGATTTTGTGGGTATTCAACCGGCAGAAGGCACCAGTTCACTGCATCGTGATGTCGTGGCAGGCCGACAGACCGAGTTCGAATCCTTGTCAGCACACATTGTAAAACTGGGCAGGGAGGTCGGTGTGCCGACCCCGACTCACGCTACAATTGTTGATGAGATTAAAAGAAAAACGGATTGCTTATGAACTGGGACGCCGTCGGTGCGATTGCTGAAATTCTTGGTGCTGCTGCAGTCATCATCACGCTGATTTACCTGGCTGTTCAGATCAGGCATGTTCGGGAACAAAACGAAGCGACCGCGCTGGATCATGTCATCGATTCACTCAATGCCTTTGCAGGGCGCGTTGCGGAATCAGAGTCCCTGGCGTCGGTGATCACGCGTGGCAGGGTCTCTTTTAATGCGCTGAGTGAAGAAGATCGGTTGCGGTTCGAAACCATTCACTTCGTGTTCTTGAACAATATGGAAAGCTGGTTTGTTCAGAATGAACAGATATACGGAATTTCAAAAGATCAGAACGTTGAAAACATCAAGATGAATATCACGGCGTTTTGTAACCATCCGGGCTTCCGGGAATTGTGGACGGAGAACCGGGAGCTTTATCCCCATTTGAAAAAACTGGTCGACGAGGCTCTGGAAGAAAGTGGCTGACTGTTCTCCAAATGCCTGGCCGTCATGATTAGTGGCGAGTGCCATTGTGGTCGTGTCGGGTTCGAAATCGCGCAGCCCCCGGACTTTCTGGTCGATTGCAACTGCAGCATTTGCAGGAGGCTGGGTGCGCTCTGGGGCCACATCAACAAGAAAAACTTCACGCGTACAGGAACTGGCAAGACCATCGAGTACATCCAGGGCGACAATACACTGGCGACTCAAAGTTGCCTTCATTGTGGTTGTACGACGCACTGGGAAAACATCAGCGGCAAGAGCCGCATGGCGGTAAATTTCAGGATGTGTGATCCTGATGTGGTTTCCCGGTTTGAAATCCGAAAATTTGATGGTGCTGACACATGGGCTTTCATCGACAAATGAAGGTTGTCCTGAAAATATTTGCGCTGTTTGCTGTCTCCCTTAGCGCGTCAGGCGATCCGGTACTGCCGGTTATCGACATGCATTTGCATGCGTTTTCACCGGATGATTTTGGTGGCCCGCAGACGGTTTGCACCAACCGGGACGATGTCCGGTTTCCGCCGGTTGACCCTGGTGAAGAGATCACGGTGCAAAAGACGGCCACTTGCACCAATCCCCTGAGCTCTGCCAAAACGGCGGAAGAAAATGCACGCCGTACAGCTGAATTGATGAAGCAGCGAAATATCTATGGTGTGCTCGATATCAAGGTTGGTGATAATCTCAATGAACACCTGGCAGTGGGCGAGCAATGGCGCAGGTTCGCGCCCGAACGCTACTGGTTCGCGCTGGATTTCAGCGGCGATGAAATTCTGCCTGTGAAAGAGCTGGAGTCGCTGGTGCTCACGGGCAAAATTCAGGTTTTTGCGGAGGTTAGTCCCCAATATGATGGGCTTCTCGCGACCGCTGAGAAATTTCAGCCTTATTTCGAACTGGCAGAGCGGTTGGATGTGCCGGTGGGTCTCCACCTTGGTGAAGGGCCGCCGGGAGGCGCAAGCGTCATGCCGGGCAGCAAGTATTCGCCAGCCCTTGGCAGACCGCTTGATATTACTCCACTGTTAAGCAGATACCCAAAGCTGCGCCTTTATGTGATGCATTATGGCTCGCCACTGGTCGATGAAATGATCGCCCTGCTCTACTCTCATCCGAATGTTTATGTTGATGTGGCACAAAACAACTGGGGCTTTCCCAGGGCTCATTTTTACGACCATTTGAAACGCCTGGTAGATGCCGGTTTCGACAGGCGGATCATGTTTGGCTCAGACCAGATGATCTGGCCGGATACCATCACAATCGCGATTGAGACCATCAAACAGGCGCCATTTCTCAATCAGCAGCAAAAACGGGATATTCTCTATAACAATGCGGCACGCTTTCTAAGATTGAGCGATGAAGAGATTGCCCGGCATCACCAGGAATAGGAATGTTTTCGAAACGAATTCAGGAATTCAGCAGTGGCCTTTGATGAAGGTGTCGCCGAGCGACTCAGGGATGCATTTGCCGCGGTGCCAAACGTGGCAGAGAAAAAGATGTTTGGTGGCATCGCATTCATGGTCGATGGGCACATGTCGTGCGGCGTTGTTGGTGACACGCTGATGGTGCGAGTTGGTCCTGATCAGTACGAGGATTCTTTGTCACAGCCATTCGCTTCGAAAATGGACTTCACTGGCAGGCCCATGAAAGGGTTTGTCTATGTCAGCCCCGAGGGTTTTGAGTCGGATGAGTCACTGGCGTTTTGGGTGAGCACAAGTCTTGGCTTTGTCCATTCGCTTCCGCCAAAGTAATCCGGTTTTTCGGTTGTCACATCAGCATTGGTGTCACAACCGGTTGAGACAGCAACCAAGTTAACCAAGAGGAGAAAGTTATGGACGGAACGTCAATTTTAGGATTTCTTGTGATCGGTGCGCTGGCCGGCTGGCTGGCCGGCAAGCTGATGAAAGGCGGTGGTTTTGGTTTGTTTGGAAATATCATCGTTGGTGTCATCGGTGCCATTATTGGTGGCTGGGTGTTTGGTTTCCTGGGCTTGTCTGCAACCGGGTTCATTGGCTCCCTGGTGATGGCCACTGTTGGCGCCGGAATCCTGTTGTTTATTGTCAGCCTGGTCAAGAAGTAACTGAACCAGGAGTTAAAAAAATGAAGGTTTCTGTTAGAAAAGCCATTGCCGGCCTTACATACCTGCCAAATCGTGATCCGGAGATGGGTCACGATGAAAACACGAGTGCTGCTTTTGCAGAGTTGGCGAAGTACCGCGATGGTGCAATTCACGTGGGTTATTACTCCGGCAGCAGTGAATGGGAGCGTCACCCGGCCGGTGACGAACTGGTGATGGCGCTGGATGGCGAAACCACCTTGATCTTGCTGATTGATGGCGAACAGCAGCGGGTTCCGCTAGGAAAAGATGACCTGGCTGTTGTACCACGCAACGTCTGGCACCGCTTCGAAGACTCTGATCACCTCAAGGTATTTGCTGTGACTCCGGAACCGTCAGACCATCAGCTGGAAGTTCCGTCCACTTCCTGAAGAGAGACGAATGATGAGAAGAGGACTACTGGTCATTGCTGCTGTATTGCTTTCGGGATGTGTTGGAATGCCCGACGGCGTCACACCGGTGGACGGGTTTGAACTGGACAGGTACCTGGGAAAGTGGCACGAAATCGCCCGGCTGGATCACTCTTTTGAAAGAGGGCTTTCGAGAGTGACTGCCCAGTACAGTGTTCGGGAAGATGGCGGGGTCCGTGTGATAAACCGGGGGTTTAATGCCAAAAAAGGCAAATGGC
This sequence comes from Lysobacterales bacterium, assembly GCA_035267185.1. GTDB lineage: Bacteria > Pseudomonadota > Gammaproteobacteria > Xanthomonadales > SZUA-36 > JAUIBE01. The sequence continues at coordinate 15,138 of DATFLY010000164.1, read as the reverse complement.
AGGAATCGGAGGGCAAGGCTTACTTCGTGGAGGAAGCCACCCTGGGGTTTTTGAAGGTGTCGTTTTTCGGGCCGTTTTATGGCTCGTATGTGATCTTTGAGCTGGATAAGGATGACTATCAATACTCATTCGTTTCCGGCCCGAATACCTCCTACCTTTGGTTGCTGTCCAGGAGCCCGGAAGTTTCGCCTGAAGTCATGGAGCAATTTCTCACAATGGCCAAAAGCAGAGGATTTGCAACTGAAGACCTGATCATGGTGGAGCATGAATAGCCGCTGCAAGGCTTTTGAGTGAAATGGTGGCCGTCAATGCTGGGGTGGCAGTCATCGTGGTGAGTCCAGTGGCGTGAACCAGATTCACTGCGTGCTTTTTACCGGTGCGCTGAATCTGATCCTGGTATTGATTCCTTGCCACGCCCGGGGTCAGGATCTGACTTCGACACTCATAAGCATCCTTGCTGAAGAAGGGCTGACCGGGGTGGCCTGGTCGCTGGTAGATGAATCGGGCGTAGTGACGTTGGGCTCTGCAGGCATGCAGGACAATGAGGCATCGATTAAATTTTCGACAAACACACGCTTTCACGTCGGCTCGGTGACCAAAAGCCTGCTGGCTACTGGCATTTTGCGGATGGTGACGGAAGGGCGGCTAGACCTCGACAGGCCGGTTAGTGATTACCTGGCGAATCCCGCCTTCAACAATTCCTGGGAAACGGAAGTGACGATTCGGCATCTCCTCGATCACACTTCGGGTCTCAATGATGCGTATCTATGGCAAATGTTCAGCGAGCGTCCTTCCCCCGACACACCCCTGGCAGAAGCCTTTCCCGAACCTCAAACCCAATTGAAAATCAGGTCAAAGCCAGGCGCACGCTTTTCCTATTCAAACATGGGGTACACGTTGCTTGGAATGGTCATCGAGGCGGTTGCCGCAGAGCGCTACGAAACCTACCTTGATCGGGTGCTGCTTGAACCGCTCGGAATGAATGACAGCACGTTCACGTACACATCGCAGCAGGGCGCAGCTGATCCTGGTCTTGCCTGGGGTCATGTGGACGATGGAAGTCGCATACCGGCAAGCCCGATGTTTCTTCGGCCAGCCGGACAATTCACATCCACGGCCCAGGACCTGGCGAAGTTCGCAAAGTTTTTGCTGAGCGATGGGCGAATCAATGGAAGCCAGTTTATTGCTGCTGACCTGATGAGGGCCAGGGGCCGGCCTCGCGGCACGGAAGCAGCCAATGCGGGCCTGGTTGCCGGCTATGCCCTTGGCCTGGGTCGGCGGGATCGACATGGCGTGGTGGGTTTTTGTCATGGTGGCAACATTGTCGGGTTTGTTGCCATGGTGTGCGTGTTTCCAGAGTCCAACAAAGCGTTTGCCTACAGCGTTAATACCGACAGCGAAACCGCCAGTTACGGCAGAATTGATGGCGCGCTGATTCTTGAACTGGGTTTGCAACCCGTCCTGGAGCCAGCTTCACTGGAACCTGCACCAAACGTCCGGGAATGGCATGGCCGTTACATCCTCAGCCCTAACCGGTTCCAGACTTTTGAATACCTGGATACCGTTTTTGGCGCAGTCAAACTCACACAGGAAAACGCCATGGTACTAATGAGTTCGCTGCAGCAGGCAACACGTATATTGCGCCCCATCAGGCAGGATATTTTTTCCGCAGCCAATCGGGCCACTGAATCACATGCCCTTGTTCGTGGTGATCAAGGTGAATTGCTGATCAGCGATGGTTTCAAGACTTTTAAAAAAGTTTCCAGCGCATACCTGTTTGCACACTGGGGCAGCGTGGCGCTGGGCATCCTGGGGCTTACCTGGCTTTGGGCTGCAGGCGTCATTTCGTTGATACGAGCGCCGCGGGGATTTATACGGATGCCGGAAGCCCCGGCGTTTTTGGCGATCATGGCACTGGCCCTGCCAATTCCCTTGTTCATGACCCAGTCATTCATGGCCCTGGGAGATGTCACACCCGCCAGCGTAATGCTTACTACCGTTACCGTGTTGCTGCCAGTGGGTGTGTTGTTGACATTGATTCGGTCGATGCTCGGCAGGCATGATTCCCGCCTGAATGTCGTTCATGCAATTGCAGCGGCGCTGTTTTTGCAGTGGAGCTTTGTGTTGTATTCGGCGAACATGTTGCCAATGAGACTGTGGAGCTAGTCAGGATGTCCGACAACCATAAAACCGGTGACTATTTTGAAATGAACCGTGCCGGCTGGGACCGACGCGCAGCGGTGCACCTTGATTCAGCTTTCTATGATGTCGCAGGTTTTCTTGAAGGGAAAACCTCGCTTCGAGAGATCGAGCTGGCAGAGCTCAACAAGGTGGAGGGCAAACGCCTGCTGCATCTGCAGTGTCATTTTGGCCTGGATACCCTTTCCTGGGCCCGGCTTGGCGCGCATGCAACCGGGGTAGATCTTTCCCCGGTGGCCATCAAACAGGCAAGCGAGCTGGCAGACAAGAGCGGTGTTGCGGCCGATTTCGTCTGTTCAAATGTTTATGACTTTGATCGCGGGGATGCTGACCCGTACGACATTGTTTTCACATCGTACGGTACGATCTGCTGGCTGCCGGATATCAATCGCTGGGCTGAAATCGTTTCTTCAAACCTCGCAGTGGGCGGCACTTTTTACATGGCGGAGTTTCACCCGATTCACGATCTGCTGGCGGGTTATTCCTATTTCACCCGGGAAATCCCGGATGTCGAGGAAGAAGGAACATATACCGAAAACAGCGATGATGCGGTCGCCGAATTTGCCGTCTGGTCTCACCCGATATCCAGTGTTGTTAATGCGTTGGTTAAGCAGGGCATCGAGATTATTCATCTCAACGAGTTTTCCTACAGTCCTTATGACTGTTTTGACAACATGAAAGAGCGCGAGCCGGGGCGATTCTGCCTGCAGCACCAGGGTCAGGACGTGCCAATGGTCTACAGCATCAGGGGCAAAAAGAAGTCGGTGTGCCAGGAGCTGGCTGATGATCGAATCGCTTGATCAAAAATCCACTGAAATAGCGACGCAGATTCACAACGTTTTTCAGCGATCTTACAGGCTTGAGGCAGAATTGATTGGCGTGACAGACTTCCCTCCTCTGAAACGTACCAGGCAACATATCCAGGATTCACCTACTTGCTTTGTTGGGGCCTGGGTTGGGTCCGATCTTGCAGCAGTGATTGAGTACACGGTTGTGGCAACCGTTGTGAGCATCGATAGCCTGGTCGTGGATCCGGATTACTTCAGGCGCGGGCTTGGAAGTCAGCTGGTTCAGCACGTGATTCAGAATGAAAATTGGGACATGGTCGAGGTTGAAACAGCCCGGGCCAACGCACCGGCAATATCGCTATATGAACAGTCAGGTTTCCACGAGTCCCGAAGCTGGAAGACAGCCGAAGGGATCCTGAAAGTCCAACTGGTCATGACCCACTCGACCCTGGATCCCTGATTACATGGCGCCCGTTTAATGAAAAAAGTACCAGTCATATTCATTCTGCTGCTGTTGGCGTATTACGTTCTCCATGACCAGGCCCTGCTGCCGGGCACAAACGGTTCGGGAGTCGCAGACAACTCGCGAATCCTGCAGGCTTTTCAAAACCATGAGAACGATGTTCAGGTCAGGGGAACAGGAGAGGTGGTGAGAATCCTTTCTGACGACAACGACGGCAGCAGGCACCAGCGTTTCATTCTGGAAGTGGGCCCCCGAAACACAGTGCTGGTGGCACACAATATTGACCTGGCACCCAGGGTATCGGGTATCAACGTCGGCGATTCGGTTGAGTTCTATGGTGTCTATGAATGGAACGAGAGGGGAGGTGTGATTCACTGGACACATCATGACCCCCAGGGACGACACATTGGCGGGTGGTTGAAGCATCAGGGTCGTACCTATGAATGAATTTCGGATATAGCTGTGTCACGCGTAACGCCATGCGAATTACCGAAAGTTGCTCTCCTGAATCGCTATAAGGATGAGCATTACACGGATTGTTTCAGTGCTGATATCGATGGATATGTTTCACACCAGGACTACGTGGAAAATTTTTATCGAACCTGGCTTTTCAAATCTGAACGTTTGATCCTGAAGTGGGCCGTGTCAAAGCCCTCCACGGATGAACAGGTCGGTCAACTGGCCCGGGGCGATATTGATGCCTTTGCTGCATGGACTGTAGAAGACCGCGCGGAAAATCAGCTTTTGCTTTGTGACTTCAGGGGCAAAACCCGCTCCTGGCTGATGGTAGAGCCTGCCAACGAGGAAGGTGCTGCACATACCCGGTTGTATTTTGGATCGGCTGTAATTTCGACTGAAAAAAACGATGATAGCAGCGCTGAAATGGGCAGCTCTTTCAAGCTGCTTCTTGGCCTGCATAAGCTCTATTCAAAGGCATTGTTAAAAGCAGTGTTGAGACGACTCCGAAATCATTGAATGGGAAAGGCCTGATGAAGCAAAACCTGGATCATGTGCTCTACGCAACTTCGAACCTTGAACAAGGTATGGACGAAATTGAGTCGTTGCTGGGCGTGCGGCCGGCCAGGGGTGGGCATCACCCGCAATTTGGAACACACAATGCACTCCTTTCACTGGGAGCTGGCGTCTACCTTGAAGTGATCGCTCGCGATCCGGACTTGCCAGAGCCTGAAGGTGGTGCATTTGTCGATGTTCCCGATGGGGCGCAATCCAGGCTGGTGACATGGGTGATGCAAACCTCCGACATCGAACAGACAGTAGCCGCTGCGCGGGCTGCGGACATTGGCATCGGCAAAATCAGTGTCGGGCGAAGAGAAAACCCCGATGGTAGTACGGTCAGCTGGCAAGCCACTGATCCTTATGCGATGCCGTTTGATGGCGCGCTGCCATTTGTGATCAATTGGGGCAAGACACCTCATCCTTCAGCCACGACACCTGCCGGGGGCCGGTTTGAGCAACTCCTCATCGAGCATCCACAGGCGGAAAGTGTTCGCAGCGGGTTGGCGGTGTTGGGATTAAACCTGGAAGTTTCAGAAGCCAAAGAATATCGGCTTGTGGCAAAAATCAGGACGCCAGATGGCGAGGTAACCCTGGCCTAGCCACGATATTGCACCAAGGCGGACATGACTATGGAAATGAAGCAATCGATCGTACACGTGGCCCTTGTGGTTCGGGACTATGACGAGGCAATCGCGTTCTATACGGAGAAACTGGACTTCGAGTTGGTTGAAGATACCTATCAGCCCGAGCAGGACAAGCGCTGGGTGGTGGTGGCGCCTCCAGGCTCGAAAGGCACATCATTGCTCCTTGCTCGTGCATCGAAGCCTGAGCAGGAGTCGTTTGTTGGAAACCAGACGGGAGGGCGTGTATTCCTGTTTCTGAATTCCGATGACTTCTGGCGTGATTACGAGACGATGAAGTCCAGGGGCATCAACTTTGTCCGGGACCCGAAAGTGCAGGATTATGGCACCGTTGCTGTATTCGAAGACCTGTATGGAAATCGCTGGGATCTTCTACAATTAAACTGAAGCCTGGCCAGTGATGGTGAGTTCATGAAGAAAAATTTAGCAGATCGAATCAAACCTGAAATGCTGGTGGGAATGTCCGCTGTTGTGATTGGTGTTTGTGCGCTTGGGGTATCGATTTATGAAACCAGCCTGATGCGCGAGGAGCAACGAGCTTCGGTCATTCCGTTGCTTGAATTGGGTCGTTCTTATTTTGTGGACCAGGAATCGTCTGAATCCAATCCAAACCTGTGGTTGCATGCCGAAAACGTCGGCATCGGGCCGGCCCGGGTCATGGATTTCAAGGTCATGGTTGATGGTAAACCATATCCAACCTGGGGTACGGCATTCGGAGCGCTGATTGGCCGGGATGAACCTGTGACGTACGGCCAGTCCACCATCAATGGCAGAACAATACCTCCGGAGCGACTGGTTCGAATGTTTGAACTGAACAGCACTGAGCAAACCAACGAAATTCTGGCCGGGTTTGATCGATTGGATTTCGAGGCATGTTTTTGCTCGATCTTCGATGAGTGCTGGACAACCAGGTACTCAGATTTCGGCGCAGCAGTTCCGGTTGAAGCGTGCCAACCGTCTGAGGATTCCTTCAGGGAGTAAGCAATGAGTGAAACAGGAAAAGACATCTGGTTCCCCGCCAAAACCTACGGCTGGGGATGGGGGTTTCCCGTGGCATGGCAGGGCTGGGTCGTCCTGGCCGTGTATGCAATGACCATCTTTGCCGGTATTTATTACATGCTTCCTGCATTCGGCCCGCCGGTATTCCTTGTTCATGTCCTGGCGATGTCGGTGGTCCTTGTCCTGGTGTGCCGGGCCAAGGGAGAAAAACCAAAATGGCGCTGGGGTAAGTAGAAAATATTGTGGGTAAATACATCGCCAAAGTAAGCTGGCGCAATGACAAAGGCGCCGAATACATCCATGGCAAATACAGCCGTGAACATGTCTGGGATTTTGACGGGGGTGTCTCAGTGCCGGCGTCCTCTTCTCCTCACGTCGTTCGCGTTCCCATGTCCAGTGAAAATGCCGTGGATCCTGAAGAGGCCCTTGTGGCCAGTATTTCAAGCTGTCATATGCTCTCATTCCTGTCGATTGCAGCCGGCCAGGGATACGTCGTGGACACTTATATTGACGAGGCAGATGGTGTCATGCGCAAAAATGATGAAGGCAGGATCGCAGTGACATTGGTCAACCTGCATCCCCGGACAAGATTTTCCGGTGAGTCCGTGCCTGATGAAAAATCACTCCAGGACATGCATCACCAGGCACACGAAATCTGTTTTATCGCCAACTCGGTGAAGACTGAAATTCGCTGTCATCCGGTAATTGAATCCTGATCTGAACCAGATGGCCCTGCCCAGGCTCCTGATTCTTACCATGGTCACCATGGTTGCTTTCGCTGGCAACTCCATTTTATGTCGCCTGGCCCTGCGCGAAACATCGATAGACCCTGCCAGTTTCACTTTAATCAGGTTGATTTCAGGCGCACTGGTGCTTGCTTTGCTTGTCAGGGTGACTCGCCGAAGGGAAACGGGAAAAGGAAACTGGTTTTCCGCCGTGGCTCTTTTTGCTTACGCTGCGCTGTTTTCATTTGCCTACGTGAGTCTCTCTGCAGCCACGGGTGCATTGCTATTGTTTGGTGCCGTACAGGCCACCATGATTGCGTACGGCCTCTGGTCGGGAGAGCGAATGAGTCTGCTCCAGACCTCTGGTTTTTTGCTTGCGCTTGGTGGGCTGGTTGGGCTACTGGTTCCCGGGCTGACTGCGCCACCGTTGTCAGGAGCGGCGTTAATGATTGGCGCCGGAGTTGCCTGGGGCGTCTACTCGCTGCGCGGCCGTGGTGATGGTGACCCGCTGAAGGTGACCGCAGACAACTTTCTCCTGGCTGTTCCACCTGCAGTGGTGTTGAGTTTGTTTATGATGGGCGATGTACAGCCGGACCGCGATGGAATCCTGCTCGCCATGGCGTCAGGCGCACTTGCTTCCGGGCTTGGCTATGCTGTCTGGTATGCCGTCCTGCCGTGGCTGGAGGCAACCAATGCGGCAACCATTCAATTGAGTGTGCCGGTGATTACTGCGTTGGGTGGGGTTGCTTTGCTTCAAGAGCCAATCACAATGAGATTGTTGTTGGCGAGCGTTGCGATTCTGGGTGGTATTGCTATCGTAGTGCGGGTCAGGAAGACTTAAAGGAAGAACTGGCATTCGAAGCCGGGGTCATTGGCAGAGGGAGAATCAAGGATGAATGCAGCCATTTCCTATGCTGCGCTGGTCGGTGCCGGGGGATTCTTTGGCGCACTCGCGCGCTATGGACTTGCCGGATTGGTTGAGAAACAGTTTCCCCTTGGCGAATTCCCTCTCGGAACACTCGTGGTCAACCTGTTGGGTTGTTTCCTGATCGGGCTGCTGGGCGGGCTGGCTGAGAGCCGCGAATATTTCGGCCCTGAAATCCGCGCTTTTGTGCTGATTGGCATTCTGGGTGGTTTTACCACCTACTCCACTTTTGGTTTCGAAACACTTGCATTGCTGCGTAATGCGGAAGTTCTGCAGGCTTTTTCGAATGTAGCAATTCATGTTTTTGCGGGTCTGTTCCTCGTCTGGCTTGGTTTTGTGATTGTGGCCTGGCGGTAATAATCCTGTGTCAACAGGCCTGGCAACACCAATACTCCTTGTGCTCACCCCCCCGGGAACCAGTACCTGGTGACTCTGACAATCCTTTTGGCGATGCTGGGGCTGGTCATGCTCTATTACGGAGGCGTCTTCCTGGTCAGGGGGTCTTCCGGCCTGGCGCTGCGATTCGGGCTGTCCCCATTGGCAGTTGGCCTGACAGTTGTTGCTTTTGGCACCAGCGTTCCGGAGTTGCTCGTGTCACTGGATGCTGCGATTTCCGGAGCAGACGGGATTTCAGTGGGAAATGTCATCGGCTCCAATATCGCCAATATCGCACTAATCCTGGGCGTTGCGGCGCTGATCAGTCCCATGGTGGTTCAGTCAAAAGTCATCGCCGTGGACGTACCAATCATGATCTTTGCTTCCGTGCTATTGATTGTTGTCCTGATGGGTGGCTACGTCTCCAGGGCAGAAGGGGCCATTCTGGCCCTGGCTTTGGTGGTCTATGTCTGGATGACGTTGCGAATGGCGAAAGCGTCCGAAGGCGAAGCCATGATGCAAAACAATAAAAACAGCGAGTTACCCGGGGCCAGGAAGATGGCCGTCCGGATTATTATTGGTCTTGCTGTCCTGTTTGTCGGGGCGCATGTGTTGGTGATTTCAGCAGTGAAGCTGGCAACCATGCTTCACGTGAGCCAGGCAGCGATCGGGCTAACCGTGGTTGCGGTGGGGACCAGCCTGCCGGAGCTGGCGACAACCATCGTTGCTTCCCTCAAGCGGCACGGAGACCTTGCACTTGGAAATGTGCTGGGAAGCAATTGCTTCAATATATTTGGTGTCCTGGGTCTGACCGCGACCATTCACCCTTTGCAGTCCGGGGCGATCAGCTGGGTTGACCTCGGGCTGATGGCCGGGTTGGCTGTTTTCCTGGGGGCGATCCTGTTTCGTCGGCGTTTGCTCAACAGGGCGCAAGGTGTTTTCCTGGTGAGCGTGTTTGTCGCCTACACAATATGGACACTGGCAGCATGATGTTTTATGCGGCGGGGCTGGCGATTGCTTTTTATGGCCTTTTCGTTGCTGCCATGAGTTTCTGGATTCTCGTCAACCCGGAATCGTGGTCGCGGGCAGCTACATATTATTGTCGCCAGTGGTACATGCACCCGGTAGAAATTGGTATTACCCTGCTTTCCGGTGTGATCTTCCTGGTTTACGCGCCTCAATCCATCAGTCCCACCGTGTTTAAAACGGTCGGACATTTTCTGCTGGCTCTTGGCGCAATTCTGATGCTGGTTCCTCCGTCCCGACATCGCCAGTTCGGTGCCTGGTCAATCGAAAAAATCCGGCCTGTCCTTCGTACATTGGCTGTGCCCTGGCTTGTACTCGGTGTTTTGCTCATCTGGTTCGGTCTGGGCGGCAGCTAAATGTTGCGTACTGTTGATTGGTTTGATGCACAATCCTGAGGACAATACGTTTCTGTTGTCGAAAGAGATATGGAAAAGGACCAGATCATGAATCAATTGGGCAGGGTTGCTGAATTATGGCGCTTTCCGGTCAAATCGATGCGGGGTGAACGGATTGATTCTGCCCTTGTTGGGAAGCAGGGCATGATCGGTGATCGAGCCTTTGCATTGCTGGATGTGGAGCAGAATAAAAAAGTAACGGCCAAGAACCTCAGGCGCTTCCCTGACATTTTCAGGTACAAAGCCGGATTTGTCCGTGAGCCCGTTTTCGGTGAGGCCTTGCCGCCAGTCCGCATCGGAATGCCCGACGGTCGGGTTATTGACAGTGATCATGAAGGGGTTGACGATATTCTTTCTGCGAGTCTCGGTCATGCGGTAAAGCTCATCAGGGTTGATGCGGCCGATGTCACTGCACACCACGACGCAGCCCCTGTATCAGTTCTGACCAATTCAACGCTTGCAAGACTTCGGCAGCTGCAACCGAAAAGTGATTTTGATGTTCGGCGCTTTCGAATGAACATCATTGTTGAAACTGAAGAAAGTGGTTTTGCTGAAAATGAGTGGCTGGGTCGCAATCTGCTTGCGGGTGCAGAATTGAAGCTGCACATCACGGTGCCCAATGCCCGTTGCGTGATGACCACATTGGCGCAGGACGAATTGCCAGAAGATCGCTCGGTGTTCACTGCTCTGATGCAGCACAATCGGCTCGCTGGTGATGATGGGCGCCCTGCTCCTTGTGCGGGAGTCTATGCACGGGCTTTGGTCCAGGGCACGGTAAGTGTGGGCGATATCATTTCAGAATGAGTTGTTCACTGATTGCTGTCCACGCCGATATCACGACACTAAAGGTCGACGCCATTGTCAATGCTGCCAACAATACATTGCTGGGCGGCGGCGGAGTGGATGGTGCGATTCACAGCGCGGCTGGCCCCGGTCTTCTTGCCGAGTGTCGCACTTTGGGTGGGTGTGCTACCGGCGATGCAAAGCTGACGAAAGGGTACGACCTTCCCGCGAAACATGTCATTCATACTGTTGGGCCTGTGTGGACAGGCGGTGAGAGCGGTGAGGCGGAGCTGCTGAATGCCTGTTATGGCCGATGCATGGCGATTGCTGCGCAGGAACAACTGGAGTCAGTGGCTTTTCCTGGCATCAGTACAGGGGTTTTCGGCTTTCCAACTGGGCTGGCCTCTTCAATTGCTGTCAATGCGGTGCAGGAAAGCCTCGAAAGCAGCCAATCGATCAGGAAAGTAGTTTTTTGCTGTTTCTCAGGTGCTGATCTCGCCCTTTATCAGCGCCTGCTGCAGAAATAGCATGTCTGAAGCCCCAGGCGGCCCCTGATTAAAAGGGGAGGCTATTTCCTCGGGTTACGGAGCATAAAGATGAAACTCCGGAACGTATCCATCATGGTTTCATACTTATAGTCTGTAAATTCTCCCGCATCGAGGTACATACCATGATCCTGGCATGCCTCGTACTGGATGTGCGGCTGCTTGGGATCTGACAGAACCTTCATGCGTTTGCCACAACGCGGGCAGTCAATGTCCTGGATTTCATTGTGAGTCTTGCCAACTTCCGGGTCACCGCTGTCGATGAAGTCAGACATCCACTTGTCTTTCAGAATTTCTGCTTCACCAATATCGAACCACATCCCTTTGCAATTAGTGCATTGATCCAGGTGTACGTCGCCCTGAAGGGTTCCATAACGTTGTTCGGTCATATCGTGGTGGCATTTCGGACATTGCATGGGCATATTCCCCGGTGATTAGTGTTTTGCGTGGTTATTTATATGCATTATGCCTCTATGAAGGCGGATTGCGCTAGTTCAGTTGGAACCTCGATATGTTAAATTTCTTTTGGCGAGAGTAAAAGTTGGTCCGGATGAGGTAAAGCGAATCCTGTGAACGGGGAATATCGAAGCCTCATCAATTCAAGGGTTTTTGGACGTTTTGTCGCATAGGGGGTGCTTTTTGGTTTCGTTTAATGTAAATTTAACACTACGGCACTAGCACATGCCTAAAGCATAGACAGTGGGAACTGCTAAATAAAGCTATTAAAGCAACGGTTCGCTCTTTAGGATTAGCAACCTGGGGACACTGACTATTATCTGCGTAATTTTTAGGAGTCAACAATATGTATTACAAGAAGCCACTGAGCTTAGCAGTGTCTACTGCTCTCGGTCTTACCGCTTTGGCGGGGGCCGGACCTGCTCTCGCGCAGGCTGTAGACCAAGAAGGCGAAGACGCTTTACTTGAAGAAGTGATCGTAACCGGTTCGCGTATTGTCAGCGAAGACGGTTTTGGTCGCACAAGCCCCGTGACCGTAATGGGCATGGAGGACATCGATTCCTTCGGTCTTACCCGTGTTGAAGATTTCCTGAACCAGCTTCCTCAGATTGAAGCGGCTCAGAACTCTTTCATCTCGAACGGTTCAACCGGTACCGCCAGTATTGACCTTCGTGGTCTTGGCACCAACCGTACTCTCGTACTGATCAACGGCCGCCGTATGCAGCCTGGTGGTCTTTACACCAACGCCCCTGACGTTAACCAGATTCCGGCCTCTATGATTGAGCGTGTGGAAGTTCTGACGGGTGGCGCGTCTGCTACCTACGGTGCTGACGCTGTTGCCGGTGTTGTTAACTTCATCATGCGTAAGGTTGATGGCGTTGAGTTCAGCATGGGTATGAGTGGTTATCAGCACGATAACGATAACGACTACATCCAGGGCCTGATGGATCAGCGTAACTTTGAATATCCCACAGGCGATACTGGTCTGGACGGAAAGGCCTACAACTTTGACCTGGTAATGGGTAGCGAATTTGCAGGTGGCCGCGGTAACGCAAGTGCCTACCTGACCTACCGTACCAACGAAGAGCTGAAGCAGGAATCTCGTGACTACTCAAGCTGTGCACTGAATGATGCAGGCACCGCTTGTGGTGGTTCTTCCAACGCGGTCATTCCTAACTTCTTCATCTATGGTGAGAACCCTGACGGTTCCATCAACTTTGATGATATTCCGATCACTGACTGGTGGACTTTGCAGCCTGATAGCAGCCTGCAGCCTTATGACGGTTCAAACGTTTATAACTTTGCGCCTGTTAACCACTTTATGCGTCCGGATGATCGCTGGTCCGGTGGTGCATTCCTTGATTACGAAATCAACGAAAATGCCATCGTTTATGCTGAACTCGGTTTTGCCGATGATCAGACCAGGGCCCAGATCGCTGAATCAGGTACGTTCTATGCGTTCCCGTATTCAATGTCTGTTGACAACCCGCTCTTCCCGGAAACTTTCAGAGATTCTCTGACATCTGCGTTCCCGGGTTTTGACAGGTACGCCATCTACATTGGTAAGCGTAACGTTGAAGGTGGTCCACGTACCGATATCCTGCAGCACACCGGTTGGCGTGTAGTGGGTGGTGTTCGTGGCGCGATCAACGACAGCTGGGATTACGACGTGTCTTACCTGACCGCCCAAACCAGTTCTGAGTCTACGTACATCAATGACTTCTTTGCCAACAACGTTCCACCGACCATCAATGCTGATGGCCAGTCTTGTGGACCTGACGGCACTGGCGGTGGCGGATGTATTCCCTGGGAAGTATTTACATACCAGGGTGTAACACCTGAAGCTGCAAACCAGCTCGCAGCCACCGGTAAAATCGGTGCTGATACCGGAACCACCGTTATCAACGGTTATGTAACTGGCGACACAGGCTTTGGCCTGCCAGCTGGTGACATCGCCCTGGTAGCTGGTTACGAGTATCGCGAAGAGAAGTTCGAGCGTATCGCTGACCTCGTGTTTGAAGATGGTCTGCTTCTTGGCCAGGGTGGCCCGACACCAAGTGTTGTTGGTAAATATTCTGTTGACGAACTGTTTGCAGAAGCCAACATTCCACTGTTGTCTGACGCGCCTTTCGCACAGAACCTGACGCTTGACCTTGCTTATCGTTGGTCTGACTACACCACCTCTGGCAATGCCAGCACCTATCGTGTTGGTCTTGACTGGCAGGCGGCTGACAGGCTTCGTTTCCGCGCTGGCTACAACCGCGCTGTTCGTGCGCCAAACGTTGGTGAGCTGTTCCTGGCTCAGAACCTTGGCCTCTGGGGCGGTGTAGATCCATGTGCTGGCGCAACCCCGGAACTTAGTCCTTCGGAGTGTGCAAACACAGGTGTTTCGGCTGCTCAGTATGGCAACGTCTCTCTGAGCCCGGCTTCACAGTACAACGCGCTTTATGGCGGTAACCCTGTACTTGATCCGGAAGAAGCTGATACCTACACCTTTGGTGTTGTTATTGATCCGACCGACAGCATGCAGCTTTCATTCGACTACTGGGATATCGAGATTGATGATGTGATCAACAATATCGATCCTGAGTTGATTGTAGAGCAGTGCGGTGTTACGGCCGATCCGTTCTTCTGCTCACTGGTTAACCGTGCACCAAACGGCAACCTGTGGCAGGGCCAGGCTGGCTTCGTTACGGCGACCAACCTGAACCTGGGTAACCAGCATTGGGAAGGTATTGACCTTGCCTGGGCATGGACCTTTGAAGGACTGGGCGGAACATGGCGGACAGACTTGCTTGGCACATACATGCTGACCAAGGAAACCACGCCAATTCCAACCGTACCAACGTCAACATATGATTGTGTTGGTATCATCAATACGCAGTGTTTCCCGACTCCGGAATGGCGTCACACGGCTACCGCTACCTATGACTCGAACGAGTGGTGGGCAGTGACCGGTCGCTGGCGTTATTACCAGGACGTAACCTATGACGGAACGGCTGATACCATTGCCAATGACAACATTGGTGATGAGAACTACCTGGACTTCAGTGCAGTATTCCGTTTCATGGATACACATGACCTGGTTGTTGGTGTGAACAACGTATTCGATGAAGAGCCACCTCTGGTTGGCGGTTCATTGGCTACCAACGCCAACACCATTGCCGGTTTCTACGATACGCTTGGCCGCTACTTCTTCGGAAACGTAACTTTCCGATTCTAAGCACCTGGTGTATTGACCGGTTAACGGTTAGAAGTAAGAAAGGGAGCGGGTCCGAAAGGGCCCGCTCTTTTTTTATGAGTTCGAATATCGGGCCAGTTTCCCGGCTCTGACTGGTTCATGTGCGCCTGGACTTGAGCTTCCCTCGACTCGTAGCTTTGGCTACGCGCCTCGGTCCAGCCCTTCGCCCAGTCGCACATGCTCTTCGCCAGAATCCGGGTGACTGACCCGATATTCGAACTTTGTGTCTGAAAATTGCTCTTTGGCTCCCAGGCTTTGTTCTCGGTTTGCTTAAATGCTCATGTACTATCCACGTGTACACTCCGTTTTTGAGTTGACCACAGAATTGCTATTTTCGCCCCAGGCGGCGTTCTCGGCTTGTTCAAATGCTCACGTACAAGTGGTACGCTCCGCATCTCACAAGCCTGAGGCCTGGCCTGCGGCAAAAATTCCTGCTTCTGTGGCCACTCAAACCATTAAAAGATCAAACCCCGGAGTCGATAGTTGAGGTATTACTTTGGGTTAATGGCTGTCTGTGACTTAACATGCTTTTCCACGGTCATGTACACTGCGCGGTCTGC
>DATFLY010000163.1:0-27780 GCA_035267185.1 Lysobacterales bacterium | reverse complement strand
GCGCTTTTGGTAGGTTTTGAGCCTTCCCGTATCAACTTTTTTTCTGCCTCTTCAACATAAATTGCCTTGAGAATATCTACCAGGGCAGGGAGAGAAACGGTGCCGATAACCAGTCGAACCACCTTTCTGAACACTCGGCTCAGAATATGTGTAATCGACGTCGCGTCATCAGGCAGACCAACTTTATCTCTCATAGCCAAACCCGGCATTTTTCAGTCTCCTGAAAATCCCCTTGCTATCTAGTTGAAATCCTTTTCGTTTTCTACGCTCATCCTTGCCCTGGACGAACGGGAGTGCGATATTGCGCCAAACTAACAATAGGATAGCCTTTTTATCAATGACTTGGCAAATTTATTTAATGCTTTTGTCGACTTCGGGCTGGTAGGCGCCAAAGGACAGGAAATTGCACAAGATCAATTAATTAAAGTCGGCTGACGCCCACGTTCCCTGTGGGCGCCGCCATGTGACCTGTCGAAAACTGTATCGGGCCCACCTCCTGATCTTCCTTGTCAGTGACATTGCCCCCGATATTTACAAGACTTCCGTGTCCTGGTATCGACAGATTCTAAGCCTTAATAACGCGATTGGTAGAGTCATTCCTTTGATCGGGTAGGGTTCTTAAGTGCCCGGGCTGCAATCCTTTGCATACACGCCATCCTTGGCGATCCCGGTGTCCTATTAACCTGTTCCTGATTTCTCTACCAACCTGTCATTCATAGTGTTTATTAAGGCTCTCATTCAGGCTTCCTTGCCGTTAAGGCTTTTCCTTTTCCTTTTGACTGGGTCGGATCAAATCGTCTTGTTCCGGCTTTCGTCAGGAGACATTCCTTGTCCCACTGAAACGAAATGTACCAAAGATAGCCTTTAATGTCTATAGCCAATTATGTATTTAGACGTTTTTGTATTTAGACACTTGCGTCTATAGACAAAAGTGGCTATACTTGATTGCAACAAGGGTGGAAACAGCAAGGATCGCTGCTTCCTTAGCAAAAGGATTTGCATACCTTGGGAAGGCATGGATGCACTTTTGCGGGTGGCGAGACGTCCGCAGGACGGCCAGGAGCAGCACGGATGTTGTTCCTGGCTGTTTTTTTATGGGTGGGTGTTTTTTCTAGCTGCCGGTTGGCGTGGGGTTCAGATGCCCGCAGTTGCTGCAGGTTCTTTTGGAAACATCCCCATAGAATCGATCGAATATCGCACCGAACTG
Source organism: Lysobacterales bacterium (assembly GCA_035267185.1). Lineage (GTDB taxonomy): Bacteria > Pseudomonadota > Gammaproteobacteria > Xanthomonadales > SZUA-36 > JAUIBE01. Next base: position 26,573 of record DATFLY010000163.1, on the reverse strand, counting down.
GGTTTCGATATCAACCAGGGTGAAATATTCTTCATAAAGTTTGTGGTCGCATTCCTGGCAAAACCACATCAATCCATCTTGTTCATCTTCAAGCCGACTGCGCTCGATCACCAGTCCGACAGTGTTTTCGAAACGTTGCGGGGAGTGAGGGACGCGTGGCGGAAGTAAAAAGATTTCACCCTCGCGTATCCAGATATCTGATGGTTTACCTTCATCCATGATCTTGAGGAGCATGTCACCCTCAACCTGGTAGAAGAACTCGGGGCCCTCGTCATAGTGATAGTCCGTTCTCTGGTTGGGCCCGCCAACCACCATGCAGATGAAGTCACCTTCTCTCCATATGACCCGGTTTCCCACGGGAGGCTTCAGTTCGTGACGGTGTTCCTCTATCCACTTCAAAAAATTAATTGGTGGAGTGATTGATCCGGTGCTCATGCTGTGTCCGCCTTCTTCAACCGGGCAATGCATTTGAGCTCAATCGCTATTTCAGTTGGCAGAGCCGTGACTTCAACCGTGGTCCGGCAGGGCTGATGTTCACCCAGGTATTGTGCGTAGACCTTATTCATGGTCTGAAAGTCATCTTTCATATTGGTGAGAAACACGGTGACGTCCACCAGGTCGCTCAAACCAGCGCCGGAATCTTTGAGAATGGATTCGATATTCTTAAATACCGAATGGGCCTGGGCTTCAAAATCGTAGCTTTGCAGTTCACCCTCATCCGTTAAAACATTTCCTGGAATGTCATTGCCGTCTGGTGTTCGAGGACCGACACCTGAAAGATAAAGCCATTGGCCAACGCGTTTTGCGTGAGGGTAGGGCCCAACGGGGTCCGGAGCGTTGTTGCTGAAATGGTCGCTCATCGATCTAAAAATCCGCCCGCCCCGGAACACGGGGGTAGGGGATGACGTCACGAATATTGGCCATTCCTGTTATGTATGTAATGAGCCTTTCAAGTCCCAGCCCGAAACCAGCGTGAGGGACGGTCCCATAACGGCGAAGGTCCAGGTACCAGTCATATTCAGAGGTATCCAGGCCGGTTTCACCGATTCGTTCTGATAGCACATCAAATCGTTCTTCGCGCTGAGAGCCGCCAATGATTTCGCCAATGCCAGGCGCCAGAACATCCATGGCTGCAACGGTTCTGTCGTCATCATTGAGTCTCATGTAGAACGCTTTGATCTCTTTTGGATAGTTCTTGACGATCACTGGTGAGTTGAAATGCTTTTCAGTCAGGTAGCGTTCATGCTCTGTTTGAAGGTCCAGGCCCCATTCAGCGGGGAATTCAAATTTCTTGCCGGAATTCTTTAGAATTTCTATGGCTTGTTCATAGTCAATACGGGCGAATTCAGCACCGACCAGTGATTCCAGGCGGCTGATGGCCTCGGGTTCTATTCGTTTTTCGAAAAACGCCATGTCCTCGCGGCAATGCTCAAGAACATACCTGAATATGTACTTGAGAAAGTTTTCCGAAAGGTCAGCCAGGTCGTCCAGGTCTGCAAAGGCGATCTCGGGCTCAACCATCCAGAACTCCGCAAGATGACGTGAGGTGTTTGAGTTTTCTGCCCTGAATGTCGGGCCAAAGGTATAAACCTTGCCCAATGCCTGGCAATAACCTTCAACGTTGAGTTGTCCGGAAACGGTCAGGTAGGTTTCGCGTCCGAAGAAATCCTTGCTGTAGTCAACTTTGCCCGAGTCATTTTTTGGCGGGTTTTCCATGTCCAGCGTTGTGACCCGGAACAGATCGCCTGCACCTTCCGTGTCCGAAGCGGTGATGATGGGGGTTGCTATCCAGTAATAGCCATTCTCATCAAAAAACCGATGAATGGCTTGCGAGGCGGCATGTCGAATTCGGGTGATGGCACCAAAAGTATTGGTACGGGCCCTGAGATGTGCGACTTCACGCAGGAACTCAAAGCTGTGTTGTTTGGGCTGGATGGGGTAGGTGTCCGGGTCACTGACCCAACCAATCACATCAACCGACTCGGCCTGAATTTCATATTTCTGACCGCGGCCGCCGGATTCAACGAGTTTTCCCATGCAGGTGACGGCGCAGCCGGATGTCAGTTTCAGAATTTCATCCGAGTAGTTTTCCAATTCTCCCGGGACAACCACCTGAATGGAATCAAAACCGGAGCCGTCATTGACTTGTACAAAAGAAAAACCTGCTTTTGAATCACGTCGTGTTCGGACCCAGCCATTGATGGTGATCACGGAATCGAGAGGAACTTCGCCCTTGAGGGCTTTGTCAATCGGGGTTGTAGTCATTATTTTATTGATCTTTACAGGGCGGACCCCAAATAATAATGCACTGTAACCAGTTCCAACACCCCTGAAATCAACTCTCTCGACGAGACAGGCAAACCATAAATGGCGATCACACTTACACAGACAGCAGCAGATCGGGTTAAGCGCTTCATGGACACGGACGGCGGGAAGGCATTGCGTGTTGGTGTCAGGCGCACGGGCTGTTCCGGCTGGGCCTATTCTGTTCAGCTGGCAGAGGACATATCCGAGGACGACATCGTTTTTGAAGACAACGGCGTTCGGGTGGTGGTCTCGCCAGACAGCCTCTCATACGTGGATGGATCAGAGATTGACTTCGTGACAACAGGGCTGAATCGCACGTTCAAGTTCAAGAATCCAAATGTAAAAGATGAGTGCGGCTGCGGAGAGAGCTTTACCACCGAGTAACCTCACGCTATAATCCGCCGGCTAAATTGCTCGGTAATCTGATTACTCAGCTATTTTCTTGCTTCACTCGCAGGTGACTTTGCCTGGCGGGGAAGCTTTGTAGGCAGCAGGTGTCATTTGAAGTTGAATGATTTTTGCCGCCACAAAACCGAAAGGAGACAAAATGAGACACTATGAAATATGCTTCCTGGTCCACCCGGACCAGAGTGAGCAGGTTCCCGCTATGCTTGATCGCTACCGCTCCGCAATTGAAGGGCGTGGTGGTCAAATCCATCGTCTTGAAGACTGGGGCCGGCGTCAGCTGGCATTTCCGATCGTCAAGTTGCATAAGGCTCACTACATCCTGATGAACATCGAGTGCGATGGCGAAACACTCGAAGAGCTTGAAGGGATGTTCAAATTCAACGATGCCGTTCTGCGCCACCTGACCATTCGCCGTCAGGAAGCTGTTGTTGAGCAATCACTGATGCTCAAGGGTAAAGAAGAAAAAGATCGCCCTCATCGCGACAAAGACCGTGGGTCCGATGACAAGCCTGACGCCAAACCAGAAGCCAAGTCCGAAGCCAAACCTGCAGCCAGTGAATCCGAGGATTCTGGTGAAGAAAAAGCAGACGCTCCGGAAGCTTCTGAAGAGAAGGCTGAAGAAGCATCTGAGAAACCCGTTGAGGCCGCAGAAGCATCTGAGAAACCCGTTGAGGCCATAGAAGAAACCGCCGAAGCCAAGGCTGAAGCCAGTGCTGCAGATGGGGCTGATAAAGGTGAAGCTGAAGAGAAAGAAGTCGCAAGCGAAGAAGTGGTCGCTGAAGCTGCTTCGGAATCAGCCGACGATAAAAAACCGGGCGCTGAGGCCTGATCAGGATATAGGAGAAACATCATGGCAAGGCACTTTAGACGCAGAAAATATTGCCGGTTCACAGCCGAAGGCATCTCGGAGATTGACTACAAAGACGTCAATTTGTTGAAACAGTATGTTGGTGAGTCAGGAAAAATTGTTCCGAGTCGTATCACCGGCACCAAGGCGAATTACCAGCGCCAGCTTGCAACCGCAGTCAAGCGCGCGCGGTTCCTGGCTTTGTTGCCTTATACCGACAATCACTAGTGGTTGAATGGGTGGTTGACTGGTATTTACCGGAACAAGGAGAAACACAATGGATTTGATATTGCTTGAAAAAGTACAGAATCTCGGCGATCTGGGAGACACCGTTTCCGTCAAGCCGGGGTTTGGTCGCAATTACCTTTTGCCGCAGGGCAAAGCTGTACCTGCCACCAAAGAAAATGTAGAGCAGTTTGAAGCGAAGCGGGCTGAGCTGGAGAAAGTAGCCCAATCGAAACTTTCCGAATCGGAACAGCGCGCAGCATCACTTGCTGATCTGACTGTGACCATTACTGCCAACGCGACTGAGGAAGGAAATCTTTACGGGTCAATCGGACCCCGCGAAATTTCCAATGCGCTGGAAGCAGAAGGCCACCAGGTCGAGAAGAGTGAAGTGATTATGGGTGAAGGCCCAATCGGTGTTGTTGGCGAATATGACGTACACCTGCAGCTTCATGCGGACGTTGAACAACACATAAAACTTATCATCGAAGCCGAGTGACATACCTGCCGGAGTCCGGGCTGAAATTGCAGCTTGCACAGCATCCGGTCAGGCACTATTCTCAAAACTGCAATCGGGCCTCGCCTGATTGCAGTTTTCTTTTTTAACAAAGCGAAATATGGCTTCTCCCAAGCTGGCAACTGTCGAAAATCTCAAGGTTCCTCCACATTCAGTTGAGGGTGAACAGGCCGTGTTAGGCGGCTTATTGCTGTCTGCAACCGCCTGGGAGGAAGTGGCTGATGTGGTCACTGAGGCCGATTTCTATCGCGAAGACCACCGCCTGATCTTCCGGGCAATCAATGAGCTTTCCGAATCAAGTAAACCCTGCGATGCCGTCACGGTGACTGAATGGTTCGAAGCACATGGCCAGGTCGAGGCCATTGATGGCGGCAGTTATGTCAGCCAGCTGGTTTCAGGTACCCCCAGCGCTGCCAATGTCAAAGCCTACGCCGAAATCGTTCGGGAAAAATCAATTCAGCGTCAGTTGATCGATGTAGGTTCCAGGATCAGCTCATCGGCTTTCAGCACCGAAGGCAGAAACAGCAAGGAATTGCTCGAAGAAGCTGAGCAGCTTGTATTTGCAATTGCTGACCAGGGCGCGCGAGCCGGGTCAGGTTTCATTGCCGTTCAGGAAGTCATCAAGGAAGCATTGGAACGACTGCAGGAACTGGCCGAGCACGAAGGTGATATCACCGGATTGCCCACTGGCTTTAAAGATCTGGATCGGAAAACCGCCGGGCTGCAAGACTCCGACCTGATCATTGTCGCCGGCCGGCCCGCAATGGGTAAAACCACTTTCGCAATGAATATTGCAGAGCATGCTGCCATCAAGAATGGGGCGCCGGTCGCCGTTTTCAGCATGGAAATGTCAGCATTGCAGCTGGTGATGCGACTCTTTTCATCACTGGGTTCGCTCGAGCAGGGCAAGCTGCGCACCGGTACTTTGGAAGACACCGATTGGCCAAAGCTGACATCAGCCATGAACCTGCTGGGCAAGAGCAAGATTTTTATCGACGAAACTCCGGCATTGTCGCCGGCGGATTTGCGGGCTCGCGCCCGCAGGCTGAAACGCGAACACGACATCGGCCTGATCGTGATTGATTACCTGCAGTTGATGGCTGTGCCGGGAACCCGTGAGAATCGGGCAACTGAAATTGCAGAAATTTCCCGCTCTCTCAAAGCACTGGCCAAAGAGCTGAATGTGCCCGTGATGGCGTTATCACAGCTTAATCGAGCACTGGAACAGCGGCCCAACAAACGACCTGTAATGGCTGATCTCAGGGAATCCGGTTCTATTGAGCAGGATGCCGACCTGATCGTTTTCATTTACAGGGACGAGGTCTACAACCCTGAAACCCCTGAAAAGGGCAAAGCTGAAATCATTATCGGCAAACACCGTAATGGGGAAACCGGCACGGTCAATCTTTCGTTCCAGGGGCGCTGGCTCAGATTTGCAAACTTTGCACCGGACTATACTTATCATTCCCATGGCGATATGCCATCTGATATTCCACATTAGCGCCATATTGTTGCCGGATTTACCGGCCAGACTGGCACAATAATTTTTCCCGAAATAATCACGCGAAATCGATGCGCCCATTGAGTCGTAAAACTGTTGCCCGAATTGACCTGGATGCAATCAGGCAAAACCTTGATGTTGTGAAATCACTGGCGCCAGGCAGCAAAATTGCTGCGGTAGTAAAGGCGGATGCCTATGGCCACGGTCTGAGCCAGGTTTTGCCGGCACTGGATAAGGCAGAAATACTGGCTGTGGCTACTTTTGATGGCGCGCAGCGTTGCCGGGATTTTGGCTGGCAGGGCCGGGTCCTGGTGTTGGAAGGCCCGACAAGAGCTGATGACTGCCAGGCTGCACTGGCACTGGCTTTCGAAATGGTCATTCATCACGATTCCCAGCTGGCCCTGTTGCGGCAGAGTTCGAAGGCAGCCAGGCAGCCACTCTGGCTCAAACTGGACAGTGGCATGCATCGTCTTGGTTTCCCTTCCTCGAGGGCAAAGGACGTTCATGGTCAAATCACAGAACTATCAGGTAATGAACCGGCCGTTCTGATGAGTCACTTTGCCTGTGCAGATGATCCGCATAATCCAATGACCCAGGCACAGATTTCGGTTTTTGAAAACAGCACAAAAGGACTTGCCGGTAACGTCTCCCTGGCCAATTCAGCTGCCATTCTTAATTTTCCCGAGAGTCATCGTGACATCGTCAGGCCCGGTATCCTGCTCTATGGTGTATCTCCCCTGGAGCAACAACCGGCTCAGGACATCGGCCTGAAACCCGCCATGACCCTGCAGTGCGAGCTGATTGCCATTAACCGGGTCAAAAAGGGTGAATCGATTGGTTACGGTAGTGAATATTCCTGCCCGAAGGACATGAATGTCGGAGTTGCTGCGATCGGTTACGGTGATGGTTATCCGAGAAGTCTCAAAAGCGGGTCGCCGGTCCTGGTCAATGATCGGTTGGCGTCATTGATCGGTCGCGTATCGATGGACATGATCACCATCGACCTGAGTGATCAGCCGCAGGCCCAGGTTGGAGATACCGTCACGTTGTGGGGCAGGGGGTTACCACTGGAAAAAGTCGCTGCCTGTGCCGGTGTTATTCCTTACGAGCTTCTGTGCGGTGTGGCAGCACGGGTCAACACGGTTGTTGAATCCCGGGCCTGAGCGCTCCTGTCAGTCTTCATTTTCGGTTATTTCGTATTTGCGCAGGTATCCGCGCAACTGGTGATAGGTCATTCCCAGGTATTCAGCCGTTTTCTTCTGGTTGAACTTGCAGGTCTCCAGCGCCTCGTTGATCAGCCTGATTTCGTAATCCTGGATGTGTTGCTTGAATTCGTACGGTCCCTCAATGGCCTGGGTTACGGACTCCTGCTTCTCATCTTCGTGTTGAGATGTAGGCCGCCAGGGGGAATCAAACGGATCAAAGACGATGTCTTCAATTGGCCCTTCCGTTCCCAGAGCAGTGTAAATCGCACGTTCAACCACGTTCTTCAGTTCCCTGACGTTACCGGGCCAGCGATAATCGAGTAGAAGTTCCTTTGCCTGCTCGGAGAAACCCTCGAACAATTCTTTGCCAAGCTCACCGGTCATTTTGACTGCAAAATGCTCAGCCAGCGGAAGTATGTCTTCAGCTCTGACGCGAAGCGGAGGAATGGTAATCACGTCGAATGCCAGCCGATCCAGTAAATCAGCACGAAACCTCCCCTGTTCAGCGAGGGATGGCAGGTCTTCATTGGTCGCACCAATGATTCTTACATCGGTTCTGACCGTATCGCTTCCGCCCACGCGATTGAATTCCCCATACTCGATGACTCGCAAGATCTTTTCCTGTACCCGGTTGGAAGTGCTGGAGAGTTCATCCAGAAACAGGCTGCCCTGGTCGGCCAGCTCAAAGCGACCCAGACGCTTGCCTGTGGCGCCAGTGAAAGAACCAGCCTCATGTCCAAACAGCTCCGTTTCCAATAAAGATTCAGTCAATGCTGCACAATTAAGCTTTACGAATGGCCCATCCCATCGGCCCGACAGGTAGTGCAGGCGAGCGCCGATGAGTTCCTTGCCAGTGCCGCGTTCTCCGATCACCAGTACTGGTCGGTTGAGCGATGCCACGCGTGACACGTGTTCGATCACTTCCAGGAATGAAGGTGATTCACCGATCAATTGTTGTTCTTTTTGTGGGTCCATTAATCTTTTTCCCGATTCATAGCCGGACATTGTAAGAAATGCCTGCCCATGATGTCTTGGGCTGGTCGTAACAGATGGGTTCTGTTACAAAGAAGCACTGTTTCGAAGAAGAACAATTAAAAAGAAACCCCATGGCAACGACAATAAGAATATGAGCTCAGCAAAATCCAGGATTGCATTCGTTTGTGAAAAGTGTGGAGCTGAACTGCGCAAATGGGCAGGTCAGTGCCCTGAGTGTCAACAATGGAACTGCGTGGTCGAGTTTAAACCCGTGGGCGTTCGTCGTGGAGATAAATTCTCAGGTTTTTCAGGAAAGACCCACGCCCGGGTTTCATCATTGTCTGACACAACAGAACTCGAAGACCGAAGAATTCTCACCGGCATTTCTGAACTGGACCGTGTCATGGGTGGGGGGCTGGTCAAAGGTGCTGCCATTTTGATTGGTGGTGAGCCGGGGATTGGCAAGTCCACAGTTTTGCTGCAACTGGCGGCGTCTGTACCTGAACAAAGCGCCTGCCTTTATGTCACTGGCGAAGAGTCGATTGAGCAACTCGGGATGCGCGCCAAGCGCCTTGGCGTTTCAAGCAGTGACATTCGTTGCCTGGCTGAGACCAATGTTGAAACGGTGATTGCGCTGGCAGAAAAAGAGAAACCCGGCGTGCTGATCGTGGATTCCATACAAACCCTGTATTCAGAAAGCGTCAGCTCTGCACCCGGCTCGGTCACCCAGGTTCGGGAATCGGCTTCAGCATTGGTACAGTGGGGCAAGCGCAATGACTGCACGGTCATCGTTGTCGGACATGTGACCAAGGACGGAAACCTGGCCGGCCCGCGCATTCTCGAACACATGGTTGATGTGGTTCTTTATTTCGAGAGCGATGGCAGCTCGCGCTATCGAATTTTGCGGGCAGTCAAGAACCGCCATGGAGCGGCGAATGAAATCGGCATGTTTGCGATGACCGGCACCGGGTTGAAAGAGGTCAAAAACCCATCGGCAATTTTCCTGTCAGGACAATCCTCCCCTGTTGCCGGCAGTGTCATTACCGCCGTTCGCGAGGGAACCAGGCCCTTGTTGCTCGAAGTCCAGGCACTGGTCGATCTGAGCAGTCTTCACCAGCCCAGGCGAGTTGCCCTGGGGCTGGATGTCAATCGCCTGGCCATGATCCTTGCTGTGCTGCACCGCAAGGGCGGCATCGCAATGGGCGACCATGATATTTTTATCAACGTTGTGGGCGGCGTTCGTATATCTGAAACCGGGGCAGACCTGGCAATGATGCTTGCTCTTTATTCCAGTTTTCGCGACAAGGCTTTGCCGCTAAAGACATTGTGTTTCGGAGAATTGGGTTTAACCGGTGAAGTGCGGCCCGTTCCTGATGGAGAGCAACGAATCAGGGAAGCTGCCAGCCATGGTTTCAGGCATGTGGTCCTGCCATCTGCCAATCAGCCCCGTAAACCATTTGAAGGCCTGCAGGTTCATCCGGTGGATTCAGCAGCTGATGCGCTGGAGAAGATTCAGGAGCTCTGGTAAATCAACTTTCCGAGGCTTTGATTCTGGCCGTCTTTGGCCTGATTCCCACCAGTCGTTGAAAAAATTTATGCAGCGGTCTTTCCACCATGCGGTAGTGCATGATGCTGTAGGCGAGGATGACGCCGGCGAGAATGATGAAAACAAGCCGCGCGCCGGTTTGAGAGAGTGTCCCGGCCCATTCATTGAATCCAAGTTTCTGGGTAAATGTCAGAATTAGCGTGTGGCTCAGGTAAATCGCGTATGAAGCCCCGCCTGCCAACAGGCTGAAGCGAACCGGCGCGGAAATTTCGCGTTTTTCCAATCGTACAAGCCCCAGAAGGATCATGCAGGAAGGAATGCCAAATACCAGCACCCGGTAAAACACCCAGTAACCCTGCTCAATGTGTCCGTCAAAAAAGTGTTGATTCCACCAGGCACCGGAGATGAAAAGCAGGCTGCCCCCAATCAACCAGCTCCAGCCCGCGCCCTGCGGTTTTTTCATCAGCCAGATTGCGAGTAGAGCGCCTGCAAGAAACTCTGCAAGATATGGGCTTGCCATGTAGTACTCGGCCAGGCTCATGTACTCAAGATTTCCCGGTGCATAAGCCTCACGCACAAAGTGACTGTAAGCCGACCAAACGCAGACCGCGACAAACAACACCAGCAATGTCACGTGTCTGGACCGCAGCGGAAATGTCACGAGGATGGTGTAACAGCAATAAAAGAACAGCTCAAAAATCAAAGTCCAGGAAACCGCCAGGAGCAGATGATTGGTGGGCCATAGAAAGGCAGATTTCCACAGGTCAGCGCGTTCAAAATATTCGGGGTTGGCCCAGGCAAATATCAACAGCGCAATGATAAAAAAAGGCCAGTATCCGGAATAGATCCGCGCCAGTCGTCGCCTGAAAAACGAAAAAGCCTCGCTTGTGCCGGAAGTTTTACGGGTGGTCCAGGCCATGATGAAGCCGCTGATGACAAAAAATACGTCCACACCGGCAAAGCCAATCCCTTCACTCAGTGAAAACAGAACCCCCTGGTCCATTCCTGTGCTGCGCACATGTGAGCTTGAGTGGTACATCACGACCAGCATCGCGGCGACAAAACGCAGGAACTGAATGTTGGTCAGCATGATTCCGGTTGCCAACTGGATCTTTGAATAGTTATTCAGTAACCCGGAAGGGCTTGACCAATACCCTTTCGATCACATTGTCTTTCATTTGCACAATGGTGAGGATATGGTCGCCGATGTGCACGCTGGCCTTGCCATCAGGCAGTTCCTCCAATTGTTCAAGAATCAGGCCATTCAGGGTCGTGGCTTCTCCTTCAGGCAGATCCCAGTTCATCTGCTTGTTAAGCATGCGCACGCTGGCGGTGCCGTCGATCAGGAAGTTGCCATCCTCAAGACGACGGATCAGGCGTGATCTTTCCCGGCCTTCAGATGTATATGCGCCGACGATTTCCTCGAGTATGTCATCCAGTGTCACCATGCCCTGGATATCGCCATATTCATCGACAACCAGCGCCATGCGTCTTTCTCTCGCCTGGAACTCGAGAAGCTGGCGCGTCAACGGAGTGCCTTCCGGGATGTAGTAGGACGTCCGCATGGAACGTTTCAATTCTTCCGGGTCAAGCCGGCCAAGAGTGAGCTTGGCAATGATGGCGCGGATGTGGAGAAAGCCTTCAACGTTGTCAATGGACTCGTGATAGACAGGCAGACGGGTATAAACGGTCTGCATCAATTGGGTAAGAACCTCTTCCCAGGATTCATCCAGATCGATGCCAACAATGTCCTGGCGCGGGATCATGACATCGTCAACGGTGCCTTGCTCAAGGTCCAGGATATTGACCAGCATGCGCTGATGATCGTAGGAAATCTGGCCGCCTTCCTGGACCAGCGTACGCAATTCCTCGAGGTTCAGTCGCTCCAGGGCTTCAACGTCGGTCTTGACGCCAAATGGCTTGAGGATCAGGTTAGTAAATCCGTTGACAAGCCAGACTGCCGGATAAAACACCTTGAGCAACCCAGTCAGCACAAAGGATGCGGGAAAGGCCACTCGTTCCGGATGCATTGCAGCGACGGTCTTGGGCCCGACCTCAGCGAAAATCAGCACAACGACCGTGAGGATTATGGGGGTGGCCCAGATGCTGGCATCTCCCAGCAGCCGGAAACCGATGACCCCGGCGACGGATGCCGCAATGAAATTAACCAGGTTGTTGCCGAGCAGAATCAGGCCGATTAGCTTATCCGGCTTGCGCAGCAGGTTCTGGGCCATTTTTGCGCCACGCAACCCGTTGTTGGCCAGGTGACGCAAGCGGTAGCGATTGAGCGCCATCAGGCCCGTCTCCGAGCTGGAGAAACAGCCGGAAAGTACAATCAGGACTAAAAATATAATGTATAGCTGCGAGTCGCTTAACGGAATGTCTTGCAAGACAGTTGTGTCCTGTATGAGTCTTCAGGAATACCAGCTTCGGCCAAGAATCAATTCAAGTACCAGCCGGGTACCGAAGTAGGATAACAGTAATAGTCCGATGCCCGCGAGGGTCAGTCGTACAGCAATCGCACCACGCCAGCCCTTGAGCCAACGGCCAAGGATCAACGCGCCAAAGACCACCCATGCCAGTATTGACAACACTGTCTTGTGCACCAGGTGTTGTGCCATCAGGTTATCGACGTAAATCAGGCCGGAAACCAGGGCAATGGTCAGTAGTATAAACCCGGTCTGAATGACCTGGAAAAGCAGTGTTTCCAGTTTATCAAGCGGGGGCAGGCTTTGTACAAGGCGGGACAGCTTGCGTTTCTTCAGCGAATGGTCAATTGCCAGAACCAGGATCGCATAAACACCCGCAAGACTTAAAAGCCCGAAAGAAATGACGGAGCTTGCAACGTGAACGATGGTTCCGGCTGGTGCCTGTCCCAGGGTTGAACCTTCTGCAGGCATACCAGGGGGGAATATCGCCACCAGGAAATTGGCAAGTGCCGCAATCGGCATGGCGATCAATCCTGATTCCAGTACTGCATCTTTACGTGGCAGGGTAGTAATCCACAGCAAAACCAGCACCAGCGAGCAAAGGGACAAAACTGCCGCGACCTTAACGTGATCGAAGGGCTGGCCAATCCAGGCCTGGTATTGCAAGAGTGTATGAACCAGCACGGCGACTGCCATGATTCCCAATGCCGCATTGCGCTCTTTGACCGAGTCGGTATTGGTGGCTCGGTTCAATGTCCACGTCGCGGCGACATAGAGTACGCCGACGATTAAAGGGAAAATGGTGTTAAGGAACAAAGGGCTCATTTATGCAGTCAGGTGGAAACAGCAGAGGCTATAATACCCGAAGCCAGATTCTCAATGGATAACCCATGTTTCAAAATTTAAGTGAGCGTCTTTCAGGCGCGATACAGGGCCTGCGCGGCAAGGCGCGGTTGACGGAAGAAGATGTCTCCAATGCGTTGAGACAAATTCGTATTGCACTGCTGGAGGCGGATGTGGCGCTTCCGGTCGTCCAGACCTTCGTCAAGGATGTTCGTGCCAGGGCGGTGGGCCTGGAAAAACTGCAAAACGTCAGTCCGGGCCAGTCACTGGTCAAGCTGGTCCACGATGAGCTGGTCCAGATCATGGGCGAGCACAACGAGGCTCTTGATCTGCAGGCCCAGCCACCCGTTATCGTTTTGATCGCAGGCCTTCAGGGTTCCGGTAAAACGACGACAACGGCCAAGCTTGCCAGGCGACTGATTGAGCAGGAACGCAAGAAAGTCATGGTGGTCAGTTGCGACGTCTACCGTCCGGCAGCCATTCAACAGCTCGAGACCCTGGCCAACCAGGTGGGCGCTGAATTTTTTCCTTCCGGCAGCGGGGATGACCCAGTAAAAATTGCCGGGAAGGCAGCATCTGCGGCACGTAAACAAATGATTGACGTGCTGCTGGTCGATACCGCAGGTCGACTGCACATCGACGAAGCCATGATGTCAGAAGTCCGTAACATTCACGGCGTACTCTCTCCACACGAAACCCTGTTCGTGGTTGACAGCATGACTGGGCAGGACGCTGCCAATACGGCCCAGGCGTTCAACCAGGCGCTGGAATTGACCGGTGTGATCCTGACCAAGGTCGATGGCGATGCTCGTGGCGGTGCAGCACTCTCTGTTCGCCAGATCACCGGCAAGCCGATCAAGTTCGTGGGTTCCGGTGAGAAAACCGATGCATTGGATCCTTTTCATCCCGAGCGGGTGGCATCCCGAATCCTCGGTATGGGAGATGTTGTATCCCTGGTTGAAGAAGTACAGCAGAAAGTTGACCAGGACAAAGCCCAGAAACTGGCGAAAAAAATTCAGAAGGGAAAAGGATTTGATCTTGAAGATTTTCGTTCCCAACTGGAGCAGATGCAAAACCTGGGTGGCATGGGAAGCCTGATGGACAAGCTTCCGGGAATGTCGCAGGTTCCGGACCAGCTCAAATCCCGCGTGGATGACAAGCATACGGTTCAGATGATTGCCATGATCAATTCCATGACACCCCAGGAGCGGCGTTTTCCTGACATCATTCGCGGCTCGCGCAAGCGCAGGATTGCAGCGGGTTCCGGGACGGAGATTCAGGCAGTGAACCGGCTGCTCAAACAGCATAACCAGATGAAAAAAATGATGAAGAAATTCGGAAAAGGTGGCATGAAAGGCATGATGCGCCGCCTGGGTGGTCTGCAGGGAGGACCGGGTGGCATGCCGCCGGGGCGTTTATAGTGCCATCGGTCGCTGCCGATTTTCACATCAATTACCGGAGCGGTTGAGTGGCAAAGGAGACTCGTCGGGATTTTCTCAGGTCGGGTATTCTCGGTGCCGGAGCCGTTTCTTTCGGGCTGCTTGCGCTTTCACAGTATGGCTGTCGCAGCCGCCACGAGTCTGAAAACTCCCCTTTCGGGCCACTTCGCGTGCGGCCTGACGAAACCACAGGGCTGCCACTGCTTTTGCTGCCTGAAGGTTTTCGGTACCACACCATTTCCTGGGCCGGTGAACAGATGAGTGACGGTTTTGTTTGTCCCACCAGGGCAGACGGCATGGGAATTGTTTCTGAATCTGATACTGAAATTCGACTGGTACGAAATCACGAATTACGCGGCAGTACAGCGCCCATCGGAAGGCCGGAAAATGCATATGACATTACCGGTGGTGGCACCTCAACCATGGTGTTCGACAAGACACGCAACATGGTTTCCGAATCATGGGTCAGTCTCGGCGGCACACTCAATAATTGTGCCGGAGGTGTGACCCCGTGGGGTACATGGCTAAGCTGTGAAGAAGCGCCATTCTCTCCTGATCTCAGGCATCTGCCGTTACCCAGCTACCAGTCACACTGGGACCATGACCGTGCGCAGAAGCCACACGGCTATGTCTTCGAGGTGCCGGCCGATGGCGTGGCGGAAGCCCGGCCGATCAAGGAAATGGGGCAGTTCTTTCATGAAGCTGCGATTGTGGATCGGGAAACCGGTGACGTTTACATGACCGAAGACACCAATCCCAAGGCCGGTTTCTACCGGTTTCGGCCGAATGTAAGAGGTGAACTGGCCAGGGGCGGCAAGTTACAGATGTTGTCTGTCGAAGACGGCATGGATATGCGCAGCGGACTGCCGCATCACGTTGAGTGGTCCACCAGTTGGGTGGACATCGATGATCCGGAAAAAGGATTTAATGAGGGCGAGCGAACAGGCAAGGGTGTTGTGACCCAGGGGTTGGAAAGAAATGGTTCAGCTTTTGTGGGCCTGGAGGGCGCGATCTGGCATGAAAATGCAGTCTATTTCACGTCCAAGCGAGGCGGCGGTGCCGCTGCAGGATATATCTTCGAGTATTTTCCCCGCACTGAAAAGATCAGGCTGATCTTCGAATCAAAGGGTCATCGCCAGTTCTCCGGACCGGACAACATTAATGTCAGTCCGCGTGGGAATCTTGTTGTTTGTGAGGACCGTGTCACCAGTGAAACGGCAGGTCAGGCGATCGCCGGCGTCAGTAAGAAAGGAGAGTTGCACAAGTTCTGCCTGATTGACCCTGCTCTGACCGGAAAGTGGAACGGTTTTGACCTGGCTTCAGGTGCGCGCAACAGTGAATGGGCAGGGGTTTGCTTTTCGAAAGACGGCAAGTGGATGTTTGCCAATATTTTTAATCCCGGAATAACCGTTGCGATCACCGGTCCGTGGCATTCGGACTGGATGTAAGTGACTGCCAGTCACTGCGCTCAATGCTGTAAATCAGCCACAACAGATCCGATTCCTCACGAACCTCACTGAATTCCATTCCGAGCTTCTGAAGTACCGAGATTGATGGCCTGTTTTCGCGCATGCTTCTGCCGATGATGCGCTCCAGGCTGAATTTTTCAAACCCGACCTCAAGCGCAGCCCGCCCTGCTTCAGTTGCATAACCCTGGGACCAGCTGTCGGTGAAGAACCTGAATCCAAGGTCCACATCGCTGGTTTTTTCATCCATTCTCAATCCACAATAGCCAATGAAACGATTTTCACGCTTGTGAACCACGGCCCAGCGACCAAAACCGTAATTCTGGTAGTGGTCGTAGTCTCTCAGAAAATTTTCTGCGGCGGACAGATTCAGGAATGAAGTATCACCTGTATATCGAATGACGTCCGGGTTTGAATTCAGAGCAAACAGGGGTCTTGCATCGCCCGGTTCAAATTCTCTCAAATACAAACGGTCGGTCATGACCACAAATTTCGAGCTCGATCTCACTGCTGCTACACCCTTGATTTTCATTGAGGTTAACCATCCGATGGCAAGCGGGCAAGCCTATTTTTGAAATCGTTTTCGCTGCAGCTTGATTAGTTATGCTGTAAGAGTTTCTTTCCGCTTTCAATAACGGTACAATGCGCGGTTTGCCGAATCTGCCTGTAGCCAGCCTTAAACTGAAGGTCAGTGCAAAGGAACAACGTTTTCGGGAACCGAATTTGATGTTGCGAGATTTTTCGCGCAACGATCACTGGGTAGTCGGCTGAAAATGCCGCTGCCGCAGTAAATATGTACGGGACAAAGGACTATGGTAACCATTAGACTATCGCGCGGCGGCGCCAAGAAGAAGCCGTTTTATCACATCGTCGTCACCGACAGCCGTAAACCCAGAGATGGGCGGCGAATTGAGCAACTCGGGTTTTTTAACCCGGTGGCCAAAGGCAGTGAAGAGCGCCTGCGGGTGGATCTGGAACGAGTGGATTACTGGAAAGGTGTCGGTGCACAAACCAGTGACCGCGTTAAAACACTCCTGACGGAAGCTCGCGCTGCCGCAGCATAGTGTTTTGAATCGTCGGATATTCCGGCGAATGCGGTGTTGATCATGGGGCGTGACGAAAGGCGTCGGGGAACCCCCCTCAACCTTGGTCAGATTGCAGGCGCACATGGCGTAAAAGGCTGGGTTCGCGTGCACTCGCTCACTGAACCCCGGGAAGCGATCCTTGAATACGATTCCTGGCTGTTGGGTGAGAATCAACAATCGGTTGAAGTATTGGCGGGTTCTCGAAACGGAAAAGCGATCGTTGCACAGCTTGAAGGCGTAACAGATCGGGACCAGGCAGAAGCCATGAAAGGCCTGGGTATCGGTATTGACAAAAGTCAGTTACCGAAGGCTGGCGAGGACCAGTATTACTGGACAGACCTGATCGGCCTTGAGGTGTTACTTGAGGATGGAAGGTCTCTTGGCAAAATTGAAAAGATGATGGCAACCGGGGCAAATGATGTCATGGTTGTCGAGGGTGACCGGCAACGCCTGATTCCCTTCATAACGGGTCATACCGTTTTGAAGGTTGATCTGGAGTCGGAACGGATCAATGTCGATTGGGACCCTGAGTTTTGATCTGACATTGAAGCGGTAAGCAAGGCGATACGGGAGACGGTTTTGGACATTCATGTCATCACTCTGTTTCCCGAGCCATTTCGGCAGATGCTGGATATGGGCGTGGTGGGCCGGGCCCTGGAGTCTGAAAAAGTCAGGCTGCGGACCTGGAATCCTCGTGATTTCACCCTTGATCGCCATCGCCGGGTCGATGACCGACCTTACGGCGGCGGACCCGGAATGGTGATGATGGTGCAGCCACTGCGTGACACCATCCAGGCGGTTCGCCGGGAAACCGGTCCGGGTTCAAAAGTGAGCCTGATGAGCCCCCAGGGCAGCCGGTTTGATCAGTTGGCTGCAAAAGATCTGGCGAAGCGTGAACAATTGATCCTCATCTGTGGTCGGTATGAAGGCATAGATGAGCGATTGATCGAACTGGAAGTTGACGAGGAGTGGTCCATTGGAGACTACGTCCTCAGCGGCGGTGAACTGCCGGCAGCTGTGCTGGTCGACAGTATTTGTCGCTTACTACCCGGAGTATTGGGTAATTCGGATTCAGCGGGACAGGATTCATTCGAGGATGGCCTGCTCGACTTTCCGCATTACACACGGCCGGAAAAACTGGAAGATCTGGTGGTCCCACCGGTTTTGATTTCGGGAGATCACCAGGCCATAGACAGCTGGCGAAAGCAGCAGTCACTGATACGGACGCTGAAACGGCGTCCGGACTTGCTCGATGCAATCGAGTTGGACGAAGAAACCAAAGCATTGCTGGACCAATGTCGTCGGCAGGTGCGATCAGAGGAAGAGAAAGATGACTAACATCATTGACGAAATTAACAACGAACAGATGGATCGCGAAATTCCTGATTTTAATCCGGGAGACACAGTGGTTGTCAGTGTCAAGGTAAAGGAAGGAAATCGCGAAAGACTGCAGAATTTTGAAGGCGTGGTGATTGCCAAGCGCAACCGCGGCCTGAATTCAGCCTTCACGGTGAGAAAGATTTCGCACGGCACCGGGGTCGAACGTGTATTTCAAACTTACAGCCCGTTGATTGATTCACTCACGGTCAAACGGAGTGGCGATGTCAGGCGTGCCAAACTTTACTTCCTGCGCGGTCGTGAAGGTAAATCAGCGAGAATTCGCGAGAAGCTCAATCTCAATAAGGGCTGAGCCCCGAAAAAGAAAAGCCCGCATCAGCGGGCTTTTTTTTATTTGCCATCTCAAAACCGCACTTGAATACCGTCGTGTTACCCATACGTTTTGCCGCGAAGTCCTTTTCCTTTAATGGGTGAGAATTAGTGAGCAAGACAAGCACCGAAAATAAAACCGAACAATCAAAGCAAGGCCAGGTTCACGCGTTTCAAACCGAGACCCGGCAGGTCCTGCAGTTAATGATCCATTCCTTGTATTCCAACAAGGAAATTTTTCTCAGAGAACTCATTTCCAATGCCTCGGATGCCTGCGATCGGCTTCGATTCGAAGCGCTCAAGGATGAAGCGCTGTATGAAGGCGACAGTGATCTGCACATCGAGATCGAATTTGATGCGGATGAGAAGATTCTGACCATCCGCGACAACGGCATTGGCATGAACCAGGAAGAGGTGCTCGAGAACATTGGCACCATCGCACGTTCCGGCACCCGGGCGTTTCTTGAAAAACTGACCGGTGATGCAGCTGAGGATGCAAGACTGATCGGACAGTTTGGTGTTGGCTTTTATTCAGCTTTTGTGGTTGCCGAGGAAGTTGAGCTGCTCACTCGCAAAGCAGGTGATTCCGCGGAACAAGGGGTTCGCTGGGTTTCTGATGGTGGCGGTGAATTCACCCTGGAGCATATCGAGCGCCCGGATCGTGGGACAGAAGTGCGCCTGAAGCTGAAGGATTCAGAAACATCATTCCTGAGTGAATGGACGCTCAAATCGTTGATCAGCCGTTATTCTGATCACATTGGCATTCCCATCAGGATGTGGTCGGAGGCCGAGGCAGAAGACGATGATGAATCATCTGAAGAGCAGTCGGCAAAAGGTGAATGGGAAACGGTCAACCAGGCCACAGCACTTTGGGCGCTTCCCAAGAATGAAATCGAAGACAGTGACTACCAGGCGTTTTACAAGCATGTCAGTCACGATATGGATGACCCGATCTCGTGGGCGCATAACCGGGTAGAGGGTACGCAAAGCTACACCACGCTTTTGTATCTCCCGTCCCAGGCGCCTTATGACCTGATGCTGCAGCGCGATGAACGCAGCGGGCTGAGGCTCTACGTCAGGCGTGTCTTCATCATGGATGCCGCGCAGCAATTGTTGCCCCACTACCTTCGCTTTATTCGTGGTGTGGTTGATTCTGATGACCTGCCTCTTAATGTGTCTCGCGAACTGCTCCAGGAAAATGAATTGCTTGGCAAGATTCGTTCTGCAGTGGTACGCAGAAGCCTTGATCTGATCACTCAACTCGAACAAGACGACGAAAAGTATCCATCTTTCTGGAAACAGTTTGGTTCAGTGCTGAAAGAAGGTGTGGTCGAGGATATGGGCAATCGTGACCGTATCTCTCCGTTGTTGCGTTTCACAACCACGCACAGTGAGGGCAAAGAGCAAACCGTCAGCCTTACCGATTATGTCGGGCGGATGCGGGAAGGGCAGGAAGCCATTTACTACATCACTGCTGAAAGCCACAACGCGGCCGCGGGCAGCCCGCAACTGGAGATTTTCCGGAAAAACGGCATCGAAGTTCTGCTGATGTCCGATCGCATCGACGAATGGATGATGGGTTACTTCAATGAATTTGATGGCAAGCGAATGCAGTCTGTCGCAAAGGGTGCCATTGACCTGTCCGGCATTGCGGGCGTTGAAAAGCCTGACGAGGCTGTTGCTGAGGAAGAGAACAAGGAGGCGCTGGAACGAATCAGCAAGGTGATTGGTGATCGCGTGAGCGGTGTCAGCCTTAGTCATCGCCTGACCGATTCGGCTTCTTGCCTGGTCCTGTCAGAAGACCAGATGGCACTTCATATGCAGCGTATGCTGGAACAGGCCGGCCAGGAAGTACCTGCCAGCCTGCCGGCCCTTGAACTGAATCCGGGGCATCCCCTGGTTACCCGTTTGCTTAATGCTGAGCCCGCCGAATCCATCGATGACCTGGCAACCCTGGTCTATGAACAGGCTGTGCTGGCTGAAGGCGGCCAGCTGGAAGATCCTGCAGGGTTTGTCCGCAGGATTAACACCCTGTTGTTTGGCGAGAAGGCAGGCAGTCAGCCCAGCGTCTCGGATGAAGATGAGGATGCTGACAACTAGTGAAGCATCGTGACTGACGGGATCCGCGTTGATAAGTGGTTGTGGGCCGCGCGTTTTTTCAAGACTCGCGGCATCGCGAGGGAAGCTGTTCGGGGCGGCAAGGTCCGCCTCAATGGCAGCAGGGTCAAGCCGGGCAGGCAACTTTCAATCGACGATGAGTTGTCGATTAAGCGCGGCGAAGAAGAATACCTTGTGACCGTCAACGAACTGGGTGACCGGCGAGTTTCTGCGACGCTGGCCCAGGAAAAATACACGGAAGATCCCGACAGCATCCAGCGACGTGAAGAGGCCAACGAGCAACGTCGGATCGCTCGCGAGGCCCGAACTGACCGTCAGCGTCGCCCGGACAAGCGTCAACGAAGGCAGATCGTCGACTTTATTCGCAAAAAGAACTAGGCGTTGAAGAAATCAGTAACCTGCCCCTTGAATTTGGCCTAGGGCGAGCATGATTTCGTTCGAAAACACGCCATAAATACATCCCTGTAGGCTCGGATGATTCGTCCCTGAATCATACGGTTTTCGAGCGAAATCCTCCTCGTCCCAAGGTGATCGGACCGCCGTGGAAAAAGTTAACAGTCTTGAGGTGCTGCATACATCGGTGACGGTTCGTCTTCTCGACCAGAGTGGGTTTTTCCTCAGGCTATGAGGCTCAAGAATGTCTTGATCAGAGTCACAGGGCGTGCTCCCAACGTTTGGAGGTGGTTGCAGGGTGTTACTTCACGACCTTTGGAGACAGGGAAGTCGGAAAAGAGCTACAGGGATGTATTTATCGCGTGTCGTGAAGTAACACCCTGTAGCCACCGTTATGATGTGCAATTCACTTTTTTGTAGATTCCACCAATTGATAAACCAGGTCCAGCGCCTGGCGGGGGGTTAGTTCATCCGGGGAGAGGGCTTCCAACTGCTCGCGCAATGGGTCGGGCTTGGCCTCTTCCGGCTCAGGCTCCGGTTGGCGATCAAACAAGCCCATCTGCGGCGTGTTTGCATCCCGGGCGCTTTCAAGTTGCCGAAGCCTGGAACGTGCATCTGTCAGAACGCTGCCGGGGATGCCGGCCAGGGCGGCAACCTGGAGTCCGTAACTCTGGCTGGCCGGGCCTTCCTGAACCGAATGCAGGAAGACAATCCTGTCCTTGTGCTCGACGGCCTGAAGGTGGACATTCTTAACCCGCTGCTCAAGTTCAGCAAGGCGTGTCATTTCAAAGTAATGGGTGGCGAACAGGGTATACGCACCCACATGCCGGGTCAGGTAGGCCGCACAGGCCCATGCCAAGGACAGGCCATCATAGGTGCTGGTGCCTCGACCCACCTCATCCATCAGGACCAGGCTGTTGGTTGTGGCATTGTTGAGAATGTTCGCCGTCTCCGACATTTCAACCATGAAAGTCGAGCGTCCACGTGCCAGATCGTCGCCTGCGCCGATGCGGGTAAAAATACGGTCGATTGGTCCGATTACAGCCTCATCGGCGGGCACCCAGCTGCCGGCGTGGGCCAGGATGACGATCAGTGCCACCTGGCGCATATAAGTCGATTTGCCGCCCATATTGGGGCCGGTGATGACCAGCATGCGGGTGTCATCATCCAGTGCAATGTCATTGGGCGTGAATGGCTGATCCTGGTTCTGTTCGACAACCAGGTGTCGTCCTGCGAGGATTTCAATCCCGTTATTGGTGGACAGTTTCGGCCTGGTCAGGCCCAATGCCTGTGCCCGTTCGGCGAATGTACAAATCACATCGAGGCGCGAAAGCAGGTCGGCCAGTGCCTGCAATGGCATGAGTTCTGCCTGAAGTTTTTCAATCACATCGGCATAACAACGCTTCTCGCGCGCCAGGGCTCGTTCCTTGCTGGTCAAGACCTCGACTTCAAAAGTTTTCAGCTCTTCAGTGATGTAGCGTTCCGCTGCCTTCAGGGTCTGGCGCCGGGTGTACTCGGTTGGAACCTTGTCCGAATGAGCGTGGCCAATTTCAATGTAGTAACCATGAACACGGTTGTAGCCCACCTTCAGGTTAGCGATCCCTGTGTGTTTCTGTTGCTCCTGTTCGTATTCAAGAAGGAACTGGTTGGCGTTCTCCGAGATTCCCCTGAGTTTATCCAGCTGCTCGTCGTAGCCGGTTGCGATGACACCACCGTCCCGCAAAACCACGGGTGGTTCTTCCACGACTGCCTTTTCCAGCAGCTCAAGGGTGGATGTGGTTTCAGGAAGTATACCCAAAACCTCGTGGATTGAATCTTCCAGGTCAGGGGAAGCCTCATCAAGACAGGCTTTTACTCGTGGGGTGCGATCAAGCACTTCCCTTAATGAGGTGAGATCCCGGGGCTTTGCAGTGCCGATGGCAATCCTGGAAACAATCCGTTCAACGTCTGCAAGGCCGGTCAGTAGCTCTCTGAGCGGTTCCCACAGGTCATTGGTGATCAGGGTTTCGATTGCGCCATGGCGATCGGTCAACAGCTTATGGCTGCGGACGGGATTGGTGACCCAGCGGCGCAGGCGCCGCCGTCCCATGGCGGTTTTCGCACGGTCCATGATGCCAATCAGGGTGGCTTTCTGGTCGCCAGAGCGAGTGCTTTCAAGTTCGAGGTTGCGCCGGCTTATTGCGTCAAGCCCAAGGAAAGCGTCATTGAGCTCGAGCGACAGAGGCCGAAGATGTGGAACGGATGCCTTTTGTGTTTCCTGAATATAATCAAGCAGCACGCCTGAGGCGATGGTTGCCGCCGGCCGGTGTTCGATTCCGAATCCGTCCAGCCCGGCAGTTGAAAACTGTTCGCACAGAATACGGCGCGACTGATCAAGGTCATACACCCAGGGCGGTCTGGTCCTGATTGCTGATTCGGTGTTTTCCGGTTGAGCCTGACCTTCCTCAATCAGCAATTCAGCGGGTTTGAGGCGTTCAAGCTGGGTTTCCAGGGCGTCTGGAGATTCCACCTCGCGAACCCTGAATAATCCTGATGAGAGATCAAGCCAGGCGATTGCCATCTGACCTTCATGATTTGCCACGGCTGCAAGAAGGCTCTCCCGGCCCGCATCCAGCAATGCATCTTCCGTGAGGGTTCCAGGGGTCACGATGCGGACCACCTGGCGATCGACCAGGCCCTTACTTGCTGCAGGGTCACCGATTTGCTCGCAGATTGCTGCCGACTCGCCCTTACGCACAAGCCGTGAAAGGTAATTGTCAACCGCGTGATAGGGCACGCCTGCCATTGGGATGGGCGCGCCAGCCGACTCGCCTCGCGTTGTGAGCGTGATGTCCAGAAGCGCAGCGGCGCGGCGAGCATCTTCATAGAAGAGCTCGTAAAAATCGCCCATTCGGAACAGCACCAGCGTGTCCGGGTACTCGGCTTTAATGCCGAGATACTGCTGCATCAGTGGGGTGTGCTGTTTTTTGCTGGAAGAAGATGACGAGGACATCTGGGCAAGTGTAACTTAAGCTTGGTTTCTGATGAAGGTGATGCTGATGGGTTTTTCCGGAGGGCGCTATTTTGACGGACTCAGTTGATAATCTGGTGGTTCGATTGGCAGAGCAGTTGGTGGCAAATGGCTGGAAAATGGCTGCGGCCGAATCCTGCACGGGCGGCTGGATCTCGAAGGTCTGTACAGACGTTCCGGGTAGTTCGGCATGGTTTGAGCGGGCGTTTATCACTTACAGCAATGAGGCCAAGAATCAAATGCTGGGCGTTGATGAGAAACTGCTGCTTGAATTTGGCGCAGTCAGTCGCGAGGTTGCCGAGGCCATGGCAGAAGGTGCAGCAGCAAATGCACCGGTCCAGGTCAGTGTCGCGGTCACCGGAGTGGCCGGGCCGGATGGAGGAAGCGATGAAAAGCCGGTCGGCACCGTTTGGTTTGCCTGGTCAGTGGATCAAAAGATTGTCAGTGAGTGCTGCCGGTTTGATGGTGATCGGGAAGCGGTGAGAAGGCAGACCGTGGAACACGCACTTGAGCGACTGTTTTCCCTGGTCAAAGATCAATAAATGACGTTATCAGGATTTGAGAACGATTCCTGAAATAATCGAAATCATCGGTAAATGGCACGGATAACTGTCAGAAATCGGTGATCGAAGTACGTGGATGGGAATACGTCGTGAATGTGCTTGTGACGCTGTGTCATAATGCAAAAAAATCCGGCGGATCACATAAAAACATCGAATTAATTCAGGAGAGGAATCAGTGGACGACAACAGAAAACAGGCTTTGACAGCAGCCCTTACACAAATTGAGCGTCAATTCGGCAAGGGCGCCATCATGCGTATGGGTGATGGTACTGCCGCCAATGACGTTCAGGTGGTTTCAACCGGATCGCTTACCCTTGATACCGCGCTTGGAATCGGCGGGCTTCCACGGGGACGCGTGGTCGAAATTTACGGGCCGGAATCCAGCGGTAAAACCACCCTGACCCTGCATGCCGTGGCGGAATGCCAGAAAGCCGGCGGAACAGCGGCATTTGTTGATGCCGAGCACGCCCTTGATCCGTCATATGCAGAAAAGCTGGGTGTCAATGTCGAGGACCTGTTGGTTTCACAACCTGATACCGGCGAGCAGGGGCTTGAAATTACCGACATGCTGGTTCGCTCCGGAGCGGTGGATATCATCGTGGTGGATTCTGTCGCAGCACTCACCCCCAAAGCCGAAATCGAAGGCGACATGGGTGATTCTCATGTTGGTCTGCATGCCCGGTTGATGTCACAGGCGCTTCGTAAGCTGACCAGCAACATCAATCGTTCCCGTTGCATGGTGGTGTTCATCAACCAGATTCGCATGAAGATTGGTGTCATGTTTGGCAGCCCGGAAACAACCACGGGTGGTAATGCTCTGAAGTTCTATTCCTCGGTGCGCCTGGATATTCGCCGCATTGGTGCGCTCAAGAAGGGCGACGAGGTGATTGGTAACCAGACCCGTGTGAAAGTGGTAAAAAACAAGATGGCGCCGCCTTTCAAGCAGGCAGAATTTGAGATTCTCTACGGCCAGGGTATTTCACGCGAAGGTGAACTGATCGAGCTGGGTGTGGCCAACAACATCGTCGACAAATCCGGTGCCTGGTACAGCTACAAGGGCGAACGCATTGGCCAGGGCAAAGAGAATGTCCGACAATTCCTCAAGGATCATCCGAAAATGGCGGACACCATCCATAAGGAAGTCCGTGCTGCCCTGATGCCTGAAAAGGAAGAAAAAGCCGTTGCCGTTGAAGCCGAGGAAGCAACTGCCGAGAAGTGAGGTTCACAAGACCGTCACAATTCAACTGAATTCTCAGCCTGACGACAGCCCGGGATCGCGATGAGCGAGGAGTTCGCATACGCCTGCAGATTATTGGCTCGACGAGAGTATTCTGAGGGCGAACTCAGGCGCAAGCTGAAAAACAAGTGGCCGGACAGTGATCAGTTGGAATCCGCTGTACGGCTTCTGCTTGATGAAGGGATGCTCTGCGACAGTCGTTTCGCAGCGGCTTTTATACGATCGAGAGTGATGAAGCTTCAGGGGCCCAGAAAGATTCGTGCGGAGCTTTCACGTCGCGCGGTGGCTGAGGCGGTGGTTGAACAAAGCCTTGATGAGGCTGGCATTGATTGGCGTGAACTGGCTGGGCAGTGGCTCGATCGCCAGAATGATACAGCGAATGACTATGAGTCCCGGGCGAAGTATTATCGTCGCCTGTTAAACCGTGGGTTTACGCACGATCAGGCAATGGATGCGCTTAGCAGTCTGTAGTTCGATTACGGGGTTTAGAAGCACTCAAATGCCACCACGTATTCTTCTGTGCACGCACCGGGTATGTGAATGAAAACAACGGCTGATATCAGGCGCGATTTTCTGGAATATTTCGCGTCAAAATCACACGAGGTGGTCTCGTCAAGCCCACTTGTGCCCGCAAATGATCCGACCCTGCTGTTTACCAATGCCGGAATGGTTCAGTTCAAGGATGTTTTCCTTGGATCAGAAAAGCGTGATTGCCCCAGGGCTGTAACCTCTCAGCGTTGCGTCAGGGCAGG
>DATFLY010000162.1:0-24817 GCA_035267185.1 Lysobacterales bacterium | reverse complement strand
TGAACGGAAGAAACCACCTGAAGAAAAACAGGTCCGGAAGCCAAAACCGAAGCCCAAGCCAAGGCGACAGCCAACAGCGCCGCCAGCGCCACTGACGGGCCTGGATACATCGCTGTCTGGCGTCGACATGGGCCTGCCGGGATTCTCAGCCGATGACATGATGGGCATGGATGGCGATCTGCTTGGAGACGGCAGCGGCATGGTCATGACCGACGATACGGTTGACGAGGCCCCCAGGGCAACTTATCAGTCTCCAATGGAATATCCCCCGCGTGCCAGGGCACAGGGACTTGAAGGCTATGTCGTGCTTTCCCTCCTGATTGGCCTGACCGGCGAGATCGAGCAGGTGGAAGTTGTCGAATCCTACCCGGAAGGAGCCTTTGATGAAGCTGCATTGGCCGGAATACGCCAGTGGCGTTTTGACCCTGCGCTTTACCAGGGCCAGGCCGTGCGCTCCTGGGCCAGACAGCGCATCCGGTTTGACCTGAGTTGATTTCGAGTTGGCCATGAAGCGCAAACAAAACCTCATCCTGAAGATTGGCCTGGCCATCATGCTCTCTGGCATGTTGCATATTGGTTTTGCGGCCGATGAAAACGAGGATGCCGAGGTCAACTACCTTGATCTCGCCGCCCTGATGTTGCGTGACGGCAATTACGAGCGCGCCATCATTGCCCTGGACCAGGTGGACCTGAACCAGGAAGAGCTGGACCTGCAGCGTTATTACACCCTGCGAGGGCTGGCTCACCTGAGGCGCAAGGAACTCGAACCGGCACGCGATGCTTTGATGGAAGCCGCCAACACCGAGGCTCCTGATTCACTGGTCTTTATCTACCTGGCCCAGGTGAATTTTGAGCTGGAAGATTACCGGGGGACCCTGGATGCCCTGGACAGTGCCGGACCAGCCGTAGAACGTGTCGCTTCCGTTTATCACATGCGAGCGCAGTGCCATTGGCTGCTGGATGAATTCGACTGGGCCCTGGCGACCCTGGACCAGGCTGGTGAGCTGTTCCCGGAGAACGACACATTTACCAGGCGCAAGGTGTTTTATCTTGTCGACCTGGGCCTGTTCCAGGAAGCATCCGAACTTGGCCGGCTCTATCTCGAGACCAGCGAAGGCACACTGGAAGATTATGTCGCCCTGGGAACAGCAATGCGATCCAGCGGTGAACTGAATGAGGCCGCCACTTTCCTGGAGCTGGCACAGCTGCTCTTTCCCGACAGTGTTGATGTGAAAAAATCGCTCGCTCACGTCTACATTGCCCGCGAGGAGATGAGCGCTGCTGCAGACCTGATTCACAAGGCAGCATTGCTTGAGCCATCCCTGATGGGAGAAGCAGCCGAACTTTACCGACGCGCCGGACAAACCTACAGGGCCCTTGCTTTAAATGGTCAGTTGCAGGACCAACCGGAAAAATTCCGACAGCGAATGGCCTTGTTGCTTGAGCTGGGAAATTTTGAGCAGGCAGCAAGCATGGAAACTCCGCTCTATCGTGTCGGCCTGCTCGAAGACGAGGATCTTCGCTATGCTCTGGCATACGCACAGTTCAAGATTGGAGAATTCAGTTCTGCTGAGAACAACCTTGCCCAATTGACGCGCCCAGACCTGTTTCGCAAGGCGACCGAACTGCGCAGAGCCATTGAGGAATGTAGCGAGGATTCCTGGAAATGTCTCTAAAATCATTTGCGTCACTGGCATCGGCGCTCTTGCTGCTGGTAGCGATATCGGCCTGGGCACAATCCGGTGAATTCACCCTTTACGTGTTCAATGAGGGTTCACCGGTCTACAACGTGGAAGTACTGGTCGATGATGAACTGCAGACCCTGACCGGCGAAAACGGCGTCGCACAACTGGTGCTCGATCCCGGCATTCACGAACTGGAGCTTCGTGTTCAGGACAGTGTTGTGCTTGAGCAGCAGGTGATCGTGACTCAGGACGAAGTGGCGCAATGGATTGTTGATATTTCCGGCGGTGGTTCTGCTCTCTACGAGGAGGAAAGTTCGCATCTGGATGACCTGGCAGATGAGCGAACCAACCAACAGAGCGACAAAATCGACGGCGACCCGGGAACGATATTCGGAATCCTGACCAGCGCGGACGATGGTGCTGCCATTGCGGGTGCACGAATTTTCATCAGCGGCATCACTGAACAAATTCGAAGCGATGAACAGGGCCGTTTCACGATCAATGTTCCAGCTGGCACATATTCACTCTCGGTGCTGCATTCCGGCTACAACACATTTACACGTGACGAACTGCAGGTGGCTTCAGCTGATACAGCGGAAGTCAACCTCGAATTGATCCCCGCGGGCTCTGAATTGCCTGAATTCGTTGTGGTTGCCCCGTTTATATCCGGCTCGCTTGCCTCGGTTCTGGCTGAACGCCGCGAATCGGATGGCGTGACTGATGTCCTGAGTGCCGAACAGATTTCGCGAGCGGGTGACTCGGACGCTGCCGGGGCACTCAAGCGAGTGACCGGGCTTACCCTGGTCAATGGACAGTACATTTATGTGCGCGGCCTGGGTGAGCGTTATTCAAGCGTGTTACTCAATGATGCCGTGATTCCCAGTCCGGACCCGACTCGCCGGGTCGTGCCCTTATCATTATTCCCTACAGGGGTGATCGAGGCCGTTGTGGTGCAGAAGACAGCCTCTGCAAACCTTCCCGCAGAGTTTGGTGGTGGCACGGTACAGCTGCGAACCGTTTCATTCCCGTCCGAAGAAACCGCCGGGTTCAGCATGAGTCTTGGCTACAGGGGTAACACCACATTCGAGGATGGTTTGAGTTACAAGGGCAGTGACACCGACTGGCTGGGTTTTGATGACGGTGCCCGGGATCTGCCCGTTTCGCTGGCCGAGGCGATTGCAGATGGCCAGTTCCTGAGACCCAGGTCTTTCACAAACCCTGACGGATTCACCCCTGAAGAGATTGAAGTGTACGGCGAAGATCTTGCTGCCGGCAGCACCTATGACCTGATCACAAAAAGCATCCCGCCTAATTTCAGCGTTGCCGGTGAATACGGCAACTCTTTTGAATTTGGTGACGGCTATCGCTGGGGATTTCTGACAGCCCTGAAGTATGACAATGAATGGGGGAATGTGCAGGAAGTCAGGAGAGAATTCAGCGCTGTATCGAGTGGTAACGGTCTGCAACTTGCTGATGAGTTCGACGTATACCGAACCATCAACAGGATCGACACAGGCCTGTTTGCGAACACGGGAATTGAATTCGGTGAAGGGCAGGAGGTGGGCTTCAATGCCATGCTGCTGCGACAGACAACTGACGAGACCAAGCTCACCGAAGGCGTCGAGGATAACCAGGTCCTGCAACGTTACCTGTTTCAGTGGATCGAAAATGAGCTCCTTTCATACCAGGCTGTAGGCTCCCATGCCCTGCCTTTCGAGGACTGGTCACTCAACTGGCAGTACACCGATGCCACGGCGACCCGGGACGAGCCGAACACACGCCGTTATCGCCGTGACGATGATGACGAGGACGGCGAATACCTGGTTTCCACCCGTGCCGACAGCAACGAACAGGGCTGGTCCAGCCTTGAAGACAATCTGAGTAACTGGTCGATGGACACCACTTTGCCATTGACGTTTGGGCGAAACCTGCTGGCCATCAGTGGCGGATACGGCGACCTGGAGCGTGATCGTGATGCCAGCATCAGGACATTTGCTTTCCAGGGCAGAATTCCAAACGACTTGCGCACATTGTCCTACTCCGAGCTGTTTACACCCGAATACATTGATCCATCCATACTGCAGTTGAGAGAATCGACCCGCGCAACAGACACCTACACCGCAACCCAGGCGCTGGAATCAATGTACATGAACCTGGATTGGACAGGCTTTGATGGATTGATTCGTGTTTCAGCAGGCCTGCGAAAAGAGGACAATCAGCAGGAGGTTATCACTGCCGATCTGTCTAACCCCAGCGCACCTCCGGTGATCGGCCAAATCGACCAGGTTGATCGGCTGCCGTCAGCGGCCGTTACCTGGGCCTACAGTGCCAATGCCCAGATCAGGGCGGCCTACGCCGAATCGCTCAACCGGCCGGACTTTCGCGAGCTGTCTCCGGCACCTTACCTGGACCCCTTGCTCGACATTGTCACCGTCGGCAACCCGGACCTGGTCACGGCAGAACTGACCAACTACGACCTGCGTTGGGAATACTATTTTTCACCCAGCGAGAGCTTTTCAGTGGCGATTTTCTACAAGGAATTCACCAACCCGATTGAAAAGACTTTTTCATCGGGCGGCTCAGCGCGAATCATTACACTCCAGAACGCACTTGCAGCCGATCTTTCCGGTGTCGAATTCGATTATTCACAGTCGCTGGGCTGGATTGAGGATGTCAGCTGGCTCAACTGGCTGGACGACTTCAGCCTTGGCCCGGTCGGACCGTTTAACTGGGAGAACTACTACATCGCATTCAACTATGCCTGGATCGATTCAGAGGTTGAAATTGATACCAGCCTGACAACCCAGACAAACCCCGACCGACCGCTACAGGGGCAATCACCATGGGTTGTTAATTTCCAGGTGGGCTATAACAACCCTGACAGTCCACATGAATGGACCCTGCTTTACAACGAATTCGGCGAACGAATTACCCAGGCAGGGGTTCTGGGCCAACCGGATATTTATGAACAACCCTTTCCACAACTGGATTTTGTCTACAAATTGCGTTTCAGGGAAGACTGGCAGTTCACATTAAAGCTGCGAAACATTCTCAATCCACGAGTCGAATTCACCCAGGGAGAAGAAATTACACGTGAATTCGAGCTGGGTCGTGAGCTCTCACTGGGACTGCAGTGGTCTTACTGAAACACCAACGTCATATTCACATCCGGAACGCAATATTCCTGTAACAAATGCCCGTTACTGTACGGGTCACCATGACCAACCAATGGTCATTGTTCAATCCAAAAATACTTTTTCAAATCCCGGAGGGAAATATAGTGAAGATTTCATTGCGACGACTTGCGCTGCTTTGTGCGATCGCCGGCTTTATGTTTGCTGGCTCAGCAAGCGCGGCGGTCAAGTGGAGCGACGTTTTTGACGGTAACTATTTCTCACCATCGGCAGATGGACGCGGTATTTCCGTGCTTTCAGCGCCCCAGGCAGATGGTTCAACACTGTTTTTTGGCGCGTTGTTCACCTACGACGAAAACAACGAGCCGGTCTGGCTGATTCTGTTCTCACCGTTCCTGGAACATGAGTTTGAGCGTAACGACGTGGACATCCTCCTGTATTCAGGTGGCGAATTTGCCGGTGACTTCGACCCAGCGCAGGGTGTTTCAGTTGGCACAGCTTCGGTGACTTTGAATTCCTGTAACAGCCTGTCTGTAAACCTGGATATGAATGACGATTCCGGCTTCCCGGATTCAGACCTGGGTGATCTTCGACCCGTGGACGGACCAGCCGAAAGCTGCGTTTACAGGGAGGAGTTCTCCAGTTGTCCTGCGTTCTCAACCCCGTTGGGACTGGTGCCTCGTGGTTGCGTACTGAGTGGCGTGATTACCGATGATATCGTCCTGACGAACGAGATCACATGGGTTCTTGATGGCCTGGTTCGGGTTGGTGATGACAACGCCAATTCGGCAACCATCTGGATTGAACCAGGTACGGTTATGATCGGTGCCGGACAGTCTGCTGACTACCTCTATATCAGCCCTGGCTCACAGATCTATGCCAATGGCACACCAACTGCCCCTATCGTGCTGACAAGTCCCCAGGATGGCTTCAGTGCTGAATTCGGCAGCCCAAACCCCGGAGATGTTGGCGGCCTTGTCATTTCCGGAAACGCACCTGCCAATGCATGCCCGGAAGCCCCGTTCAACTGCTTCTCGGAATTCGACCAGAGCCAGCGTTTTGGAGGCGATGACCCATATGACTCCAGTGGCGAAGTCAGCTATTTCCAGGTTCGTTACGCGGGAATTGAATTCCAGCCAAATGCCGAAGTAAATTCCTTTACTTTCCAGGGCGTGGGCGCTGGCACTAAAGTTCATCACCTGCAGGCGTACCGTGGCCAGGACGATGGCGCTGAGTTTTTCGGCGGCACAGTTAACGTTAAATACATGGTTGTTACCGAAGGCGGTGACGACGCGGTCGACTGGGATCTTGGTTACACCGGTCACCTGCAATACGGCCTGGTGATTCATGGCGAAGGGTTCGGTGAAGGCTTCGGTATCGAGGGCGCCAGCAACCCGGACGGCTTTGACGCCATGCCTCGTGCTACCCCGACCGTGGCCAATTACACCTTCCTGGGCAATGGCAATGGTGACTCTGGCATCCAGTTCAAGGACGGTTCAGGCGGAAATATATACAACACCATTGTCGATGGCTTTCCAATTGGCTGTATCCAGTGGAATGATGCCCCGGCGACTTACGATGCAGCAGGCACACCTGCTTCACCGAATACCGATGTGAGTTCTTTCAATGGTGTGATCATCAACTGCGGCACTGACTTTGTCGATGGCGACGATGCGCCTTATTCGGTTGGAGATTTCTTCAACAGCAACGCATTCGAAAATAATGAGTCTGCAAATCCGCAACTGAATGGTTACATGCCCAATGCAAACTCCCGGGCATTGAGAAACAGTGTCAACATTGCTGAAATCACCGGCAATGAGTTCTTCGACAACACATTCTACCGTGGTGGATTCGACGGCCAGAGTGACTGGACCGACGGTTGGACCCACCAGGTATCAGGTGGTCAGTAAACGTAAAAGACTGAAAAAGTCGAAACCATGAAAAGGGCCGGGAAACCGGCCCTTTTTTTATGTGTCATTCGAGCACGCCACGCTCGCAAACACGGTGCAAACTGGACGGAGAGTCAGGTATGGACAGTTCGGCAATCTGATGAGCTGCCGCCAAACCGGCCTGATGATTCAGGAGGATTTGACTGTGCTGAGCTGTTCCATGACCTCATCGAGGCTGGTGTGACGAATGTCACGGCCATGCACCAGGTAAAACACATACTCGGCGATATTTTCACAGCGGTCACCCATTCGCTCCATGGCACGGGCCGCCCATAATATTTTCAGAATGTCGGGAATGTTCTTTGCATCTTCGGCCATGTAAGTCATGAGATGCCTGGTAATGGACTGGTACTTGTTGTCGACCTTGGCATCCGCCTTGACCACTTCGACCGCCGTTTCGACGTCTGTACGAGCGAAAGCGTCAAGTACCATCCTCAGTTGCTGCCGCACCAGCGTTGCCATGTGTTCTATTTCCTGACGAACTTCACTGCGCATCGACCCGCTGGAATCTTCCACAACCATCTTGGCCACACGCTTGGCCTCATCGCCGATTCGCTCCAGGTCAGTGATGGTCTTGATGACCGCCATGACAAGCCGCAAGTCGGATGCCGCCGGCTGGCGCAGAGCCAGGATACGGGTGCATTCCTCGTCAATCTCAACTTCGAATGAATTCACCCGAACGTCATTTTGAACGACATGCGCAGCCAGCTCGGAATCCCCATTGACCAGGGCAAGCGTGGCGAAACGAAGCTGCTCTTCAACCACGCCGCCCATCTGGAGAACGTTGCTGCGAACTTCTTCGAGTTCCGCATTGTACTGCTGGGAGATGTGTTGACCGAGATTGAGCTTGTCCATCTTTTGAGTTCCCTTTCAAAGCAGCCTGTTTACAAAATTATCGCGCCATGCGCCGTGATGCAAGAAACTGCCAAATCAGGCGGACAGAATCAGGCGGACAGAATGACTTAACCGTACCTTCCGGTGATGTAGTCCTCAGTGCGCTTGTTACGAGGGTTGGTAAACACCTGGTCGGTATTGTCATACTCCACCATTTCGCCCAGGTACATAAACGCGGTTTTATCTGAAACCCGGGCCGCCTGCTGCATGTTGTGCGTCACAATTATGATTGTGAATTGCGCCTTGAGTTCATTTATCAGCTCTTCGACCTTGAGGGTGGAAATCGGGTCGAGTGCAGAACATGGTTCATCCAGGAGGATGACTTTGGGTTGAACCGCAATCGCGCGGGCAATCACCAACCGTTGCTGCTGACCGCCGGACAGGCCGAGAGCAGACTCATTCAGCCGATCCTTTACCTCTTCCCATAAAGCAGCACCTTTCAGGGCACTCTCGACCGCCCGATCGAGTTGCTGCTTACGCTTGATGCCCTGGATCCTGAGGCCATAGGCGACATTTTCAAAAATTGATTTGGGAAACGGGTTCGGTTTCTGAAAAACCATGCCAACACTGCGACGCAATTCAGCTACATCGACCGACGCGTCATGGACGTTTCGTCCATTGACCGTTATTTCACCCTGGATCACACAATTGGGAATCAGGTCATTTAGCCTGTTGAAACACCTCAGCAGCGTGGATTTTCCACAGCCGCTGGGGCCAATGAAAGCGGTCACCTGTTTTTCCGGAATATCAAGATTGATATCCCGCAAGGCCTGCACCTTGCCGTAGTGAAGATTTAAATCACGCACCGTCACCGCAACCACGTCCTGCTCAGACTCTTGCTGACTTTCAACCTGAAGCTCAATCTGTGCATTGTCATCGGCAGCTGTATCGGCAGCCGCAGATGTATGCAAAGGCAGTTCCCTTTCCTGGTTCAAGTTTCGAGTCCTTTGTATCTCTCGCGCAGACGGTTTCGAAGTCGAATTGCCGCAGCGTTCAGAAGTAACGTGACCAAAACAAGCAGCATTGCGGTAGCGTAAACCAGTGGACGTGCTGCTTCCACATTCGGGCTCTGGAATCCGACGTCATAGATATGAAAACCAAGGTGCATGAATTTGCGTTCAAGGTGCAGGAACGGAAACTGTCCGTCAACCGGGAGTGATGGCGCCAGCTTGACCACACCAACCAGCATTAAAGGCGCGACTTCTCCTGCGGCCCGGGCCACAGCAAGAATCAAGCCGGTCATTATTCCCGGGCTGGCCACCGGCAGCACTGTTCGCCACAGCGTTTCCCACCGGGTTGCGCCCAGTGCCAGGCTGCCCTGGCGTAAAGATGACGGAATTCGGGACAAACCCTCTTCTGTGGAGATGATGACGACCGGAAGCGTTAATAGTGCCAGGGTGAGTGAAGCCCAGAACAGCCCGCCGGTTCCAAACGTTGGCATGGGCAACGCTTCTTCATAGAACAATTCATCGATGGTGCCACCGACCGCATAGATAAAGAATCCCAGGCCAAAGACACCGTATACGATGGAAGGCACGCCAGCCAGGTTGCTGACTGCAATCCTGATTGTGCGGGTGAGCAAACCCTGCTTTGCATACTCACGCAGATAAATTCCTGCTATTACCCCGAACGGAAAAACCACGACAGTCATGATAAAAACCATCAGCACCGTTCCGAATATGGCCGGGAATATCCCACCTTCAGTGTTTGCCTCACGAGGTTCCTCTGAAACGAACGCCCAGAAAGCGCCAAAGAAATGCATGACCTTGTGGCTGAAACTCATATCGTTTGGACGCCAGGCTTTAACAACGTCAGCCATGCTGAGCTGCACCTGCTCACCTTCAGCAGTCTCAAGAATGACGGTGTCTTTCTGAATTTGCTCGTACAGTGAAGTCAGCCGGGCTTCATATTTCAGATACTCAGCTTCCAGCGCGTTGCGCTCCAACTCTATTTCCGAAAATGGTTCCGTAGCTGATACCTCATCGAGCAGAAGACGCCTTTCCTGTAACCGCAGTTGCTCCATTCGGTGGTTGATTTTGCCAACCTGGTCGCGCTCAATTTCACGAATGTTCGCCCTCAGGCCTGCAGTCTGTTCAATTCCCGCCTGGAATTCTTCCCACACATCGCTGCTTTGCAGTAGCTGGCCATCGCGTCTGAGGCCGCGCACATAACCGATAAAAACGCCCCACTCGGCACGTTCAACCACAACCGCACTCAGGGGGCGGGTTTGCTGCCGGATATTGGGGGTGAGTATCCATCGGAAATCCTGGTCTTCAAGATCGCGGTTGCCGATTTTCAACAAAATGCGCTCTATTTCGTTGGCATCACTTTCGATGGCTGCCCCGGACTCCTGAAGGCGCGCCAGGCTGATGGTTTCACGATCCCGAACCTGTCCCATCAGGGTCATGCGTTCATTCGATCGATCGTCATAGACGTAGCGATCAACCGGTGTCGGCCAGAAATGGGCGAACCCCCTTGCCACCAGCATGCTGACAAGCCCGCCGACCAGCAAAATCAAAATGGCAACCGCGGCGGCATTGAGCCAGATCCATGGTGCGCCTGATTTTATCCACTGTCGCATGATCATCGTGTGTGCCTAGAGGCTGGAGTACTTCTGTCGCAAATGCTGACGCACAACCTCAGCGCCCGTATTGACGATGAAAGTGAAAACAAACAGGACCAGTGCGGCCAGGAACAATACCCGGAAATGCGAGCTGTTGACCGCTGACTCTGGCATCTCGACCGCGATGTTGGCCGCAAGGGTGCGCATTCCTTCAAACACATTCCAATCCATGATGGGCGTATTGCCACTGGCCATCAGTACAATCATGGTTTCACCCATTGCGCGCCCGAATCCGATCATCAGGGCAGAGAAGATGCCCGGACTGGCGGTTGGCAGAACCACGCCGAGAACGGTCTGCCACGGGGTCGCTCCCAGGGCCAGCGAACCCATCGACAATGACTTTGGAACCCCGTAGAGCGCATCCTCGGCAATCGAAAAAATAGTCGGAATGACAGCAAACCCCATCGCACAGCCCACGACCAGTGCATTGCGCTGGTCATAGTCAATTCCTGCCTGCTGGGTCAGCCAGGTCCGCAAATCGCCGCCAAAAACCAATCCCTGAACGGGATCCGCCAACCAGATGGCCAACATGCTGAGAATCACGATCACAGGGATCAGCAAAAGGGGTTCTGTGCCTTCACTGATCATTTGCTTGAAGTGTCCGTTATAGCGATGCCATCCCCACGCAAAAACCAAAACACCCACCGGCACCAACAAAAGCACCATAAAAATTCCTGCCAGGTGCTTCTCCAGAAACGGCGCAAACCAGAGACCAGCGAGAAAACCCAGGACTACCGTTGGCAGTGCGGCCATGATTTCAACCGCCGGCTTTACCACCTCGCGTATGGCCGGTGCGAGGAAATAGGCTGTATAAGCCGCAGCCATCAGCGCCAGGGGCATTGCAAAAAGCATGGCGTAAAGTGCTGCCTTGAGTGTTCCAAACACCAATGGTGTCAGGCTGAATTTGGGCTCGAAATCTGTGTTTGCTGCTGATGATTGCCAGACATAATCCGGCTCAGGGTAGTTTTCGTACCAGACCTTTTCCCACAAGTTGGACCAGGAGACGTCGGGATGGGGGTTCACAATATCCTGTAACTCAAAGTGTCCCGTTGGACCTTCGACCAGGATCCCATTGGCACGAGGCGCCAGGCCGACACGCTCGGCTTTCTCACCAAGCGCAACTTCCAGCACCCGTCTTTCGGCAGTGCTGTGATAGAAGCCCAGCCTGCCCAGAGCATCCAGCGCGATAAATCCTTTACGTCGCGGCTCCGCAACAATCTCCCGGATGGCCCCTGGTTGTGGGGGAAACTCGCGAACCAGTTGTAAGTTCGTGCCCTGATTTTCACTGCGCACAGGAAAGGCTTGCCTGATCCTGCCCTCACTATCTCCTGCCAACACTGAAATTCCGCCAAGGAGCATGGTTAGCTCGGTGATTTCGTCCCCGGACAGTTTCAGGGCTTGCCGATGCTCCAGGGTATCCAGATCAAGGCGGTGAACATTGCCAGGACGGTCTCCGAGATAGATCCAGGAGCGATTGCCGCTTACTGCGACAGTGGTCGGAGAGATCTCCAGTTGACGAGACTGGCTCGCTGTTTCCAGCGCCAGTTCTCCGGTCAGCATGTTTACTCGCTTTTCGGCCCGATAGACACTCAGCAAGCCGTCTTTGGTGATGGCCGCTATGGTCAACTCGCGTTCATCGTCGACCATGGCGATATCAACAACCGCACCACCAGCGGATATCAATGGACCCGGGCCATAGGGATATTCGATCGTCGGCACCACAACCCGCTGGTCAACGCCCTGGCTGTAATCCATCGAATACCGGTGTGCCAGGACATAGACCTGACCTTGCGAATTAACAAGCGCCACCTGATCGGGACCAGCGGAACTTCCAACCGCAAGCACCAGGTCCTGATCACCCACATCCAGCCTGAAAGATTCGATCAAATCTCCGGAGGTGATTTCGAAAAAACGGGCAGTGCCTTCCCGGGATATTCTGAACCCAACCTCCTTCTGTTCTTCCAGTGAAAGCCAGACAGGTTGGCTTGCGACCCACGACACGCGGTCCGGCGTTGAGATTTTTTCAGATGAAGCCGGCGTAAAAAGCGGAAAAACCACCCACAACAAATAGAAGAAAATCATCCCGATGGCGGCAATGACCAGGATCCCACCCGATGCGATGGTCCAGCGAGCCAGGGAGTCTTTTCTGGAGCGCCAGCGGTGGTGCTTGCTGGATCCGCTCACCTCTTGTTGGAAGCCGTCAGGTGTCACGGCACTGATTGTAACCAAGCAGCCTGTGCATTGTTGCCTCCGGAACGCTGGCAAAGTTTCAGATTAGAGCCAAAATATTTCAATTTGGTGACATCAAAATTGTTTCGTTCTTTTTGTCATTACGTCTTGATATATCTCCACAACTACTGATAATCAGGGACCCCCTGGAATTTCAGCTACTGGAGAAGCAAATGACAACGAGTTACCTGAGCGGAATATTCGGTGCCTCGCCGGTACGACCGCTTCAAAAACACATGGAGAAAGTCATTGACTGTGTAGCTGAATTCAAGCCATTTGTTGATGCCATGCTGGCAGAAGATCAGGACGAGCAGGACCGTCGTCACCTGATGATTATAGAGCGTGAGAATGAAGCCGACCTGCTCAAGAAAGAGTTGCGGCTGCACCTGCCCAAGAGTCTGTTTATGCCAGTCGATCGCAGAGACGTACTGGAGGTGCTGGCCTTCCAGGATCGGGTTGCAGGAGGCGTGCGCAGCGCAGCAGGTCTCATCATTGGCAGGCGAATGAATTTTCCCGAACCCCTGCGAGATGCTTTTCGGGCCCTTGTGGTCAGGTGCACGGACGCCTGCCACAGCGCTTATTCAGCGATCTGTCAGCTCGACGAATTGATCGAGACCGGTTTCGGTCCAAATGAAATCGAACTGGTCAACGCGAAACTGCAGGAGTTGGACGACATTGAGCAGGATACTGACGAACAACAGGTCTCACTGCGACAGCAGCTATTCGAACTGGAGAGCGGGATCCCGCCTGTCGATGTCATTTTTCTATACGACATCATCTCCAAAACCGGGGGAATAGCTGATCGGGCTCAAAGAGTCGGCAGTCGATTCCAGCTAATGTTGGCGAAATAACGAGAGGAAAGGCCATGGAGTTCTCCATCTGGTATTTAGTGCTCGCCGCCGCATTTGGCCTTTTCATGGCCTGGGGCATCGGCGCTAATGACGTCGCCAACGCCATGGCCACTTCGGTAGGGGCTCGAGCACTGACCCTGAAACAAGCCATTGTCGTGGCTGCTATTTTCGAATTTGCCGGGGCATTTCTTGCCGGGGGCAATGTCACAGCGACGATTCGCAAAGGAATCATTGATGCAACGCCGATTTCCGGCAATCCCGAGATATTAATCTTTGGAATGTTAGCTGCGCTGCTGGCAGCCGGCACCTGGTTATTGATTGCCTCTCATCGCGGCTGGCCTGTCTCGACCACGCATTCCATCATTGGCGCCATCGTGGGTTTTGCCGTGGTGGGTATTGGCGCCCATTCCGTGCAATGGGGACAGGTTGGACAAATCGCCATTTCCTGGATCATCTCTCCAATGCTCTCAGGTGTCATGGCTTTCCTGTTGTTCATGAGTGTTCAGAAACTGATCC
This sequence comes from Lysobacterales bacterium, assembly GCA_035267185.1. Lineage (GTDB taxonomy): Bacteria > Pseudomonadota > Gammaproteobacteria > Xanthomonadales > SZUA-36 > JAUIBE01. The sequence continues at coordinate 10,936 of DATFLY010000162.1, read as the reverse complement.
TGGATACGGATGATCCTCTGGGTAAAGCGCGGAGATATGTGCCCTTGTACATCTTCCTGGTCGGCTTTGTCATGGCCCTGGTTACGCTGGTCAAGGGTCTCTCGCATGTAGGTATTGAGGTCACCACAGCCCAGACCTACCTGCTGGCCATTGGTGCCGGGCTAATCACCATGACAATCGGAATCTGGGGCATCAGTCGAATTCAAACCGTGGAGATAGAAGAGGATGAGTCTCGATTTACCACGGTAGAAAAAATATTCGGCATCCTGATGATTTTTACTGCTTGCGGCATGGCATTTGCGCACGGCTCCAATGATGTTGCCAATGCAGTCGGCCCCGTCGCTGCCGTGGTTTCCATTGTCAGTTCAGGTGAAGTTGCACAACAATCGCCCCTGGCAACCTGGGTTCTTCTGCTGGGTGCCATCGGTATTGTCGTCGGCCTTTCGACTTATGGCTGGCGGGTGATCAAGACGGTGGGGCGCAAAATCACTGAACTGACACCATCGCGTGGTTTCGCTGCTGAACTTGCAACTGCAACGACCGTGGTTCTGGCCTCCGGAACCGGGATCCCGATCTCTACAACCCATACCCTGGTCGGTGCAGTTCTGGGAGTAGGCATGGCGCGCGGCATCGGCGCTCTCAACCTCGGTGTGGTCGGGAAAATCATGCTTTCCTGGGTGGTGACTTTACCTGCGGGCGGAATTCTTGCCGTGATTTTCTTTTATATTCTCAAGGCGATCTTTTCATCCTGACGCATAATGCCTGTTCGGCCTGCCAGAACACTGGTTTGCGATGAAACAAAAAATCTACATTCGCCCTCTTGAAACGATCGATGCAGATGGCATCAGTTCGTCCGCAAAACATCGCTCCGAATTCAGGTTTTCGACTGCCAGGCTGAACGAAATTCTGACGGATCGTTGTTTGCTGGAAGCCAGGCTTGGAAGACAACCGGCTGCCGTTGCCGGCCTGGACCTGGGTCGCCTTGCCATTGATGGTCCATGGAACATAGCGACGCCCACAAACCCTGATGTTCACCGCAAAATCATCGTCGCATTGGAACGATTGGCTGTCAGCTATGGACTCAAAAGGCTCTGTGCGCACCCAAACAAGAGTCTGACCGGGATTTTCAGGGATTGCGGTTACCGGCAATCCGGGAAAGGATGGTCACGCTCCATCATCAGGCGTACCACCCGTTTCGGACGCATGGTCAGGGATATCGGAAAAGAACTCGGCATACCGGGTGACTACGGCGCTCTGCATCGGCTTCGCCTTCAACCGGAAGCTGTAAAACTATCCTCAATCGGCAAAGACATTTACGAAAGGCAACAGAAAATGACGCCTGGGGCTGCTGATTCGTGGAAAAAAATGGTCAAAGCCGCCAGCGCGGATGACATCATCATCCAGCCTGTGTCCGCCTTCCGCTCGGTTGATTACCAGGCCGGCCTTGTGCGTCGCAAGCTGGAAAAAGGCCAGTCGATGGAGCAGATCCTTTCCGTCAGCGCAGCACCTGGTTACAGCGAGCACCACACCGGCAATGCCATCGACATCACCACACCCGGTTACGATGTACTGGAAGAGCCATTCGAGGATAGCCCTGCTTTTGAATGGCTGAGCGAGAACGCTGCTGATTTCGGATTTATCCTTTCCTACCCCAGGAACAATCGCCATGGTGTCTGTTACGAGCCCTGGCACTGGTGCTGGCGGCGTTAGGTATTCTCAAATACATCCCTGTAGATTCGGATGCGGCCGCGACGGCGTCGGCTCCTGATTACGACACTTCGTGTCTTTCATCACGTCGCCTTTGACCTGCTTCCATCCCGCATAAGGTTTTTAAAGGTCACGCCCGTGCAACTGCATTGGAGATGCCCTTCAAAAACCCGTCGTAAATACATCCCTGTAGACTCGGATGCGGCCTCCCTGCCGCATACGGTTTTTGAAGGGCATCCCCAACACAGTTCGAAGGTGAGTGCCAAGGTGGGGAGGTGGAGATTCTGCCGTGTATTTGGGTTGCGGTTTGTTACCCGCGCTCAGTTCCAGGCAGCGGGATTACGTTTGAAAACCGTATGATTCAGGGATGAATCATCCGAGCGTACAGGGATGTATTTACAGCGTGTTTTCAAACGTAATCCCGCTGCCAGGAACTGATGAGTCTGGGAACGACTCTTCGTGAGAGGGATTAACGGTGGTTGCCTTTTAGTGCAATGATCCCGACACCTGAACTGTCTTCTCTGATTCGTTTTCAACTTTGGCTGCCAGGTCGAACGGCAAATTGATCTGCTCCAGCCCCAGTCGTGAAAGCAAACCTCTCAGCTCAGTTTGCAATAAGGGGTACAACTGACGCGTCAGGCTGGCGTGGTTGGCCGTGAATACTGCAACATCCACAGGTTCACCCGTGATCTGCTGATAAACCGCCTCGTATCCAACGGTGGCGGTAAAAGACGGGCCGTCTTGATCTTCCCCGCCCCCCTGGCAACGCAGGCGAGCGGCGACCTGGTAAGAAGGCAGCTCTGCGCCCGCATCGGCCTGCATCAGTCGTGGCGTCAGGTTCAGTTCTACTTTTGCTTCACTGCTGCCCGACGACGAGCCCTTTTTCAGTTTCACAAGCTCAGCGTTGAGCCGAACGATCTGAACATGCTTCAGGACGAAATTTTCGAGGAGATTGATCACGGCATTGGCAATGTCTTGTTTGAGGGCTAGTCCCAAGATGCGACCTGCGGCCGCATGATTCAAGAAATAAAACGGCTCAGGACAACACAACTGTATCTGCCGCACGCCAGAAATATAAGGAAGCAACGCTTCGATAGGGGGAAAGATGGGTGGTTCTGGCCACAACTTCATCGGGCGATGGCAGTTCTGAAAGACTGTAAATAACCTGCACACCCTTCTGGACACCCAGGTCAGTCGCCGGCATGACGTCTGGCCGCCTGAAATTGAACATCAGCAACATCTGCACCGTCCACGGCCCGATGCCCCAGACCTGGCAGATATTTTCTATCACCGCGTCATTCTCCCTGCGCACCAGGCTTGCTCGAGACGCAAGGGTCCCATCAAGCGTTTTCACCGCAAGGTCCTGAATCGCCCTGGCTTTGCTGCCGGACAAACCCGACGATCTCAGTTTTTCGATACTCATGGAAGCAGCCTGGCCCGGTTCCGGCAATTCGTTGTCGAACAGGGTGGCGAAGCGACCGTGAATGGTTTCAGCTGCCTTTCCCGACAACTGCTGGTAAGTAATCGCCCTTGAAAGATAGCGGAACAGGTCTTTTTCAGTATCTGAAGGAATGCCAATCGGGCCATAGTCCTGAATAAACCCACCCAGTTGCGGGCAACAGTCAGTCAGATGCTGCAAGGCCTCACGTCGGGTGTAGCTGGCTGTCACGGTCTCACGGTCTACTGGCTGCCGCTGTCGTCTGATTCGTCATCCAAAGGAGTCAGCAAATCTTCCATACGCTTGTTCATGGCATCGAATTTATACAGCGGGATGTTGTAGGCCCATCCATCCACGACCTGGTTGATTTCATCAGACCCTTCACCACTGACGACCAGCTTCATCCAGCGATTCTCCTCATCTTCAACCAGGGTTGCATCAAGCTGCATTCCGGTTTCCGTGATGAGCTGCAATTCAGTCGCGCCTTCCCAAACGACCTCGTCTGCAGGAACTACTGATTCCAGCTGCAGATCGGCCAGGACCGCAGCGACCTGGTTTATCGTGTAGGTCGATGTCATTTCCCTGCCCTCGGGCACATCCCGCAGGTTGAAATCGGTCACGTCCGTGGATTCACGCTCAACGGTGATGGACTCACCATCGGCATGAGTGATGCTCGCCGACAGGACGCTGGAATCTTCTATGTCCACAATTTCGCGCGCTAACCAGCCATTTTCATTGATGGGCAGGGTGATCGCCCGGTCTACCAGCATGCTGGGTGACTCGCCCTGAATACGCAGATAATGTCCGTCCCGATTCTGCGCACTGTTTCCGACAATGACCCCGGGAAGCATTTCATTTGCCGGGAACTCGATAAGCCTGCTTTCTGAATCTTCTGCATCCGGATCCTGGACACCCAGCCTGTAGTAGTACTCCGGGTTGGAAGTCTTTTCCTCGACAATTACGGCCTGGGAAAGATCAGCCAGCAGGGGTCTCAACACGCTCCAGTCGGCCGGATAATTGTACGATTCCTTGACCACCCACCCTGATTCCACGCGTTCCAGGGTGACTGGCTCAGTGTCTCCACCCGCACTGATCCGGACCAGCGAAATGTCATTAACGGCATCCGCAAGGTCGGGCAGAAGCAGGCTGTTGGCACTGCCAGCGTCGCGTCCGGTCGGTGAAGGAATCAGGAAAACAGCAGCAGCCACCAGCACTGCGGCCACAAGCAAAATTGAAAAATGTTTTTTAGTCATAGCTGATGCTTAACCGGATTGCGTTTCATTGGCCCGGGTTTCATGGGCAAGGCTTTCATGGGATTGACGTGCGCGGCTGCGGCGTCGCAGGGCAAATATCAGTGCAACAACCATTACCAGTGCCGGCACGACAGCAATATTGACGAACTTCAATCGGGTTCCCAGTTTTTCAATATCGGCGCGAAGCTCATGCTGAACCTGTCGCAGTTCCTGCCTGATCTCCAGTTTTCGCTGAACAAACCGATCCACTTCTTCCTGCTGTTCCGCGCTCAATACAAGCAGATCATCATCTCCGCGTGCGGCCTGTAACTCGGTCAGAATTCGCTCGGTCTCGCTGAGTTCCTCCTGCAGGCTCTGTTCAGTCTCGCGGTACTGCATTTCCGCGTCAGCCTGAAGGGCTTCTACCCGGTCAAAGGGACGGTTCGAACTGGCCCTTGTCCTGATGCTGATCAGGTCCTGGTTTCCAAGCATGTTATCAACCGCATTGACGGCCAGTGATCCGTTGTCAGCAAACTGGGAAAGTATGGTTTGCCCAAGGAAAGGTTGTTTTTGCACCCACAGGCGATCGGTCAGCATATCCACGTCAGCAAACAATAGGACATTGATGCCATCTTCACCTGCATCGGTAACGTGGTCGGCAGGCTCAAATCCTTCCGGTGGTGATTCAAAGGCACTGGAAGCCGGCCCGCTGATCCGGGCTCCCAGAATGTAGTTTTCACCGGTGGGTGAAAACCCGTCCAGCAGGGTTGCGGGATCAGACAGGAAGCGAAACCTTGATGAATCCATTGGCGCAGCGTTTTCACTGCTCTGCATCAATGGGTCAACGGTTGTGGTTGCTGATTCAATGGGGCTGAGCCAGCCAACCGATGTCAGGTTTACAACTTCGAGGTCTGCAGTAACTATGTCGCCCTGGTCCAGTCCACTGGAGGGAACCGAAAGAATACCGATGTGCCTTGCGGCACCCTGACCGATTCCGTATTGCAAATCGCCCAGAACTCGCGCACTGTCAAATTCGACGCCCCAGGCCTCGGTCAGCTGATCCAGTGATGAAGAACTACCAGCCGACATGCTGGCCATCGGATCATTGGGATCACCGCGATCAACCTCGGCGAACGGATCAAGGAAGACAATGGCCCGGCCGCCACCCAACACAAACTGATCGATCTGGTACTGGAGACTGTCGGAAACATCACGTGGGTGAACCAGAACCAGCGCTTCAATATCAAGCGGCAGGTCGCCACTGGCAGGATCGATGGTTTGCACGTCAAACAGCTGCTGCAGCTGATCGTAAACCACCCAGGCCTCCCGCATGGATTGGGTCACCGGATCATAGCCTGCCGTCATTGGCAAACCTGTCAGCAGGCCAACCGTTCGCTTCTTCGGCGCGCCCAACGTGTAAACCATCTTGGCCAGGTCATACTCAAGGAACTGTTCCTTGTTCGCCTGCAGGAAAGGAATCACCTGCAAATCATCGAACGCATTGGTGCCGGCCACCCCGAAATACAGGGTTTCACCGCCTGCGCCGACCGGAACGGCCTGCAGGCCAAAACCTGCGGCCTGGTCTTCCTGCTCGGAAAACGGCGTTGGATCGACAAACTCAAGGTTCAGGTTATCACCAGCATGATTGGCGAACTCTTCCATCAATTCGCGGACCCGTTTGGCGTATGTGCGAATCTGCGGCAGGTCGCGACTGGCTTCCTCGGAGAAAAACAGGTAGAGGTTTACCGGCTCTTCCAGTTCATCAAGAATATTGGCGGTACCATCGCTCAGCGTGTAGAGCTTGTTTTCTGTCAGATCCAGGCGCATGCCGGTCAGCAGGTTTGCGGACAACATCACCAGTGCGCCGAAAATCAAAAACAGCAGCAACAATGATCCATATGAGTAGGATTTGCTCGCCGCTGAGACGGTTCGGGGTTTCTGATTCTTTTCATTCATTTCATGCCCCTCCTAGTCTGCCTTCTTTAGATCAAGAATGATGGTATTGGCAATCATCCAGAAGACGATCACCAGGCCAAAATAGAAAACATCACGAATATCGATCACGCCTTTGGAAATGGCAGCAAAATGCGCCAGGAATGAAAAGTCAGCGATCGCGTCCAGAATCGCCTGCGGCGCCCAGCCGGAAAAGAGATTCATCACCATGGGCAGCCCGCTCAATAAAAAGCCAAAGCACACAACTACCGAAATGATGAATGCCACGACCTGGTTCTGGGTTAGTGCGGAAATACATGAGCCAATCGCCAGGAACCCGCCTGCCATCAACCAGCTTCCGAAGTATGCAGCGGCGATGGCGCCGTTGTCCGGAGAACCCAGGTAATTGACCGTCATCCAGACCGGGAAAGTCAGGATCAGTGCCAGGCCGATAAACAACCAGGCAGCCAGGAATTTACCGGCCACCGCCTGCCAGGTCGTGATCGGCAGGGTCAGCAGCAGTTCCACGGTTCCGGACCGCCGCTCTTCTGCCCATAATCTCATCGAAATCGCCGGCACAAGGAACAGGTACAACCAGGGATGAAACTGGAAAAAAGGTGCCAGGTCGGAAATACCTCGCTCAAAGAAGGAACCAATGTAGAACGTGAAGACCCCGGCCATGACCAGGAAGATCACTATGAAGACCCATGCCACGGGTGTTGAAAAATAACCAGTCAGCTCGCGCCGGGTAACATTCAGAATTGCGTGTCTGGCCTGGCTCATGGTTGCACCTCCTGGGTCACCTGCCTGAACACTTCGTCAAGCCGGCCTGCTTCCAGGCGCAGCTCGCTGACATCCCAGTGGTTTTCGCGGATTGCCTCGGAAACCACTTCCAGGAGCGCAGCCCCCTCTGAAGGAAACACGGTGAGTTCGCCTTCACGCAGTTCTACTTTGCGGGCACCTGGTAATTCGCTCAGGCGACTCGCCACTTTTTCAGGTTGTTCAACCACCAGCGTCACGGCATTGTGGTAGCGCGAACGTCCGATCAGGCCAGCCGGCGTATCGTCCACGAGCAAACGACCATCAGAAATGATCATGGCCCGATTACAAACCGCACTGACTTCTTCCAGGATGTGCGTTGAAATGATGATGATCTTGTCACTCGCCATCTCGTGAATCAGGTCGCGAACTTCATGCTTCTGATTGGGGTCGAGGCCGTCTGTGGGCTCATCAAGGATCAGGATTGCAGGATCATGCAGGATGGCCTGGGCCAGCCCCACACGACGTTTGAATCCCTTGGAAAGTGTCTCAATCGTCTGCTCGCGCACATCAGTCAGATTCAATCGCTCTATCGCAGCATTGGCTTTCGAACTGGCCTGGGTACCACTGAATCCGCGCACGCGGGCAATGAACTGGAGGAACTGGCGGACAGTGAGCTCGCCATAGCTGGGCGCACCTTCCGGCAAATAACCAATGCTCTGCCGTGCGGCCAGTGAATCGCTGATGATGTCGTGGCCATTGATCACCGCAGTACCTGATGTCGGGGTCAGAAAACCGGTCAGCATTTTCATGGTGGTCGATTTACCTGCGCCATTTGGCCCAAGAAACCCGAGCACCTCGCCGGAATCCACTGTAAAGCTGAGATCATCCACTGCTTTCAGATCCCCCCAATGCTTGCTCAGGGACCTGGCTTCAATCCTGAGTTCACCCATGGGCAATCACCCAATTTTTCATTTCGACTCCTCAACGAATAACTGAAATCTGATCACTAAATCTTGAATATGTCGTAACCGGAGTGGCCGACGCCGCCTTCTGACCTCACTCTCCAACGGAATCAAAAAGCGCGTCTCCAAAATTCTGGTCTTGACTGCATGTTTTCAAGACCCATTTATATTCAATGACGTCATCTGGCGCAGACGGCTATCTTAATGCCGTGCGCTGCTGTATCGTCCCCATGCCCCCGGATTTCGAAGCAAAATAACATTAATCAATTGAATTTCATCGAATACAACCAATTACCAGACGGCATCCTTGAGCTTTCTGCCTCGGCACTGCACCAGATGCTTGATGGGCCCAGCCTGATTCACCTTGAAGGTCGTCGCAAAAGACCCCTGGTCATCAGCGTGCTTCAGCATGGTAATGAAGACACCGGCTGGGAGGCTGTCAGGCGCCTGATTAAAAATAACTACCTGTTCGATGAATTACCTCGTTCACTGTTGCTGTTTATTGGCAACGTCCAGGCCGCCAGGCACCGGGTTCGAAGGCTTGACGACCAGCCTGACTACAATCGTTGTTGGCCATCCGGCTCTGAAATGGACACTGATAGCCCGGCTATGTTCCGGCAGGTGATGGACAGGATGCTCGAATACGATCCATGGGCCTGTGTGGATATTCACAACAACACCGGTCTGAACCCGCATTATGCAGCAGTCAACAGGGTGCATCCCGATCATCTTCGCCTGGCTGCCTGCTTTGCACCGCAGGTGGTTTATTTCACGCGCCCCGCAGGAACCATGTCACATGCATTCAGCGTGCACATTCCGTCATCCACCCTGGAATGCGGACAGGCGGGTAATGTACATGGCACAGATCACACAATGGCTTACCTGGAGACTCTGCTACACATTGACGACCTTTCCTCGTTGCCGCTATCAACTGCTGATGTGCAGCTTTTCCACATGCGGGCCACGGTGACTGTTCCACATGATGTTGCATTTGATTTCGGGGCATCTGCCACGGAACTGACTCTGCGTGATGATCTGGACAGTCTGAATTTCCAGGAATTGCCACCACACACTGCGTTTGGACGGGTCAGCAATGGAAATAGTCGTCCGGTTCGTGCCATAGACATTCGCGGTCGCGATGTCACGCCTTATTATTTCTCGGTCGAAGATGGCGAACTGGTCACTGCCAGGCCCATCATGCCTTCCATGCTGACGCTGGACCGCAGGGTGATTCAGCAGGATTGCCTCTGTTACCTGATGGAACGCCTCGACTACGACGCTGACCACGAGCCAATGGAAATCGATCCATTACCGGACAGCATCCCGCGTATCACCAATCCTGGTGGCCCAGGGGCGGGTTAGTATCGAGTCGGCCAGCACGGCCGATCTCGTCAAAAATGAAATTCAGGTTGGGCCGTTTTACGCGCCAGAGAAATTTCCATTGAATATGACGAGTGAAGCCGCCTTCCATGACAGGATTTTGTTGTCATGGGAGCAGGGAAGCGAGTCTCCGAACATGACTTCTGTCACTGGTGACAAAACAGGCTCAGACCCAAAGTAAATAGTGAGGAAACGCTTTAATCAGGTCAGATCACTGGAGAGAGATAAATCATGAGCATGTGGAGCGCCATCGCACTAATTACCATCGCCTGTATTGCCGGCGAGGCTTTCAGGCACCACACTCGCAGCAAAAGCCGAGGGGGTGGAAAGGAACTGGAAGAGATCAATGAACGACTCGACCATTTCGAAGCCGAAATGCGTGATCGCATTGAAACCCTTGAGCGGATCGTTACTGATTCCAGGGAAGACCTTAAGCGCCAGTTTGATTTTCTGGACAAGGCGTCTTAAACCGGCAGAAACCAGTCATTCAACCAACAAAAAAAAGCCTGGCCGCGAGTAATCACGACCAGGCTTTTTCATTACCAGGGAAAACTATAGTTTAATTTGGATCAATGGTTCCTGTTCTGGTGCCAACCCGAGGCATTCCGTCATCGTATTTGTATTCCCCGCGCCCTTTTCCATCTTTTCCTAACCAAAACTCACCCGGTGCGATACGAACTTCTGAAATTTCATCGTCATTAACATCGTGAAGCAAATCTGCAGTGAAATCCCTCAAATGGAGCTCAACATCAGTATTGTTCAAAATAGCAATCGGTCTGACTCTATTTGTTTTCCAAGGGTTGTGGTTGGGCAAAATATACCCACCATCATCTCGTTCGAAAATCAGAATTTCTGTGCGCATAATTTTTTAGTCTCTGCATTTGGTAAAAAATATCCTAGCATGAAGCATCACAATGAAGTTTCGGCCAACAGGTTTGAGAAATCGGGATTACTCTCAAATCGATGTTTTGGAAACCCCTGGTCAAGTGATTTTTTTAGCAACTCAATTGCCCTACCCCTTTGCCCGACCAGTTCGTGAACCTCTGCTGCCGCAGCGAGGATTTCCGCTGAATCTGAAGAGAGGGAAAGCGCCGTGGAAACACGCTGCAGCGCGAGCTCGGTATCTCCAATCTTGGCATAGTACAGTCCAAGGTCACTATGCACATAAGCAACTCTCTGATTTTCCTTGCGAGCAGCCTCCGCTAACTCAATCGCATGCTCAAAAGTATCTGTGGCTAATTGATCCATGCCATCTCGCCAGGAATAAACAATCGCCAAATTTCCCCAAACAAGCCAGTCGGAATCGTCAATCTCAAGCGCTTTTTTGTAGGCGATGATCGCTTCTTCGTATCGTTGTGCGCGCGAGTTGGCAGTACCGAGATTGGAATAGGCCATGTAAGACGGCTTGATATCTATAGCCCTGTTGTACAACTCAATGGCCTCATTGGCATTGCCCAGTTCGTTTTGAGCTGAACCAAGGTTGACCAGAACTGAATAATGATCAGGCGCCAATGACAGCGCTT
>DATFLY010000161.1:0-4596 GCA_035267185.1 Lysobacterales bacterium | reverse complement strand
CGACATCAGCAACACTTTTCTTCAGCCATTCGTGAGTTACACGACGCCAACTGCTGTGACCTTTGCGCTCAACGCGGAATCCACCTACGACTGGAAAAGCGAGCAATGGAATGTGCCGGTCAACCTGATGGCTTCCAAGGTCACAAAATTGGGCAGCCAGCTTGTTTCGATCCAGGGTGGGCTGCGCTATTACGTGGAAAGCACCGACGGTGGCCCCGAGGGTTTGGGTTTCCGACTGGCGTTTACACTGCTTTTCCCAAAATAGGCAAGAATAATCGCGGCGCCCAAAGTGGAGCCCAAAAAACAGAATACCCACCTGAGGAAAGTACAGGCAAATCTGTTTGACTGCCTAAAAACCCTACAGGTATTCAATCATCCAAATGTCATTCAGAAACTGAATCTTGCGCAGGTCTACTCCGGCCCCATCACTTCCGGTTGCCTGATCACAACACCCTCTTTCATGACGAACGTCACCCGGGTTAATTCCGTGACATCTTCGAGAGGACTCCCCGAAACAGCGATCAGGTCAGCCAGCTTGCCTGCTTCGATCGATCCCAGATCCTCCTCAACACCGAGTAGTTCCGCTGTCGTCATGGTGGCGGATCGAATGGCATCAGCTGGGGACATGCCCGCGTTCACCATCATCTCGAACTCATCGGCATTTTCACCATGCGGTGTCACCGCCGAGTCAGTGCCGAATGCAATGCGCACGCCCGCTTCCTGGGCCCCTCGGAATGCGTTCAGTGAAGCAGCAGATGCAGCATACGCCTTGGCCTTGATGTCATCAGTAAAAAACGGGTTTCCTTCCATGGTTGCCGGAACCTTGACGCCTGGCGATAGCGTGGGCACCAGGTAGGCACCGGTCTGTTTGAACAGTTTGATCGCTTCATCGTTGGTAAAGGTGCCGTGATCAATGCTGTCGACCCCCGCTCGAAGGGCGGCCAGTATGCCGTCAACACCATGAGCATGCGCGGCCACTTTGACGCCAAGTGAATGAGCGGTGCCGACAATCTCGGCGAGTTCTTCGTCAGTCATCTGGAGATTAATGCCGGTCCCGGTATCAGACAAGACCCCACCCGTGGCGGTTATCTTGATCCAATCGGCCCCCATCTTGATCGCATTTCGAGTCACCTTGCGGCATTCATCTGCACCGTCACATATCGTTTCAGGCGTCCATAGCCTGAGCAGCTCCGGTTTGACCCCGTCAATATCACCGTGCCCTCCGGTCGCGGCAATGGCGCTTCCGGCAGCGAAGATTCGTGGCCCCGGGACCAATCCCCTCGCCACAGCATCCCTTAACGCGTAGATCGCCTCTGGATTACCACCCAGATCACGCACGGTGGTAAAACCGGCCTGCAGCGTTATATTCGCGTAATACGCTCCCTTCATTGCACTCATGGAAGTCGTGTCACTGAGCAGATTCATACGACTGTTCCTGCCAAGCTCGCCCAGTAAATGGACATGCATGTCCATCAGGCCAGGCAGTACAAACTTGTCTTTCAGGTCAACCGCCCTGGCTTGCGGATCCACCTCTTCAGCGGCCACATAACCAGATTCCACCCGCTCAATCCGGCCCTCACGAATGATGATGCTTTGCTGTTTAAGTGGTTTTTCGCCCGGAACAGCAAGAACTTCACCGGCGTGAATAACCAGCACATCGCTTGCTGACGCGACAGACAATGAGCCGGCAAATACAAACGCCAGGATGAGTAATCTTTGAAACATGGAACGTCCTCCATTGGGCAGACAGCTTCGGGTCGGTCGCTATCATGCCATGGTTGATGAAGTCAGGGGGGGTGGGGACAGAGTAAAGCGCAGGTATAAAAAAAGGGGTCAGAGCACGCTCTGACCCCTTTGTTCAATCAACTACTCGCTTGAACTATTGTTCCGCGTCGCGGCCTGCAACTTCTGAATGTCAGCCTGCGAGAGTTGTGGACGATCCACCTTGATGGTCAGCTTGTCCAGTTTGGCGGTGAGCTTGAATGGCGGCTTGTAGTCGGCGTCGTTGACCCCTGTCAGGGTGTCGGAACCGATATCGAAAGCCTCGTCCCATTGAAGAATCATGGGCAGAGTCTTCTCCATTTTCTTGGTATCCACGACCTTGCCGTCAACCGACAAGGTGCCCGTTCCGGACTTTGCCAGCCCACTCATATCGTTGTAGGCCAGTGTACCGGCACCGATGCCGTCATATTTGAAATCGAACTCGACGGTGTGCTTGCCTGGAGCCAGCGGTTCCGTGCCGGCCCACCTGATGCGTTCAAGATCAATCAGGTTCCACAGGAATACCGGCTTGCCTTCCAGCAGGTAAAAGCCATAGCCGGCGAATCGACCGCCGGACGTGAGAATCATACCCTCGGCGCCACCCTGGGGCACATCAATCTCCGCGGTAATGGTGTACGACGCGTTGAGCAGTGACGGCGAATCACCCTGTGGCAGACCAGTCATCGGCAGGGTGTATACGAACTCGGTTCGGCCAGCAGTGATGTTCGGCCGCGGTGCCACGAGACGAGCGCCCACCGATGCATCCATCGGAAACACCTCGTACTTGTTGGCTTCGTGTACAAATATCTTTTTCATCTCCTTGACTTTGTCCGGATGCTGCTTGGCGAGGTCGTTTGACTGACTGAAGTCCGTGGTCAGGTCGTAAAGTTCCAGCACCTGGTTGTTGAGCGGGTCAGTGTTAGCCTTTCCAAAAGCTTCCCACGGCGCACGGTTAACCTTGGTGCTGAGCAGCCACCCTTCGTGATACAGAGCCCACTGACCCATCATTTCGAAGTACTGGGTCTTGTGCTGAGATTCAGCATCGGCATTTTCAGCATCAAAGGTGTAAGCAAAACTGGTGCCCTCTATCGGCGCTTGCTTGATACCGTCCACATGCTCAGGTGCAGGGATTCCGGTGACCTCAAGTATGGTCGGCACCACATCGATGACATGCATGAACTGATCGCGCAAGCCACCCTTGTCTTTGATCTGAGCAGGCCACGACACGGCCATATTTTGCCGTATGCCACCCAGCTTTGAAGCGTTTTGCTTAAACCAGGTAAACGGCGTGTCGAAAGCCCATGACCAGCCTGCCGACATGTGATTGTAGGTCTCTTCTGTGCCCCAGCTGTCGTACCAATTCATCTGGGTCTCGACCGGCATCATATTGACACCGTTAAAGAAGGCGACCTCGTTGGGTGTCCCAAGCGGGCCACCCTCAGCGCTGGTGCCATTATCGCCATTGATGTAGATGATCAGGGTGTCGTCCAGCTTGCCCATGTCTTCAATGGCCTGGACGATCCGGCCCATCTCGTAGTCGTTGTAGGCTGCATAGGCGGCAAAGATTTCGACCTGGCGAATAAACAATTTTTGTGCCTCGGCGGTCAGTTCATCCCAGGGCTTCAATACGTCCTTGGGCCACGGCGCCAATTGGGTATCGGCAGGGATGACGCCGAGTTTCTTCTGGTTCTCAAAAATGCGTTCCCGCAGCTTTTCATAACCGTCATCAAACAAATGCATGGCCTGAATCTTTTCCACCCATTCCCTGGTCGGATGGTGGGGGGCATGGGTGGCGCCTGGCGCGTATTTCACGAAAAACTTCTTGTTGGGGTCGATCTGATTCAGTTGATTCAAGTGCTTGATCGCTTCATCAGCCATGTCGGTGACGAGGTTCCAGCCCTCGACCCCCTCGAAAGGGTAAATCTGGGTGGTGTTGCGGAAAAGATTGGGTTGCCACTGATTGGCATCGCCACCTACGAATCCATAAAAATACTCGAAGCCCATGCCGGTTGGCCACTGATCGAAAGGTCCGATCTGGCTGGCAGCGTAGGCGGGGGTGTTGTGGTCCTTGCCAAACCATGATGTGGCGTAGCCATTATCCAGCAGAATACGGCCAATGGTCGCCTTTTCTTTTGGAATGATGCTGTCGTAGCCCGGAAAGCCGGTTGACTGTTCCGTGATCACGCCAAAGCCAGCCGAATGGTGGTTGCGCCCGGTAATTAATGCCGCGCGTGTGGGCGAGCAGAGTGCCGTTGAATGAATATTGTTGTAACGCAGCCCTGCATCGGCGATCCGGTCCATTGTCGGTGTCGGAATGACACCACCGAAAGTGCTGGGGACGCCAAAGCCGGCATCGTCTGTAATGATCAACAGGACGTTCGGCGCTTCTTTCGGAGGCACGATTGAAGGTGGCCACCAGGCCTTCGAGCTGAGGGCATCATTCTTGATATCCCCGCCAAAATCGGGATCAGGGGCCGGCAATTGCTTGCCGCTGATCGTGGTGGTGGCGCTGGGCGAACCCGGTTCGCCTGTGGTTTCGACAGCCGCCAGGGGCGCAGTGCCCGCGATGACGACCGTCATGACCGCAAATATTCCGGCCAATGTTTGCCTGACTATCATGGGTTTTCTCCCTGCTGGTTTGCGACCGGCTCTCGAGCACTGGTTTGGTGTAAACATGACCGGCTTGTTGTTTAGCTTCTGATGATTTTCAGACTCCAGTGGTCCTTATATTGATCATACTCTTTTCGGGCAAATTGAAAAGACTGGCGGACAATCCCGGGATTTGAGCGTAATCCCAGACACCCATGTGAACAGAAACGAGACGTTTTATCATGG
>DATFLY010000160.1:0-10529 GCA_035267185.1 Lysobacterales bacterium | reverse complement strand
GTATCTTCCCTCGAGGTTGTTTCAGCGCTCAGCCCGCAGTATGCCTGTTGCACCTTCCGGGGATCAGTTGTGGGGCTTGATGCGAATACCGGTTTGCAGCTTTGGAAGGCTTATACCATTGATGAGACACCAACAAAGGCGGGTGAGAATCGGGTGGGTACTGACATCATTGCCCCATCCGGCGCACCGGTCTGGAACAGCCCGACCATTGATGAAGAGCGTGGACGTTTCTATATTGGTACGGGTGAGAACTATTCCTCTCCTTCGGATGGAAATTCGGATGCCATCATCGCGTTTGATCTCCAGTCCGGCGACAAACTCTGGACCAGCCAGAAAACCACGGGTGATGCATGGAATGTTGCCTGCCTGAGTGATTACACATCGGACGATTCCAACTGCCCCGAGGAGAATGGCCCGGATTACGACTTCGGCTCGTCACCCATGCTGATCACGCTGGATGACGGGTCAGACATCCTGATTGGGGGGCAGAAATCCGGGCAGGTTGTGGGTTTGAATCCGGACGATGGTTCTGTTGTCTGGAAAAACCAGGTTGGCAGGGGCGGCGTTCAGGGTGGTGTTCACTTTGGCATGGCAGCCGAAGGCCAGCGGCTATACATTCCGATCAACGACATGGTTTATCCGGAAGATGAAACCCGGTACAACTACACCACTGACCCCCGGCCAGGTTTATATGCAGTTGATGCCGCCAGTGGTGAAAATCTGTGGGCATTCGAATCTCCGGATGTCTGTGACGGCATCGAGGGTTGTGATCCGGGCATCTCACATGCCATCAATGCGGTTCCCGGTGCGGTCATTGCGGGCTACCTTTCAGGAATGCTGAGGGTTCATGATGGTGCCAATGGCGAGGTGATCTGGGCGCTTGATACAACCCGGGAGTTCAGCACGGTATCAGGCGCCATTGCGCATGGCGGATCCTTCTCCGGCGGGGGTGCCATCGTCGCCGATGGCTTGATCTATGTGAATTCAGGCTATGGAATTTATGGGCATATGCCGGGCAATGTTCTGCTGGCCATCGGCCCAAAAGACAACTGATTGAGGTTTTTTACGGCCGGATCAAATCTGTCCTGATGCAATTTTCAGGTCAGGCGACCCAGTCAAAAAACTGAAGGTCCATTTCCCCTTCGACACACTCGAGAATGGGAGGCACCAGGCGATGATGAAAATCGGCTTCCTGGTGAAAATCAAATGCTTCCTTGTCCCTGAACCTGGCATAAACAACGTAGACGCCCGGTTTTTCTGTGTGGCGAATCACGTCGTAGACCAGTAGTCCAGGCTCCTTTTCATGGGAGATTTTAGAAAGTTCGGTCTGCAGTCGTTCAAAATCCGCTTCTTTACCTGCTGCCACGTTCAGCGTGGCGATGAATACGACCTGGCTCATAGTCCTAGCTCCTCGATAATCTGATCCTGCAGTCTGAATTTCTGGATTTTGGTGGATGATATGGGCCATTCCGAGACGAAACGAACATGCCTGGGAATTTTGAAACCGGCAATTTTACCTTTGCACCAGGTGATGAGTTCTTCTTCCGTGGCCTCTGTGCCAGACTCCATCTCAACAAAGGCAGCGGGCACTTCGATTAAACGAGGGTCGGGAATACCAACGACCTGTGCGAGCTTCACCGCTGCATGTCCTTGCAGGCAGGACTCGATCTCGACAGCAGCCACATTTTCTCCGCCAACTTTCAGCATGTCTCGTAGTCGCCCATGAAACATGATCTGGCCATCTTCATCGATGGAAATCAGGTCGCCGGAATGAAACCAGCCATTATCATCCAGCGCCTCTGCTGTTTTCTCCCGTGCCTTGTAGTAGCGCGTGAATGTGCTGTAACCACGAATCCAGGCTTCTCCCCTTTCTCCGGGCTGAACAGGTTCGCCTGTTTCAGGGCTTATCGCCTTCACTTCCATGCCGGACAGTGGCGTACCCAGTTTGTGAAAACGTTGTGTTTCATTGTCAGTTAATCGTGATGTGGATACTGTGCCGGCGGTCTCGGTCATACCGAATGTGCCGACGAAAACAGCATTGGGCAGTGCTTTCTTCATTTTTTGAGCAATTTCGGGCGGCTGAACCGCGAAATTGGCATTCATGAGCTTCACCCGGCTGAGATCAGTGTTCTCGAAATCGGGATGATCCACCAGGTCTGACATGATGGTCCAGAAGCAGGGGTAAGTGGCGGTGACTTCCTCTTCCTCCATCATCCGCAGGGCCTCGCCAGCATTAAAATAGCCTGTCGTGACGTATGTCCCGCCCTTGGAAAATATTGAAATCATTGGCAGGATTGCGGCGATATGGAACATCGGCAATGGCGACCAAAAGCTGTCTTCGCCCCCCAGTTCGTATCGGTTCGCCAGGGCAGCACTGTTTCGCACGATGGCCTCATGCGAAATCATGCATCCTTTCGGATTTGCCGTGGTGCCGGATGTGTAGAGAATCAGTGCAGTACTGCCCACCCTGACCTG
Organism: Lysobacterales bacterium; assembly: GCA_035267185.1. Taxonomy (GTDB): domain Bacteria; phylum Pseudomonadota; class Gammaproteobacteria; order Xanthomonadales; family SZUA-36; genus JAUIBE01. Next base: position 8,054 of record DATFLY010000160.1, on the reverse strand, counting down.
CAATCTGCTTAAATGCAGGGCATCGTGGTTACCTTCTTTGGATTTTTGTTCGAATTCGCTATCAGACAACATGCCTGACGCGCGGGCATCGCCATGCAAAATGATGTGTCGGAGTTTTGGTGCGGCTTTGAGATTCAGTCCCCGGGTATCGGAATTCTCCAGGTCCGGAAATGCCAGGTTAAGCCGCTCTACAAAATTAACAGCCTCTGCAATCTTGCTGGTTGTGATCAGGATCTTTAAGTCGGCATTTTCGACGACATATGCCAGTTCCGGTGGCATGTATCGTGCATTGATCGGTACCGATACTGCGCCAAGCATGGCAACGGCAAACAGTGTTTCAACAAAATCCATGCCTGTCGGTAACAAGAGGCCAACGTGATCACCAGGACCTACCCCCAGCGCCTGTAGGCCAAGTGCCTTGTGCGTCGCCGCATCACGTAATTGTGCAAAGCTGCATCGCCGGTGCGGCAGGATGATTGCCATTCGATCAGGATTCTGATCCGCTGCCCGAAGCAACAAATCACCCAGGGAAGTGGCCGAAATCCGAATGGAATCGAGATCAGTGTGCATGCAGATCCTTAGTTGAGTGGATCAAGGTATTCCCGCACGTATTCCCCGTCAATACATTCAATCAGGCCGGGAGCCAACTCGTGGAAATGTGGTGTATTGCGATGTGCTTCCTCGGCTGCTTCGCTGACGAACTGTTCGTACACAGCATAGCCCCGTGTCTCGTCTCTTAGCTTGAAAAATTCATAGTTGACAGTCCCGGGCTCGGTTTCGAGAACCCTGGCTGTCAGTTCACTTGCCAGTCGAACAAACTCTTCTTCCTTGCCTTCCTTGACCGTCATGCGGGCCAGAAATGTCATCATGTCTTTCTCTCCAATCGAGCGCCTTTGATCTGGTTTTTACCAGTCCTTGTATTAAATCAGGCTCAAAAAAAGTTTAGCACCCGGGGTTTACTAAATAAACAATCGTGACTGTTTTTTTCTTCGAAGCATTTTGCTACGATCTGCGCTCGCCCGGATTTCCAGGAAAACCATCATGCCCGATAGCAGATATGTTCCAGTGGTTGCGGCTGACGCAATCGCGGACAAGTCTTTTGAATGTTTCGACGCAGAAGGCCGGAGTGTCGTGATCTGCCGATTCAGGGATGAGTATTACGCCCTGGAAAACCGTTGTTCGCATGCGCTTGCTACTTTCGATGATGGTCGCATGCGGGGTCCGCGCCTGATGTGTCCCTTGCATGGTGCCTCATTTGATATTCGCGATGGCAGTTGTAAAGGACCGCCTGCAACGCAGCCGATCGCATCATTTCAGACACGTATCGCTGATGGAATGGTGGAAGTTTTATTTGAGGAATAGCGGGCTCTGGTCACTTTCGTGGCCGGCTCAAGTATCTGTTGCTAGCCCCTGATCGCGTTTGTGCCGTCCCAATTGCGTGCTGATTCACGCATGTATTCAAAAGCCTTTAACGCTGACTCACTGGTTTCAATCAGTTCCAGCATGGTGCCGTTGTGCATCACGGTATCGATGTAAGCAAAACGAGCACCGGCGGTTGTGCAGCCCTGCTGAACAATCCTGTTTTCCCATCCCTGGTCGGCTATGCAGGCTTCTACATCGTCGACTAATGCGCCGACATGTTGCAGTCCGGGTTCGTTACGGGCAAGAAAATCGGTGTAGATTGAGGGAGCATCATTGTGCTGTTGTACCAGTTCAACCTGGTAGCTGCCGCTGTAGGCAATCGCTACAGACATATCGATATCTGCCTTTTCTCCGCGGTACTCACACCACTCAAATTCAATGTGCTTCAGAACAAAAAACGGGCCAACGCCCAGCACGCTGCTCCAGTGCCCGGCAGCTGCGCGCCAGTCGGGAACCACGAAACCGTTCTGAATGATGGGGTAAGGAAAGCGGGTCACGCTGGATCGGCCCTTATGCGCGTTGGTTGAAACGGCGCCCGATCATCGCGCTCGCAATATTGATCTTCTGGATATCGATGGCCCCGCCGGCGATTCCCCAGCCCCAGGCGTCGCGAAACCTTCGCTCCATTGGATATTCCTTTGAATAACCGTAACCGCCCATGAGTTGTAGCGCCTTGCCGGTCACCTCGCGTGCAATTTCATTGGCATAGCACTTGGCAATACTGGAAGCGGCGATATCCGGAAAGCCGCTTTCCGCGTTGACGGCAGCTCGCCAGATCAGCAACCTGGATGCCTCGACCTGCATTTTCATTTCTGCCAGCTTGATCTGCACCGCCTGGAAATCAACGATCGGTCGGCCGAACTGACGACGCTCCTGGACGTAGTCGGTGACATCATCCAGTGCCGCAGAAGCCTGTGCCAGTGCCATGGTTGCATTGCCACAGCGCTCGAGATCAAAGGCGGCCATCAGTTTCTTGAAGCCACCAGCAGGCAAAACCTGGTGGGAAATCGGGAGCCGCACATTATCGAAGAAAATGTCACTGGAAGGGACGCCACGGAAACCCATCAGATGTTCCGGGAGACCGAATGAAAGTCCCTCGGCATCTTTTTCAACATAGACCGCACCGATTGATTTTGCACCCGGGTCATCGGAGAAACGGCAATACACCAGGTAACCATCTGCATGACCACCACCGGAACACCAGCGCTTGTTGCCATTGAGGACAATCTCATCACCCTCAATGGTCGCGCGGGTGGTCAGGTCTGTCAGTGCCGAGCCGGCTGCAGGTTCTGACATTGCAATCGCGACAACTTTTTCACCGCGGCACACGGCCGGAACAATGGCATCCCTGAGCTCTTCGCTTGCGAATCGTTCGATCGCCCGGACCGGTCCAACACAGGATTCGAATACCGGAAACCCCACCGCCGATGAGACACGACCCAATTCTTCGATAACAATCAGGGCTTCCAGGTTGCCCAGGCCCAGACCGCCATGTGCTTCCGGAATATTCACCCCCAGGTAGCCCATGTCGGCGAATTCCTTGATCAATTCTCGTGACGGAGGCTCACCACTGGTTTCGATTTCTTCGGCAACAGATAGCAGGCGCTCGCGGGCATAACGGCGAACGCTGTCGCGCAATTCTGTCTGTTCTTCTGTAAGTTGAAAGTCCATGATAGGTAAGAAGTATACTTGATCAGGATAATAAAAAAACAATCATGACTGTTTATTTTTTGAGGCCCGAGGCCTATAATTGATAGTCTGCGCCAAAGCCTGCCTGGCGCCCACTCTAAGTATGGATAAGTGATGGATCAGCAGTTCATAGATTACGTATATGAGGGGCTGAAGTTCGAGCGCGATCGAAAGGATCCGCCGGACTCATTTCCGGCTTTGCCACCCATTCCGGGTGGTCGTTACACCGATCCTGAATTCCAGGAACTGGAACGAAAATATCTTTGGAAAAAGTCATGGCTCTATGCATGCCACGGTGACCAGGTTTCCAATCCCGGTGACTATATCCTGTGGCGTAAAACCGGTTCTCCCATCCTGATTGTTCGCGGCAAGGACAACGAGATTCGCGCTTTTTACAACACCTGCCGGCATCGTGGTGGCCCCATCGTTAAAAACGACAATGGTTCATCCAGGGGTGGATTTGTTTGTGGATACCACGGCTGGACCTATGACCTGGAAGGGCGCCTGAGGGGAATGCGCGACCGGCGCGATTTCGTAGACCTCGATCTGAGTTGCCTTGGGCTCATCCCGGTTGGTTGCGAACGACTTGGCAACTGGGTTTTCATCAATGAGGATCCGGAGGCTGATTCGCTTCACGAGTCACTGGGCTCTATTCCCGATCATTTTGCACAGTTCGATGTCGACAACATTCGACACGTTAAAAGCTATGGTTTTGACGTGGATTGCAACGTCAAGGTCCTGATGGATGCATTCCTGGAGGTCTATCACCTGGCTTCGATCCACAAGGACACAGTTAATCGCTTCCTGGATCACCGTGGCACCACCATCATGCTGTGGGAGCGCGGGCACTCGCTGATGGTCACGCCAAATCGTCGTCCCGATTGGGTCGACCCTGGAACCGTTGGAATGGCCGATTTCCCGAACGTGACTGAATTACCCGTCAAGACCAATGTTTCCTACAACATCTACCCGAACCTGGTCACGCCGGTTGCCGGCAACGGCATGCCATTTATTTCATTCTGGCCCACCACGAACAACACCATGCGCATTGAGTGCCACTGGTTTTCGCCGGATTGGGGAGAGGGTGAACCGCATCCGCTGTGGAAAACACGGATCGACAATTTTGATCGTATCCTGGAGGAAGATACCCAGTTTGCACCCCAGATCCAGGCATCGGTGGAGTCTCCTGGATTTCGAGGCATTCGACTGAACTACCAGGAGCGGCGTATCTATCACTGGCACGAAGAACTGGATCGTCGCATCGGTATCGAAAACATACCCGAGCACCTTCGGGTTGAGCCCCGCCTTGGTGATCTGATCGAAGATCCCGACAAAGCGGCCATTGGCAGTTGAGTTCTGCGCCGCAACAATACGGAATCCTGGGTTGTTCCAGCTACCTGCCTCGCTGGCGGATCGGCCGTCGCACCATCAGCGATGCGATCGGTTGGAGTCGCGGGATGAGCCTGTCCGGCAGGGGCCAGCGAAGTTTTGCACATTGGGATGAAGACAGCCTCACCATGGCCGTGGAAGCCGGACGGCAGTTTGTGAATCCGGACGCAAGCCCGGATACATTGCAGCTGGCTTCAACCAGCCTGCCATTTGCAGACCGGAGTAATTCCGGCCTGGTTGGTGAGGCACTCAATCTGGATTCTTCATGTCGTACATTCGATCTGGCCGGCAGTCGACGCAGCGCAACAACCTGGCTGGCTCAATGCCTTAGCGAAGCCAATGGAACCCATGTTCTGCTTGCCAGCGACTGTGTGGATGCAAAACCCGGAAGCGAGTCAGAGATGCTGCTGGGGCATGCTGCAGCGGGACTGATGCTGGGACCAGCTGACGACAAAAGGCCGTTGATTGCACACTGCCTTGCCAGTCGCTCCATGCACGAGGATTTTGTCGACCAGTATCGAATGACTGACCAGCGATTCGACTACCGCCTTGAGTCCCGCTGGATTCGGGATGCTGGCACGCGAAAACAGCTTGGCAGCCTGATCAGGGAAGTTCTGAAAGAAGCTGATAAGGCTGCCCCTGACATTGATTTCCTGGTTGTGCCGGCGAGCGATTCGATTTGTAAAACGATTGCGCGGGACAATGCGCTGGAGAAAGCTGAACGCCCTTCGGTGCTCGAGCAGAAAGTCGGGCTGTGTGCAGCAGCTCAATCGACGCTTGGCCTTTGCTGGGTGCTTGGTCGGGCACAGCCCGGCCAGCTGGTCCTTGTCGCTGGCCTGGGGCAGGGAATGGATGTTCTTTTGTTCCAGGTAGAACGGACTGATCAGCCAGCCGGCCAATCTATGAATATCCAGCTCGATGCGGGTGAGCTGGAAGAAAACTATTGTCGCTACCTCGGCTTACGCGGCCTGGTTTCAATTGACGGTGGGATACGCGCAGAGCGTGACAATCGCACTGCACAATCTGCGCATTATCGCCGTCACCGGGACCTGACGGGTTTTGTTGGCGGTCGGTGTAAGGAGTGTGGGCAGCTTCAATACCCTCGTACCGAGGTTTGCGTGGAATGTCGCAAGGCGGGCACCCAGGTTCCGGAGAGAATGGCTCAAAGCCAGGGAACCATCAATTCCTACACAGAAGACTGGCTCGCCTATACAGCCCGACCACCCCTGATCTTCGGATCGGTCCATTTTGAGGGTGGCGCAAATGTCACCATGGAATTTGGTGATTTCCTTGCAGATGAAGCGCAAGTCGGAATGAACGTCAAAATGGCTTTCAGGATCAAGGATGTCGACAACACAAGACACTTCCGGCGTTATTTCTGGAAACCCGTACCCGTAAGACCGGATGGAAAAGATGGCTAAAGGCATTCGTGACAAGGTGGCCATCATCGGAATGGGCTGCAGCCGGTTTGGTGAGCGCTGGGATTGCGGTCCTGATGACCTGATGCGGGAAGCTTTCTCTGAAGCCATTGGTGATGCCGGAATCGAGCGTGATGAAATCGATGCAGCCTGGTTGGGAGTATTTTTCCAGGAACAGAGCACTGGCAAGTCAGGACTGCCGCTGAGCCAGGCACTCAGGTTGCCCAATACCCCGGTCACCCGGGTTGAGAACCTTTGCGCAACCGGCACAGAAGCCCTGCGTGGTGCCGCCTATGCGGTTGCTGCCGGCGCCTGTGACTACGCACTGGCCATGGGTGTCGAAAAACTCAAGGACACGGGTTACGCCGGCCTGCCGGAACGCACACGCGGAAGTTTCGAGGATCTCTGGCAACCCAATTCAACAGCGCCCGGGTCTTTTGCGCAACTGGCCACTGCGTACGCGAGAAAGCATGGTATGGACATGAAAGATGTCAAACGTGCCATGGCCCATATTTCGCGCAAGAGTCATGACAACGGCCTGTTGAATGAGAAAGCTCATTTGCGCCGTCGCATCACAGAAGATGATGTCTTGAATGCGCCCATGGTGGCTTACCCCCTGGGTGTGCTGGACTGCTGCGGTGTCAGCGATGGCGCGGCCTGCGCCATCGTAACAACGGTAGAAAACGCGATTGCAATGGGGCGAAAGGACATGGTCGTGATCAAGGCCATGCAGCTTGCGCCCAGCAATGGCTGGGAGATTTCCAGCGCCAACTGGGATGGTGCTTATACATTGACCACCAGGCTGGCTGCGGAACGGGCTTACAGGGAAGCCGGAATTCGGGATCCATTACGGGAGCTCTCTCTGTTCGAGGTTCATGACTGCTTTTCCATCACCGAGTTGGTCGTGATGGAAGACCTGGGCTTGTCAGAAGCCGGCTCAGCAGTGAGTGATGTACTTGACGGAAAATTTGATATAGACGGCGTGTTGCCCTGCCAGGTGGATGGCGGATTGAAATGCTTCGGGCACCCGATTGGTGCCAGCGGGTTGCGAATGGCATACGAAATCTATCTGCAGCTACAGGGTCGTGCCGGAGAGCGTCAGCTTGAGAATCCCACCATGGGCATGACACATAATCTGGGTGGCGTTCCCAATCGGAATGTTGCCAGCGTGTCGGTATTCGGTTTACACGCGGCCTGAGGAGAGAAACCATGTCCAGCTCGGCAGAACCTTCGACCATCGGCTTACCGGTTTCAAAATGGGGTTTGCGCAACGAAGAACTTGCCGAACACCCCACGGTATTTCGGGATGGGTTACTCGAAGGCAAATGTGTCCTGATCTCCGGAGGCGGTTCTGGTCTGGGTAAAGCGATGGCATTTCTGATGGCGCGGCTTGGCGCCAGGGTCATGATTTGCGGTCGCAACGAGAGCAAGCTGGTTGAGGCTTCCGAGGCAATACAGAACCTGGTTGGGTCCTCTGTCTCATGGCAGTCCATGTCGATCCGTGACCACGAGGCGGTTGATCAACTGATAGCCACTTCCAGGGAGCAGATGGGTGGCCTGGATATCCTGGTGAATAACGCGGGCGGGCAATTCCCACAGGACGCCATCGACTTTTCAGTCAAGGGCTGGCATGCGGTCATCGATACCAACCTCAATGGGACCTGGTACATGATGCAGTCTGCGGCCAGGCATTGGCGTGATAATGGTGAACCGGGAAGTATCGTGAATATCGTTGCAACCGTGTGGAAGGGTATGCCCCAGGTTGCCCACACATGCGCAGCCAGGGCCGGGGTGATTTACCTTAGCAAGACCCTGGCAACTGAATGGGCACCTTTGGACATACGCGTCAATTGCGTGGCGCCCGGCGCAGTTGAAACCGAGGGGTTCGACGTCTACCCCAAAGGTGTGCCTGAGACTTTTGCTGACTCCAACCCCATGCGCCGGTTGGGTGACGCATTCGACATTGCAGAGGCTTCGGTTTACCTGACCGCGCCCTCCGGCAAGTTTATTACCGGTGAAGTCCTGGTTGTGGACGGTGGCCATCAGCAATGGGGAACCGTCTGGCCGAACGGGCGTCCGGATTATTTCAAAGTTGATTAGCAGGAAAAGATTATGAGTGAGACTTTACTCGAACGT
>DATFLY010000159.1:0-13905 GCA_035267185.1 Lysobacterales bacterium | reverse complement strand
CGAATGGCCTCTTCAACAATGGCCTTGTAATCCCAGGGTGTGTAAATCTCTCTACGCCTGATTACTTCCGACATTTCGCGGAAATTCGGCATCGACAGGCCCGGCATATCAATAGCGGGCAGGATTTTAAGCGCTGAAGCCAGCGCCCGGTTCGGGTCAATCTCCAGGATGCCCTGGAATACGCCTCGGTAAAAACTGTAATGACGCGCTTCCTCTGCAGCGATCTTCTTCAGGATTCCATCCAGTTGCGGTTCCACATCAGCCACTTTCTTGCCGGTGTTGCGATGCGAAACCTGCGTGGCACGTTCCTGCAAGGTGGTATAGACAAACAGGCGGTATGGGTCGTTTTCCCACTCCGGTGTGAAACCGGCTTCCTGGTAGTTGTACTGCATCTGGTCAACCGACCCGAATTCAAACAAGCGGCTTTCCCGTGCGTAATCCCGCAAAAGGGAACCATGGCGGTCCTCTTCGGCTGTCCACAGGAAATTCCAATCCTGCCATGGTTTGCTGTCGCCCAGGTGGTAGGCAATCAGGCGATGAAAATGCGGAAGACCTTCCTCGGTCAGTAAATTCATTGCAAGCGCCACGCGCTCGGAATCAGGAATAGCCTTTGCCTGCTCCCTGAGCCGCTCCTGCCTATCGTGCTGATCAGAATCCATCTGCTCATCCGCGGGCAGAAAATCGTTGGGCATCCACAAGCGCCGTTTTTGCTTGTGCGCTTCAGTTAAGTTCTCGACCAGGGGCTCCAGCGCCTGCAGCACTTCCGCCTTGCTTCGCACTTCATTCTCGGTTGTTTTCTCAGTGTTTTTCATGATTTGCATGCCGGCGACCTGTCGGGAGTATGCGAAAACGAAGCATACACGTGATATGTGAAAACAAAGTCAACTTTCGGGTTTGACGATGTTCTGGGCTGATTTCCGCAACAAACTGGCGCAGTCTTCCAACAGGATCATGTCTAATCAAATCCATGACAATCCTTTACTTTCTATCCTCCACCGACGGGGATGGTCAGGGTTGGGGCATCTTTCGCATTGCTTTCCAGGGCGAACCTGAAAGCATCTGAAATCAGCAAAAAAGTGCGCTTGGTGACTGCATCATCTTCACGGATAAAAAACCATCCATCCCCGTATTTCACAGCCAGGCTCGCCGCTTCGGGTTCCTCATCCGAATAACGCACTCTGAAGATGTCGTCCATTGGTACGGGTTGAACCGAATTGTGGGGCCAGGGCCAGCTGGCAACACCTGAGGAAATGTCCTTTTCCGGCACATCAATTCCCTGACTCAGGAATGAAAGCGTGTGCAACAACGAACGGGTTCTCAGTGCCAGTGTCCCCTTATCGATGTCCTCACTGAGCTCAGCTTCCAGTGCAATCGGAACCTGCCCCAGACCGGAATCCAGTTTCAGAGCAGCCAGAATTCCTTCAACATCGCCTGAGTGGGGGTCAAAATTAAGCATGGCCTGTCGTTCGGTGACTGAAAACCGGAGTTCATCTCCATTGGCCTGCTTCTGAATATTCAGGCCGGCCTGGTAAGCCTCGATGATTTGCTCCGGGGTGAGGTTGGCTGGTGGAATCAATGGTGAAACCACCCTTTCCTGCTCCAGAAAGCCAAAGATCGCTTCCCCCTGATACTGCAATTCTGTCAGTTGACGGGTGACATCAATAAACCCGGGATCAACCAGTCCTTCATGATTATTGAGGCCATTCAACCAGGTCACAAACAGTCGAAAGACCGTGTGAACATCACGGCGAGATGTCGCCAGGAATATCAGGGCTTCAAGATTCAAAGGTTTGGTCAGCCGAGCTGAGAAATCACTGCCACGCTGAGGAACGAAGGAGAAAGTCGGTGAATTCGAATAGCCGGCAGTTGCCTCTCCGCCATAGGAGCTTCCACCGTCTATCCGCCCTGCTGTGACATCCAGCGAGGCAGAAAAACTGACCGTTGAATTGATCGACGTTATGGCCAGAAACTCCATTGGTTCGAGATAGCGAAGCCTCACGATATTGAGCAGTATTTCCTGGTCTGATGCGATCCGAACAGCCTCGTTGTACGCCAGGTGTCCGTCCGTGAGCTGTTTTGAAACACTGCACCCCGCAACCATCACAGTCAGGAGCACAATCATGAATTGGCGCATTGAAGTTTTCCAGCCCGGCTGCTTGCATTCACTCATAAGTTTGCATCGTTTTTTGTCAGGCGACCCAGATCAGGCGTGTATCCCGAAGAAATGAAAGTATAAAACACTTTGAGTCGCCAGCATTTCCCTGGGTTTTATCGCTTCATCACATCCGGGCAGATGCCTGGCTTCAAGAATGCTCGCTTAATACTTGCATTGTTTGCCAGCCTGTTGCGATTCCGTTACGTTGGTTTCATATGAAATCATTGATTCTGATCGGATGGGCAACGGTGGCTCTGGCATGGATGTTTTCAGCACAGGCTGCAGAATTGAACGCTGAGACAATGGCGTCATTCCTGCCATCAGCGATGTCTGGATACACGAAAGATTCTGACGCCATCGAAAATACACGCCCTGATGAGGGCATCTGGGCAGGCGCGAGGTACGATGGCGCGACCACTTTTATCTTACAAATTCAAAAAAGCACACCGGCTGCTGAAAATATGCTGGCTCTTGTAGAGAGATTTTCGCAATCCGAACGGCCCATCAATATTGTCGACATCAATGGTGTCGGATTCATCATGCTGGGCGGCGAGTGTTTTACCGCATTAGCAGGCGATGTGGTTGTCTCATGCAGCAATTTTGACCCGGATGTCCAGGCACACCTTGAGACAATCGATTTTGACGACCTGTCAGCGCTGGCTGTTGGCGCACGGAAATAGCTGGTCGCCAGACTCAACCGGAATCGTCCGTCCCTTCTGTTTCAGCCGGTGATCTCTCCGCAGCCCCTGGTTCTCCACTTTCAGCCTCTGGTTTGCAGGCAGGCAGGCTGGCGTTAATCAGGCACGGATCGAATCCCCGGTCGAGTTCATCCTCATCCTCAGGTGCACAATCCTCATCTGACTCCGGGTCGCACTGTTCCTGAGACTCCGGCGGAGTTTCGTCGGATGCCTGAACAGGCGATATCACACAGCAAAGAAGACCCAGGATGAGTAACAACAAAATTTTGTGCATTTCCTGTGCGTCTCCTTGTGGTTTTACTGATTCACTGATACACAGTGTTCCGTAGCCCGTCCACGATGGGTGGCCACTGACCATTGTAGCTCTAATCAATTTTAATAAAAAAGAGGAAAACCATGCGCATTATCCTTCGATCCTCAATGATTTTCGTCATCCTGTTGTCTGTATCTTTCACTGCCCATGGCCAATCGTTCATGGACGACGTTCGCATCGTGACCGGAGCCTCTTTTGGATACACGGATTGGGACTTTCCGGCGAAGCTGGACCACGACCTTGGCTTTCCCAGCGGCGGACTCACACTTGCGGCAACCCGGAACCGCTGGCAGCTCTCATTTAATGGCACCTGGAGCCTGCAGGACGCTGATGTTTCAGAAGAAGAGGATATAGGTGATGCATCCCGGCAGGACATCGACCTGACACTGGGCTACCAGATCAATTCGAAGTGGTCCGCTTTTGCGGGTTACAAGTCCGGCGAAACCAGGATTGATTACATATCGAGGGAAGACGAAGACGAAGGGATATTCAACCCGCTGAGCGAGAGCTATAAGCAGGAAGGGCCTTACGTCGGCGGCGCATACTCATGGCAGTTCGAAAACGCCGGCAGGCTCACGGTTTCACTGGCCTATGCATTTCTTGATGCCACCAATGAATTCCGCGCCAATACCGACGATGATGATGAAACGGAGGAAGACCCTGAGTTTGATGACCTGACCGGGCGGGTGACTGGCGATACAGATGGCTTCAGCTACGGAGTTACATGGACCATGCCTTTGTCCGGCAACCTGCTGTTTCAAAGCCGCTTCAAATACAATGACTATCAGCAGGACATTACTTTTGAGGGCAACGACTACAATGGAATCGACGAGTCATATCTCAGCCTGATGGTGGGATTGGCTTATGTCTTTTGAACAAAGAACCTGTTGACTAGAAAGTCATCAGCTCCGGCACTTCCTTGTTCAGTGGCGCGTTGATAAAGACGTCCCAGAGCAATGAGCTATGTTCCCAGGGAATCTGCCGCTTTTTCGATTTTTTGGATACGTCCTTGCGAACTTTCTTGAACACTTCTTCGATGGGAATCTGGTCGTCCATGTGCTTGAGAAGATAAGTGGTGTAGAGCCCATTTTTACCCTTTCCATCCGAGGCAGTGGCGCCAGGTTCTGTTGAATAGGCGATTAACGTTCCCACGGGCGCACGGATCGGGGCAAGACCGTCGTTGATCTTGACGCTTTCATCCATGCCTTCCATGCCAGCGAATGGATTATCCCGGCAGGCATCCAGGATAATGATGCTCTGGATATCTCCTGACTCCGGGATGCTCGCCAACAAATCATTGATATCGAAAAGCCCTTCCACGAAGCGATCCGGGTCGCCAAACTGGATGTCCAGCGGCACCAGGTAATTGCGGTGGTCAATTTGAATGGCATGCCCGGCGTAATACACGAGGCCAACCACCCTCTCCTCTTCATCATTTTCAAGCCTGCTGTAGAACTGCTCCACTTCAGACTGAAGATCGTTGCCACCCACATCCAGCAGCCTGGTCACGACAAAGCCCTGCTCTTCGAGCTGTTCAGCGATTGCGTTGGCATCGTTGATTGAATTGCGCAATGGGGCCATGGGATAGTCGTTGTTACCAATCACCAGTGCATGAAGCGAGGGGCGTTCTTCATAGGCAAAAGCCGATGTACAAAAGGCAATGGCGATAAGCAAGAACAGGGATCTGATCGAAAGGTCTTTCATCTCAGTCACACACCGTCTGGCTGTCGCCTTCAAGGTAGAAATCCATCACGCGGTCAAAGGCATCGGGATTATTCCAGTCTGCCCGAACCTGGCATACCCAGGGGTAAAAAGTACGGCTGAACCCGCCTGCGTCTGTATCGAAAAAGCCAGCCAGCACATCTTCATCGCATAACTGCATTTCCCGGCAAATCAGCACCTGCTCATAAAATTTGAAAAGCTGTTCCAGTGAAGTGGCCAGCCTCTCTTCTTCAACCATGCTCAGGATGGTATCGCTGTATGCAGCGGCCAGTTCCTGCTCTGAAAAATCCGGGTTTTTCAGCACCTCGGCTATCTGATCCATGCCGTTGTTGGTTGCTTCAGAAACCCTGTTCCGGGCATCCAATAATTGGCCAGCGCCGTTGTACTGATCCACGAATTCCATGGCGCGATTGACCCTTTCTGTTTCAGGCCCAGCACTTGTGGCCGAAGCTGAGCGCGACATTTCGCCCGTCGCATCACTTCCGGCGTCGCCTGATTCTTCGGCACTCCTGGAAGCCTCCTCGGGACCAGACGAACCAATAAAGTATGTAATCCCCACGGCAGCCAGCACCACCCCGGCGGCAATTAACGGAAGCCATTTCTTATTTCCGGAAGGGGCTGGCTTTCTGCTTTGAGGCTCAATCGAAATAATCCCCTGCAGGGCCTGCACCAGCCGCGCCATATCGGTGGGAAAATCCGGATCAGGCCGAACCTTGATGGCATTGCGGTAGCGAAGGGGCTTGAGACCGTCGGGCAGCTCATCTTCTGCAGGCATCTCGGCACCACCCACCAGCACGGGAATCACGGGGATATCACGCGACATCGCGGTTTCAATCTCGACCCTGACGAGATCATTCGGGTCATCTATGCGACGGCCATTCAGCCACTGGTTGCCAATGATTGCCAACTGCACGTCGCAATTGCCAACGGCATCAATGGTCATTGTCAGGTAATCAATGCCCAACTGGACGGAGTGGACATCCTTGAAAATATTGTCTTTGCCGACAATCCCTTCCAGGTAGTCATATATTCTGCCGACCACATCTGCCGAATCAGCGCGGCGGTATGAAATGAATATATTGTTCATTCAGATCCAGTGTCTTTCCAATCCGGCCAATTATAGGGAGAACAGGCATTTTGCGCATTTTGTTGTAATAGTTTGTACTCTGATCTCAATTACACAAAACTTAGAACTCAAATCTGAGATACGGATAAGACTCCAAGATGAGAACAATACTCCTGGGCCAGATCATGATTCTGGCATTAATATCCCCCATGACGGCATTCGCGCAATCCGTTGATATAAGCGTGGATTCCTCGCTTGCTGACTATATCGTTGAAATCGCATGCTCCGATAGTGAGGTTGATGAAGATTTTTTGCGAAATTCTCAACTATTGCGGGCACAGATCAAGCACCACAACGGCAACTCAGACCGTCACACCATGGACGCCTTTATCGCGGCAGCCAGCGCCGCTGCACGTTGCGAGGTACTCGAGCCGGACCTCTTTCGCTTTCGCTACGTGGTCGAAGACACTGACACCATCGCCGCAGCGGTTGCCTTCTTCAAGTCGCACGAGAAAGAACTGGCCGCATTCGTGGCTGCTAAAACGGCCCCGTATTTTCCGGCAGACAAGGAATACACCGGCGAGATTGCCATCGTTGCTGCCAGCTGGAGTTGTGGCGGTTTTTCAATGGACGGTGCGTTCTTTGTTGATGTTCCCTGTGTCGCAGACTCAATTGAAGATGAGTTTGAAGCCATCAAAATTTTATCGGCGCACGAAACCTATCATGCCCTTCAGTACGAGTTTTTTACTCCGTTCAGCGAAGACATGGATGCAGTTCGGACGTCGGACGCAGCGCATGCATACCTGTTTCTGAACCTGCTGCTGGAAGGCACAGCCGAATACATTGCAGACAGCCGCGATGTTCCCGGCGAAGGCCGTCTGGCCTCGGTCTTTCGGCGCTTTGCAGCCAAAGGTTACCGTCAGATGGAAGCAAATTTTCGATGGCTGGATTATTCAGCCTCGATATTGTCAGCAAATGACTCAACCAACCTGAGGATGCGTGATGTTTATGCGTTCGGATTTTCGGGCAGCAATGACCAGGCGTTTTATTACGTTGGCGCGGAAATAGCACGAGGAATTGAGGCCGAATTTGGCCGCCAATCGCTGGTTTGCATCATGGGACTGTCACCCGAACAATTTGTGCTCGCCTATCATGCTGCTGAATTACAGGATGAAGAGTCCGGGTTTTATGACATTGGCCCTTCGGTGCTTAAAGCTGCGCGGCGTCTGGGCGAGAACAACGACTCATATAACAGCTGTTTTGAAAATGTGACCAGGTAAGCGCCGAAAGTAAGGACAACAAAAACACAGAGGTAAGGACCAGTTAATGAGTGAGAAAATGGCGATTGTGACCGGAACCAGCTCAGGTATTGGCAAGGCATTGACTGAACGATTGTTAGACGATGGATGGAAGGTGTTTGGAATTGCACGACGCGAGGCCAAATTCGACGGTGACTACCAGCATGTTCAGGCCGATCTTTCTGATCCCGCTGCAGCAACCCAGCTTGGTCCACGCCTGGAAGCTGAGATGGCTTTCAATACCTTTTCCCGACTGGCTCTGGTCAACAATGCCGCCACACCAGGCCAGAAACGCAGTTATGGCGAACAGTCAGAACAGGCTACTTTTCGCAACATCGCGATCAACCTGTCTGCACCCATCGCGCTGATGGATGTGGCTGTTCGCCTGCTTCCTGAAGGGGCCGCACTGCGCGTGGTCAACATTTCATCAGGGCTCGCTTACCAGCCTCTTGGCAGCCTGGCAGACTATTGTGCAAGCAAAGCCGGCCTCCACATGGCAGGTGAAGTACTGGCGAGCGAAAATCACCCGCATACTGCCGTGCTTAGCTACGCACCGGGAATCGTGGACACCGAAATGCAACAATCGCTGCGAGGAGAGAACGACGAGGATTTTGCATCCGTCAACGTTTTTCGCGCCATGCACGATGAAGGGCGACTGGCCACAGCTAAGGCAGTGATTGTGCCAATCGTGGATTTTCTGGAAGACGACACTATCACTGGTTTTCACCAGAGCCGCTACGGGACGTAACCCACCAGGAATTCTAAACTGGAAAAACCAATTATCGAGCCACGAACGAAGCAGGCGAAAAAAACTCTACCCTCTATACTTGGACTGCTGGTGTATCAGCTCTGGTTCGCCCCTGATAAACAAGCCAGTCCGACGTTTAACCGATGGAGGAGGATGACATGGAAGGTTTGCCCGTTCACGAAAGCGATCTCTTCAATTTTGGTCCGAAAGTCAAATCAATGGATATCGAATACCAGGTTCCATCCGGTAAGATCTGGGTGATCGAATTCGTCTCGGCAACCGCTTATTTGGCCGAGGGTGACCGATTCGGCCCACTCGAGATCTGGACTTCTGCTCACAATCTCGAAGGTGGGACCAGCCGGCCCCACCACCATTTCATTCCCCACCCTGTCGGAAATACAAACAGACGCTATTGCGTCAGCCAGCCAACCCGGATCTATGCGATGCCCGGGTCTTCGGTGCTTGTTTATTTTTCCAGAGATCTCGCCAAAGGAGAGGCACATTTGATGTTTACCCTCTCCGGCAGACTTGTAGATGCCTGATGTTTGAGAGGTCAGAGACGTGGTCTCCGGCCTCTTCCTGGATAGCTCGCTATTGGTTAACCGCAATGATGACCTTACCGCGAGCCCGCTGAGTCTCAAGATAACGAAGCGCCTCGGCCGTTTCACTCAACGGATAATGCGTATCAATTCTTGAGGTGATTCGGCCTTCCGCCATGAGACCTGCGAGATATTCAAGATCTTCACCGTTGAGCTGGGCCAGCATTCCGCCAATTTGCTGATCGATAAACGGTTTGACAAACATCTCTTTAATGGTCGGCATCAATGGCGCGATCCAGTCGCCCTTGGGGCCACCAACGCGCACATAACGGCCCTCCGCTTTCAGGACACGAAGGTTGTCACGCACTGACCGGTTCCCAACCATATCCACGATCAGGTCGTACTGAATTCCACTTTCCGTGTAGTCCTCTTTCTTGTAGTCGAATACCCGGGTCGCGCCCAGCTGTTGCACCATGTCAACATTGCGGGTGCTGCAGACACCGTCAACCTCTGCTCCGAGTGCAACCGCAATCTGGACCGCATAGGTGCCGACTCCGCCTGATGCACCATTGATCAGAATTTTCTCTCCGGCAGCAACATGACCGTGATCACGCAGTGCCTGCAACGCTGTGACTGCAGCAATCGGAACAGCCGCAGCCTCGTCGAAACTGACGTTTTCAGGCTTAAGCGCAACACTGCTATCTTCAGGAATAATCACATACTCTGCAAAAGCACCGCTACGCCCACCGAACACCTCGTCACCAACATTGAAGCGAGTCACTTCTTCGCCTGTTTCTGCAACCACGCCTGAGAAATCCACACCCACGCGCTGATCATTGGGGCTGCCAATGCCGGCCAACAACCGCATCAGGTAGGGTGATCCACGCATATAGTGATAATCCAATGGATTAACCGCTGCAGAGTGGACTTTGACGATCACGTCTTTAGGGCCAGGTTTTGGTTTGGCCACATCGCGATACTGCAATACGTCCGGCCCGCCGTAGCATTGAGAAACGACCGCCTTCATCGTATCTGTGCCAGCAGCCATGTCATCAGGAACCGGACAATCAGAGGTATAACTGATCGCGACAGCAAGACTGACAATAAACAAACCGAGGACCGCGAGAACACCGTTGGTGATTTTGTATCGAAGTTTCATTGGACATGCCCATTGAATTGAAATCAGGGTGCAAATTTAACATTCACCCGCGTGCGTGAAATCCGTCTTCAGATTGATTCTGCGATCAGCCTATTGGTTGAGTTTCTGCTCACCGCCAATTGAGATCAGGCCACTTTCATATGCAAATACAACCGCCTGGGCGCGATCTCTAAGGCCAAGCTTGGATAGGACATTGGAGACATGAGTCTTGACCGTTGCAGCGCCGATGAACAGCGAATCAGAAATCTCCTGGTTGTTCAGCCCGCGTGCAATGGCCTTGAGGACCTCCTTTTCACGTGCTGTCAGGTCCTCAAGCCTGGTCGCCAGAGTGGCGTCACTCTCCAGTTGTTGCGCAAACTGGCCAATCAGGCGCCGCGTGATTGAAGGCGATAACAGGGCGCCTCCTTCAGCAACCACACGAACCGCTGTCACGAGATCCTCGGGCCTGGTGTCCTTGAGCACAAAACCACTGGCACCGGCGCGCAATGCTTTATAGATATATTCATCAGGATCAAACGTGGTCACGATCAGCACGCGCACCGGCCAATCGGCTTTTTCCAGGATTCTTGTAGTGGCTTCCAGCCCGTCCATATCCGGCATACGAATGTCCATGACAATCACGTCGGGGCGGTGTTCACGCGCCACGTCGATTGCCTCAAGCCCATTACCGCCTTCCGCAACAACCTCGATATCAGCCTGGTGATTCAAAACCATGGCAAACCCGCCGCGCACCAGCGCCTGGTCGTCAATGACAGCAACACGAATGCTCATTCCATTTCCTCCATGATCGGAATACGTGCAGTGACCCGGAACCCACCACTCGCTCGTGGCCCGGCATCCAGCGTGCCACCAAGTGACAATGCCCTTTCGCGCATTCCGGCTATGCCATGCCCCGAACCCGCCAGTCTCGACGACCCCGCGCCATTGTCTTCGATTTCAACGGTGACGACACGCTGACCAGTGTGAACCTCCACCCTGGCATTCGCATCCGGACCTGCGTGTTTCAGAACATTGGTAAGGGCCTCCTGCGCGATTCGATAGATGGCCAGTTCAATCCGTGCAGGCAAACGAAGCTCGCTTCCTTCATGCACCAGTGTGACATCCAGTCCTGCACGCCCGATTTCCTCTACCAGGCGAGGCAGATCAACTCGACCGGGCTGAGGTCTTGAACCATTGCTTTCGTTATCCTGTCGAAGAACCCCGAGCACATGTCGCAGTTCATCAAGCGCCTGTCGACCCGCATCCTCAACTGCAGCCATGGCCCGGGTTGCGGCCTCCGGATTGGTATCAGCAACCATTTTCGCGGCGCCGGCCTGAACGGTCATCAGGCTGACCTGGTGCGCAACGATGTCATGCATCTCGCGTGCGATCCGTGTTCGTTCCGCTGATACGGCACGCTCGGCCTCAACCTGCTGTTCACGCTCCAGCTGCTCTGCCCGCTCCTGCAATACCCGCAAATACTCGCCGCGAGCGCGTAATTGTCTGCCCAGGAACCAGAGAACGAACGGCAAAAACAGTTCAGGCAAATCGTTGAATGACAAGCCGCCATGTGCGATTTCCCCAATGATCAGGAGCACGTAAGCGACCAGCAGGCCGATCAGGCATTTGCGATGGTCATTTGCGTAGCGACCAATGTTGTAGAGCGAAATGGCCAGGCCAAAAATTGGACCGTACAAGCCGTTGCTCAACATGGCGATCGCCGATGCAGTCAGAATGATCCAGTGCACCCGCACAGGATGGCGTCGCCGCCAGTAAAGCGACGCATTGCCAACCACGATGGCCACAAACGTCACGAAAGACGGAAAATCGTCGTTACTACCGCCGGCATCCGACCACATCGCGATCGTCAGGGCAAAGGACACCAGCGCGAGGATGGCATCGGAGATACGAGGCCAGCGCGCGAACGGACCGCGAAACGGTTTCCATTCTTCTGAATTCATTCAGGCACTGTAGAACATCCGGACAAACGCTGTCACCGTCAGTGCGACTGAAATATCAGCCTGGTGCCTCCGCCTTTTGGGGGAGAAGATTTCGGTATGCTTTTCTGAAAAAAGTATAACCAGGATAATCAGACCCAGGTCACCTGGTGATTAATACAAAGGTCTGCAACCAGAATATTGAATTTCTCTCTTAAATACTTTTCGAAAGTGCTTGTAACCAGACCGTTTTACCTATACCCTCTCGCGCGCAGTACAGTGATTCACACATCAAAGATGTCTGAAACAGTATTGCAGTAACACAGCTGCGTCTCCATCAGGTATTTCAGTAGTCCCTTCTAGGTATTTCTGGTCATTCCTTTTTAGAGTTTTGCATCTGAACATTTATATTTTAAAAGGTAATAGAAAATGACTACAGGTACCGTGAAATGGTTTAACGAATCCAAAGGCTTTGGATTCATCTCTCCTTCTGATGGCAGCAAGGATGTATTCGTACATTTCTCTGCGATCGAAGGTTCAGGCTTCAAGACGCTTCCTGAAGGCGCAGAAGTTGAATTCAACGTAGAAGATGGTCCTAAAGGACCACAGGCCACCAGCGTAACCGTTGCTGGCTAATGAACTGATCGTTTAGTCGACAGTTTATGAATTGAAAGACCCCGCCTTGTGCGGGGTTTTTTTTGCTTCCACACGAACCAATCCACCAATACCCTGATCTCATTCAGGCAGGATCAGCTACCGTACACGGGGCAATGCCGACGTGGTATTTCCAGCTCGACTGAGTTGATACACTTACGCAAAATAATGAACCAAAAGGGAACAGGTAAATGAGTGGACTTCTGGCATTGCTGGACGATGTCGCCGCAATCGCCAAGATCGCTGCCGCGTCGGTAGATGACGTCGCCAGCCAGGCTGCCAAGGCGGGCTCCAAGGTCGCCGGGGTCGTGATCGACGATGCAGCAGTGACGCCCAAGTACCTGCTGGGCTTTACGGCCAAACGCGAACTACCCATGATCTGGAAGATCACCAGGGGTTCACTCTTCAACAAGATCGTCATCCTGCTGCCAGTCCTGCTGCTGCTCAACTCTTTTGCTCCCTGGGCCATTACGCCATTGCTGATGCTGGGTGGCGCCTACCTGTGTTTTGAAGGCACGGAAAAGGTATTTCACTGGCTGTTTCCACATCAGGATGCTGTCGTGGAAAAGGACATGAGCATCGGAAACCCTGTCAAGCTGGAGGAAAAGCGGGTCAAAGGAGCGATTAAGACTGACTTCATCCTTTCGGCTGAGATTATGACCATTATTTTGGCCAACATTGAGGCTGAGAGCTTCTGGTTTGAAGCGGCCACGCTGGCCTTCGCGGGCGTGGCCGTGACGATTTTTGTTTATGGCAGCGTGGCACTGATCGTCAAAATGGATGACGTCGGACTCTGGCTGACCATCAATGGTAAAACATGGGTGGGTCGCGGCCTCGGAAAAGGAATGGTCAGAGGAATGCCGATACTTCTGAAGACACTGACCATTGTGGGCACCGCCGCCATGCTGTGGGTCGGCGGGTCGATCATCCTTCATGGCCTGGAAGTCCTTGGCATGCCATGGTTGTACGATGCCATACATCATGTGGCTGTTGCCGCAGCTGATTTTACCGGCAGGGCCGTGGGACTTGTTGAGTGGGCGACGACCGCCCTTCTCAGTGGTGTCTTCGCATTGATCCTGGGTGCAATACTCTTGCCTCTTGTAACGCGGGCACTGGGACCATTGGCGAATGCAGTCTTTGGCAGGAAAAAGACGGCCTGACTACCAGCATTGCCATTTTCGCGGGCTGCCAGCATCAGTCCTGAGTTTGGGCGACATTCCTTCAAGGCGGGTTAGAATTGTGTCATGACGGCAGAAACGAAACAGTCGCTTTTCAATGAATTGAAACGCCGGAATGTATTCCGCGTTGCCATTGCCTACCTGTTGGTCGGGTGGGTGCTTCTGCAGATCGCAGACGTGCTGTTTCCTGCATTGGGGCTGCCCGACTGGACCATCCGTTTTGTAGCCGGGCTGCTGATCCTTGGTTTTCCGCTAACCATGTTCTTCACCTGGGCGTTTGAGCTCACACCCGAGGGACTCAAGCGCGAAAAAGATGTTGTTCGTGATGAGGCGACCACCAGGGCGACCACCCGACGACTGAATATTGCCACCATCATCGTCGCTGTTATCGCTGTCAGCCTGTTTGCACTCGACCAGTTTGCGTTTCGACCTGTGGCGACCCCCTTTCCGCAAACGCCA
>DATFLY010000158.1:0-10218 GCA_035267185.1 Lysobacterales bacterium | reverse complement strand
GCGGTTGGCATGAAAGGCATTGCCGTCAAACATGGTTGCGTAATTAAAACCCGAGTAGTGATCAACCACTATCACCCGTGAATTTGAAGAGTCCCTGGCACCAGCAACCGAGGCAATCCTCTGGTTGAATTCGGGAATAATATTCGGAGCATCAGGATCGCAGCTTGGAATTTCCCAGGGATAGATTTGTCCCAACAGGAAATGCAGGTCCGGATTTACGGCCCTCATATTATCGATCATATTGCCCAGGTTGAGCTGAATCAGGCTTGGCGCACTGCCTCCGAATTCACAAATATCATGGCTGCCCAGGAACATCACGATATCAGGATCACCTGCCTCGACATAGGTGGATGCGAATTGTGAGATCTGTTGACTCAGTAAGCCATATCTACCTTCAAAATGGTTATCGTATTCTTCGAATCTGGGGTAGAGATCTGCGTTCACCACGCTGATCGGACGGGCGACTCGGCCGACAAAGTCGACGTCATAACCGGCTTGCCTTAGCAAAAACCAAAGGTCATAGCGATACGAGGCATAACCGTTATGTCCCGCAACATCGGAATCCCCCACATTCAAAATTTTTACGCTCTGCGCCAGGGCTGGTTGAATGACAAGGAACGTCGTCAGAACCAATCCGAAAACCCTGGGAAAACGTAAAGCACCGATCACTGCAACTCCTCCCGCCGGACCATTCAGTCCGACATGCTCTGAAAAATACAGTCGGCAAGAGCGTATGCCTGGCAAGCGCCAGAACGCATGAAATTACATTGAAAGTTTCACTAAATTGACACTAATGTGCGCCAAAAGGCGCGATTGGCTGTTTCAATCAGTCGAATCGGTGACCAGGCCAAAGGCGCAGCCTTTCTTAAAATCCAGCACATCGGATCGATATTCTTCCCAGGCAGGGTTTCCTTCCAACCGGCTCAGAAAGGGTGAGTAGTAAATGTAATCGGCGAGTGTTAAATCGGAGCAGTGCGTTCCGAAACTAATTTTCTCAAGCCAGTCGAACACTTTGGTATGTTGGCCCTGATACGCGAGTATTTCCGCAACATAGAGTGCGCCAAAGGCCTCATCCGCCTGTGACATCAGTTGCTCGAGGGCCGCGTCAGATTCTGGCTGCTCTCCCAATGCATGTTTGACAATAGCAAGCAAATAAGTTTGCTGCAGGCTTTCAGGAAAAGAGTCCAACAACTCCGCTGCTTCATTGAAATTTTCCAGGAGAATCTCGACAAGCGCCATGTGCAATCGGACACCATGCGATTCAGCAACCTCGGCTGGCATAAACTCCAACAACACGTCTGCTTCCATCAAGGCTTCCTCGTACCGTCCGGCCCAAATCAGAAATACCACCATGTTGTTGCGAAGACCGAAATTGAGCGGGTCTTTACGGATCTCCTCACGGAAGATGGCATTAGCCTCGTCAATCCGACCTATGTAACGCAGCTCATTAGCCAGTGAAAATCTGACCTGGGGATGTTCAGGATCGATTGAGCGGGCGATCTGAACGTGCTTGAGCGTGAGTTCTCTTTGGCCGTTGACGGAATAATACTGCGCCGCGCGCTGGTGTGCCTCTGCGAGGTTTGGCCCGAATAACAGGGCCTGCTTGACAGCGTGATGGTACTTTTCACGCAACAAATCCTGGTCAATGATGACCTTTTCATGCGGAAGTGGGTTTTGCAGCTGAAAATAAATGACCGAGGCCAGCTCTACCCATGCACGAGCGAAACGAGGACTGATGTCGAGCGCCTGTTCAAATCGCTGCTGCGCCTTGAACCAGTCTCCATCGGCATAACGCTTCTTGAAAAATCGGCCCTCGAGAAACAATTCGTAGGCGCGCGGATCGACATCGAACGTATCGTCACCATGAACAAGACTGACCTCAAGTGCACCGGCCACTGCCTGGGCAATCTCCCGCTGCAGATCAAGAATCTCATCCAGTCTTCGATCAAAATCTCTGGACCAGATGTGTGTACTTGTCGCTGCGTCAATCAGTTGAGCAGTTACCCGGATTTTGTCACCTTCTCGCCGAACACTGCCTTCCAGGACATGACTGACTCCCAGACGTTCGACGATGACATCTATGGGTTCGCCTTCAACTGCGAATGACGAGGTTCGGGCGATTACGGTCAGAGCCGGATTCTGAGCGAGCAGGTGCATGATTTCTTCGCTCAATCCATCAGCAAGATAAACCTGGTCTGAATCGGGACCCAGGTCTGAGAAACGAAGCACAGCGATCGAATTGGGTAGTGCCGGACTGACCACGGTCTCGGAATCGATGGCCCAACGCTCAGGCAACACCCACCAAAGCACCAGAACAGCCAATACTGCCAGGGCAATTGCCAGTTTCCAGCCGGTCGATAGACTGCGAGTTGGATTTTCCCCAATTGACCCTGCAGTGGCTTGCTCGCGACTTACAGGGACATTCAGGATCAATCCCCGACGAGGGACTGTTCGGATCATTGAGTGGTCGTCATCGCCCAGTGCCCGCCGAATTTCAATCAGGCACTGGGCGAGGGAATCGTCTGTTACGACAACCCCGGACCAGACAGAGGCCATCAATTCTTCTCGCGAAACCAGTTTACCCGGGTGCTCGAGCAAGTACTGGAGAACTGCGAACGTTTTAGGCCGCAAATAAACCTCTTCACCAAGATGATTCAGGCAACCGCGATCCAGATCCAGCTCGAATTGGCCAAACAGGAATTTCCGATTCCGGGAACGGCCTTTACCTTCTTGCGATTCGGAAATTGACAAGAGTTTCTCACCTGGCATTTATTTAACAACCCCTGGTGAAATTCTACCAGCTGGTTCAATGTTCTTGCGTCAGTACAAGTGATAGCGACGCAAAAGGGAGGCGAAACAAAAGAAGCCTGCAAAAACCCCTAATCACTGTGACAGCTGATTTACAGTCGCGGCCCCCTCGGCGGCGGCTGGTTACTCTGCAATCCGAAAAAATCCTGGTAGACCGTGTTGAGACGGATGAGTGCATGCGCCACGCTGTTGGCCACTGAGCCGGACCTGCGCAGATCCTCCGGCAAACGTCCCCAGTCAGCGCGGAACTGCTCAAGCCGGAGTGATCCCAACTCACTGATTGACGCCACAGGAACATTGTTTTCCTGGAATCGGGAAAGCACAACCTCATCCAATAGTCCGCCCTGCCCCTCCAGTGCAGCCCGTACGGTATCCGAATCCAGTAACAGGGATGGGTAGAACAAACTGATGATTGATCGCACAAACGCCTTTTTGCTGGATACAGACTGGGTCATTTCAAAAAGATCCAGACCTGCAGGAATCGCATCGTTTGGAATCGGCCTCAGTAGTGCCGAATAGACCATGGATTGCTGAGACTGGTACAACGATTGCAGGTGCTGGCTGACACGGTTACCGATGGTCGGATCACCGTCATACTCCAGTTGTGTCACACCAATTCCGGTGACGAACCAATCACGCCATTCGGCACCCTGCCCCCAGTTGGCAATCAGAACACTGGATGGGCGGTTTCGGGCTGAAGCCAGATAGGTCAGCCGGTCCGGAACCACTTTCAGCCGACGGTTCGGGTCGAGGTTGGCGTGAATCTTTGTACCAACAATCTCTGATGGGCAGGCATCGTCAAGCACCTCTGGATCAAGTGCCGCAAACAAGTAGTGATATTCGTCGGGACTGATAAAGGTCGAACCGAACACATCAAATGTGTCGCCATTTTCAACATACTGTCCTTTGATCTCGAACCCAAGGTGTCCAAAGTAATTGGCAACGAAAGGGTCCTCGGGGCGTACCGGCTCGGATCGACGATCCAGCCATTGAACGTTATCATAGCAAATCTGAATCTCACCAAGACCACTCTGGTCGGCAATCAGGTAGGCATCCGGAAACAGTCCAACCAATGCGCGGGTGGCTTCGAGGCTTTCACTCATGCCGCATGTGCTTTCTGCATTACATGCAGAGATCATGATGCCCTCTGAGCGATAGGAGGTCCGCTGATTGGCGTCGCCAGCCAGAACCACATCGGCACCGACCTCGAGGTTTTCAACACGAAATGCCAGTTCTGCTTCCCTGACCCCATGAACAAGATCCAGTAATGCTGAATCGTAACCCTGCAAACTGCGACTGACCGGATCGTTCATGCCAGCGCCAGCGCCGCTGAAGCAATCCGCTTGCTGCGACAGTTGCTCAACCAGATCAAGGCCGGTCTGGCGCATTTGCATGACCAGGGCCTCATTATCCGGTGTCTGGAAATAGACCGGCGCCCGTTCAGCAAACCAGGCCATCAGGGTTGCAAGCGTGGCCCACTCGAGTGGATTCGGTAATGGCTGCTCAGGCAAGTCACACATTGCCGGAAATGTGTCATGCATGTAGCCAAGCACATAATTGATGCGCTGCCAGGGAGGCAAAGACAATTCACGGGCAAGGTGCTGGTCACCAAACGGTCCGTCTGAATCGCCCGAAAGCTCCGTGCTGCGGGCCTGTTGCTCTACCAGGTCAACAATGGCCACAAGACAGCGATCATATTGGTCACGGCTAAGCGTGCTGCGTCCCTCACGATCCTGGGCTGCAGCAATGCTGATACAGATCTCGATTTCTGTTGCCACCGTTTCCCGAACCGGTTGCCCGAAATAGTAATCGGTGTCCGGAATGGTCAGCACCAATTGGGCAACGGCGTCGGCCAGCTCCAATGAGAGTTCACGTGCTCTTTCAGCACCGGGGTGTCCGCCCTTGAGGTTCTGGACAACATCATAGGCAGCGGCAAGCACAGCGTTGATGCGCGGGTCTACTTCAGCAAACGAACGAGCGTAATGATTGGAAACACGCGGCAGCAGATCTGCAAGTAAAGGCGCAATCGGAGAAGCAAACGAACCGTCCGTAGTCGCACGCTTCAGCAGATCAGCAACCACCCAAAGGAGTGCCTCGGTGAAAGAAAGGTATTGGCCCTGGTAAAGAAAATCGATGCCCGCGGCCAATCGAACTACATAGTTCGACTCAACCTCAAGCATCGGGTTTTCAGCATATTCCCCACTCAGGAGTTCGTATCTGATTCGCTTCAGCGCCAAAGGATCAGGGGGAGCCGGCAACGTTGCCGAATCAAGCAGGGCGCCCATCAATTCCTGGGCAACCTGGAGCGGATCCTGATCAGCAGCCAATGGCGCCGGCGGCTCAGCGGCCATCCAGGGATCAAACCATTCTGAATCCAGGCCAGCCATCACGGCCAGAAGATTTTCGTTGCTGGTCGCTGTCTCGAGCAACTCCCGCCACAGGCCGATGGCACGAAACTCCATGCGCACAATCACTTCGGGAAGTATTGCGGAAGACAGTCTTTCCTCGCTTCGGTCAAACAACTGGGTCAGCAGGACTTCGAGCTCAGGCCCCAGTGGTGAGACCAGCGAGTCGACATTGAGACCATGCTGATCAAGCTCGCGCACGATCAGCCAGGCAGCAGGGTCAAACACCGTGCTGCGCATGGGGAAGGTAAGGTATCTGGAAGCCAGTCGATCCAGCCAGGCACGATCATCCTGGAATTTCTCAATGGTGGATTCAACCTGGTCCGCTTCCAGGGATGGCAGGTTATCCATCAGCTCGGCGACCACCACCATGGTCAACAATGCATCTGTGCGTGAATCCGGATCAGATATTGCAGCCGCAAGATGCCGAACCCGTGGCGACTGATCCAGTGTTGCGACCACTTCATCCTGGGCATGAAGCCCATAAGGCATAGCGGTAAGCAGCAATAAAACTGGCGCCAAACGACCTGCCCACGGCATGGCGCATTGAATTCGCGTTAGAATGCGCCGAATTCGCTGTTTTGCATTAATCCACATAAAGGATCACTCAGCCCCAGGCTTCACTATTGAGCGCTGTTGAAGCTGGCTATACTACACCATGATATCCACCTTATTGATCATCACAACCGGCGGTACGATCGACAAGATCTACTTCGACGACAAGAGCGACTACCAGATCGGAGAGCCGCAGATTTCCCAGATACTGACCGGCATTCAGGTCGCCTTCGATTTCAATGTCGATGCGTTGATGCGCAAAGACAGTTTGCATATTGACGACGACGACCGGCAACTCATACACAATGCGATTTCTTCGTATGATTGCGAACACGTGATCGTTACCCACGGCACCGATACCATGGTTGAAACAGCCAATGCCCTGTCCGATATCAAGGACCGCACC
Source organism: Lysobacterales bacterium (assembly GCA_035267185.1). Taxonomy (GTDB): domain Bacteria; phylum Pseudomonadota; class Gammaproteobacteria; order Xanthomonadales; family SZUA-36; genus JAUIBE01. Next base: position 4,044 of record DATFLY010000158.1, on the reverse strand, counting down.
ATTGTCCTGGTTGGTTCACTGAATCCGGCTCGCTTTCGCGATTCTGACGCAGTGTTCAATATCGGTTGTGCAGTAGGCGCGGTTCAGAGCCTCCCTCATGGTGTCTACATCGCCATGAACGGCAAGGTGTGGAGGCCTGATGAAGTTAAAAAGAACAGGGACGCGAATCGTTTCGAGGCTGCATGAATGAGCAAGATGGGTAGATCCCGGATAGCGTTTTCAGCTTCGCCTCAACGCTTCCGGGATGACATACGCCGTTGGCGAATGTCACTTAATTGCATGAATGGCGAGCCCGACCAGGCCACCAACAAGCGTTCCATTGATTCGGATGTATTGAAGGTCACTGCCGATTGCCAGTTCCACACGATAACTGGTGTCCTCGGCATTCCAGCTTTTGACGGTTTCACTGATGAGGCTGGCCATGCCGTGACGATTGCGCTCAACCAGGGTCACCGCTGATTCGATCAGCCATTCGTTAACCCATGCCTGCATTGCGTCATCGCGGCGTACTTCCACAGCCCAGCCCTCGAGCCAATCGGCAACCTGGCCCCGAATCATCGATTCAGGGTTATCGAGGTCCTTCTCAATTCCGGCAGCCAGATCAGTCCATAGCCTGTAAAGATAATCCTGAAGCTCTTCGTTCTCGAGCAACGTGGCGCGCAGGCGATCACCCCAGCGTGCCATCTCGGCAGAGTTCTGTAATTCGTCTGCCCAGCGCTCAAGGCGTACATTAAATTCCTCGCGCATCGGGTGTTGAGGGTCGAGTGACATTTCCAGCAACATTCCCTCGATTCGATCAAGCATCTGCTTGACGATTCGATCATCGACAAAGCCAGGCAACCACCACGGGCTCTCCCGCTGAACATTGCCGCGGATGATTTCACGATTTTCATGAAGCAGAATGATTGAATATTGAAGCGCCTGGGTCAGAATCTGTTGATGACGTCCATCGCGAATCAGCCAATCCAGGGTCCTGCCCAGAAATGGTGCCGGATTGATATTGGCAAGCTGGCGCTGGCTGAGGCGGCTGATGAAATCCCGAACACGCTCTTCATGAAGGGCGCTCATTGTTCCTTTCAGCAGCGACGTCATCAGGTCAGCGACCCGCTCTCGCCCGCCGGCTGAAGTCAACCAGTTTGAGATTCCTGCCGCCATGTTGGTTTGCTGCAAACGCGTGCGAACAACATCCGGATGGAGAAAATGCTCGGCGACGAACGTCGCCATGCTGTCCCCAATCTCATCTTTACGTCGCGGAATAATCGCTGTATGTGGAATAGGCAGGCCCAGTGGATGCCGGAATAACGCAACCACGGCAAACCAGTCTGCCAGCGCACCAATCATGCCCGCCTCGGCAAATGCATTGACCCATCCGGCCCAGGCTTCAGGGCGATGTAATGTCAACGCAAAAATAATTGCCATCAGGATCAGCAGTGCCAATGGCAACCGCTTCATGGCTTTCAATCGGGCAAGTTTTTCACCTTCGCCCGGAATGCTGACGGGAGTCAGAGGCGAACCTTCCCGATCATGATATCTTTCCACATGACCCAGTCACCCATGAAGCTGTACAGCGGATAAGTAAAGGTTGCCGGCCTGTTTTTCTCAAAGAAGAAATGGCCCACCCAGGCAAAAGCATAACCTGCAACAAATGCGCCCAACACCCACCAGGCATTTCCAGTGACAGCAGCGCTAACGAACATACCAAGGGCCACCCAGGTACCAATGAAATGCAACAGCTTGCAGGTTCGATTGCTGTGTTCACCCAGGTAGAAAGGGTAAAACTCGCGAAATGTGGGGTATTGCTTGCTCATACTTTGAATTGACCGCGCCAGCCTGAATCACCCAAGTGTAATTCAACCCGAATCAATTTCCATCTTTGTGAATTTAGCCGAATTCCCACTAAAGAACCATTGGTGGCTGATACCCATCGTTTTAACGATTACGGTGGTCAGTGCCATGTTTCGGTGCAATACGATGATTAATAATCATTTAATCAGGAGAGCCAGATGACCGGGAAACTGAACCTTATTCTGTCAGGCATACTGATGTCAGCCTCGCAGGCGATCGCAGCCGGCCAAACACCATTTCCTTCTGAAGTTGGCGAGACGGGTTGCATCATCGAACAGATCACAAACTCAAAGAACCCCGAATACCAGGTCCAGGGCGTCAGTTGGGACGGCAAATGGTTCACGTATGGAGAAGAAATCGGTGAAGGGGCTCATGGAATCCCTGACAAGAAAGTTTACTTGCTGGACCTGGCTTCGGGTGAAAAAAAGGTGCTCCCCGGGGCCATGAAAAACTCTGGCGGGTTTTCACCCGACGGCCGTTTCATTGTCGGCGCTTTTCGCAGGGAGAGCGAGCGGACGGATATTTATGAGTTCAACCTGGAAACCGAAGAACTCAAACCCATCGCGCAACATGACCACTGGGACTGGCTACCCAGCTATTCGCCCGACGGCTCAACCATCGTCTTCAATTCCTATCGCATTGACGGTCAGTCCCAGATTTTTCTCTACGACAGGGAATCCGAAGCGCTAAGGCAAATGACAGATTTCCCGGGCTATGACGCCCATGCCGAGTTTTCACCGGACGGAACCAAAATTCTGTTTCACCGCATGATGGCTCGAAAAGAGCAAGGCGGATATGATTTTGAATTATTCGTGATCGACATCGAAAGCGGTGAAGAGACGCAACTCACGCCAGGCTCAGACTTTGAAGAAAGCTATGCCTCCTGGGCGCCTGATGGTCAACATGTTGTGTTCAGCTCTGACCGCGATGGCAAGCCCGAAAAACATAACCTCTATATCCTGGGACCAGATGGCGAAATCGTTTCACGGCTGACAAAAGGCGACTGGAAGGACAGCTACGCCTTCTGGACCCGCGATGGAAAACATATTTACTTCAATTCAGACCGCAATGGTGACCAAAACATTTACCGCATTCCAATGGATGGGCTGGATTGCCACAAATCTTTATGAAGTGTTCTATGTGCGACCACGAAAGCGTTGGTCTACCGAAAAGATAGCGCTCTGATATGCCCGATTAATTCAGGACAGCGTATCCTCTGCCTCTGAGGCATCGTTTTACAACCTGCACCTTCTCGCGCTGCCCATGGTTGATTCCTGCAGCACCGCCGGCAATGGCCCCGATCGAGGCCCCCTCACCTGCATCGTTTCGATCGCTGACTGCACCAATGGCGCCACCCACGACCGCACCGGAGCCAGCACCGCGGGCAGCTTTTTCGCCAACCGGAACCCCTTCGGCATAGCCCTCGCAATCTGCCAGGTCACGCTCGTAATTGGTCATGTTGCTGCGTCGCTCATCAATGATGATCTCGTCTGTTGTGGTGCATGCGGAAAGGGACCAAACCAATGAGGCCACCAGGATCATCGTTCCTGACTTGATTGGATGTGACCGGCTGACAATGCCCATGAGGCTTCCTCCCGTTAATTCGTCTCTTAAGGCTCAATACTCCCGTGCAAATGTGGAGTAATTATGAATTCACGTCTGGATTACCGGAAAAGACCCGCAGCGCAGGACTCATATTGCAGGAATATGCTCTGGTCAGGTCGTGTGGATTCGCGTTATTGAATCACCAGGCCCGCTTTTTCCAGGCCGTCCCCGACCCGCTTGAACAGCTTCGGTTGAGCAAACATCCAGCGATCAAGGTGTTCCCGGAAAGCTTCCATGGAATACGGCCATAACGCCAGAAATTCATCCAGGGCTTCTTTGGCGGCCTGTTTGTGCCCGAGCTGGGCGTGGCAGATACAGCGTCCATAGACCTCAGGGAAATAGTTGGGCATGTTGATGCGTTCAACGATTTCAAGCGCCTGCTCGTCGTTGCCCTGGGAGTATTGATAGAAGAATTGTCCAAACCGATACCAACCGGGATGATCAGGGTTGATTGCCATGGCCCTTTGTGTCATTTCAAGGCAGCGATCCCAATCTCCCGCGTAGCCCATCAGAATACCAAGCATGGCCATTGCTTCAGAATCACGTGAGTTAAGCTCCATGGCTCGCTCAGTGGCTGCCCTGAAAGCTCCCAGA
>DATFLY010000157.1:0-24505 GCA_035267185.1 Lysobacterales bacterium | reverse complement strand
TGATCCTGAATTGCCTGCAGACACCACCACCATGATGCCGGCTTCAACGACATTATTAACCACATCAAGCATGACATTCGGATCATTACAGCCTTCTGATGGTGGGCAACTCCAGGAATTATTAATGACATGCGGGGCTTTGGAAGGATCCGGGTTTTCTCCGTTCAGGTCTGTTGGTGCAACGAACCATTCGTAGCATTCAATATAACTGGCTGGCGTTCCGTTACCTGCGTTCATGTTCCGGCAGGAAATCCATTTTGCCCCCGGGGCCACACCAATCTGGTTGCTGCCACCATCGTCTCCAACCATGGTTCCCATGGTATGGGTTCCATGGTTATTGTCGTCGCAGGGGAAAGGTGAATCCCCGTTGCAAGATGAATTGTCGACATGGATGGCGTCATGCCAGTTGTAATTGTGGTCGGCGGATACGCCATTCCAGCCTCGGTACTGATTGATCAGGGCAGGGTGGTCCCACTGGTAACCGGTGTCCTGGCCGGCAATAACGACACCGGTGCCATCGAACCCCTGTGCCCACACATCAGGCGCACCAATCAGTGAGACTCCCCATTCGACTGCATCAGGACTGTCAGATTTGGGTTGCTCCGGATCCGGGAAATCCATTGCGACCTGCGGATTGGCGTGAATATGTGCAATGTCCCGGCGGGCCATCAATTCGTCAAGCAGGTTTTGATCACCCTTGATCAGGACTGCATTTGTAATCCAGAAGGAACGATATTCCACACCAAGTTGATCCAGGCGTTCCAGTAATGAAGCCTGTGACTGCCTCGCTGTTTCCTGCAGCCTGCCGATCAGTTGTTGTCTTCGTTCAAGAAAATCCCTGGTATGCCGAAGGTCTGCTGTTTGTGCTCGAGCATCCATCCTGACGATGAATTCGGTGGTTTGATTGGCCCTGAGCTGATTTTCCACCCATGGATCAACACCCGGGCTGGCTGCCCAAACATTTGAGCTGAGTGCAATCAGCATCCCGACCAGGGTAAATCCGTTTAAGAGAGTCAGTGGCTTCCGTGCTATTTGGCTGTGATGTTTCATGAGTTTTGTCTTTGAACAATAAAAGCGGTTTAATTGAACCAGTTAGTATGGCTGTTCGGCCTGTCTTGAGCAATATTCTGGTCGATTCATCGATGATTGGTATCCCTGGGTTTTCGGTGCATTATGATCGGGTTGAACAGATCTTTTGCCATCGGAACCCAAATGTCGTGACCAGCAGCTTCACAACTCCTGACGCTATTGCCAAAACCCTGGTCGAACGGGTTGGAAAGCGCATTGTTATGGCACTTCCCCTGGGTATCGGCAAACCCTGTCATGTCGTCAATGCCCTGGTTGAAATTGCCCTGGCAGATTCTTCAGTCGAGCTGCATATTTTTACCGCTTTGACGCTGGAGACGCCGCCGGCTTCCGGCGAAATTGAAAAACGCTTTATGGAGCCGGCAATGCAGAGACTATTCGGGGATTATCCCAAACTCCGATATGCACAGCTTCAGCGCCAAGGGGCTTTACCCGACAACATACGCGTCAATGAATTCTTTTTCCTGGCAGGGAGGTGGCTTGGTAACCAGAATGCGCAAAGCGCATACATCTCGGCTAATTACACGCATGTTCTTGGTTATATGCTGGAGCGCGGCGTGAACGTGGTCGCCCAGTTGCTAGCACACAGAGATGTTGAGGGAGGCAAGCAATTCAGCCTGTCCTGCAATACTGATATCACGGTGGATTTGCTCAGCGCGAGAAGAAACGGCAAGGCCGACTTCGTGGTGGTTGCCCAGACCAACAGTGAATTGCCTTTCATGATGGGAGATGCATTGGTCGAGCCTGAGGAAATTGACCTTTTGCTCGACGATCCGCAGACCGACTTTGAACTTTTCTCTGCACCACGGCGGCAGGTCACTGTAAGCGACCAGGCCATCGGCCTGCATGCGGCAGGATTGGTGCAGGATGGCGGTACTTTGCAGGTGGGAATTGGCTCGGTGGGCGATGCTGTTTCTGCAGCTCTGATCCTTCGTCACCGTAAAAATGATGTCTTTAAAAAGGTGATTGATTCTCTCACCTTCGGTCAAACAGGAAGGTTCAGCGATTGTGGAACTTTCCAGGAGGGTCTGTATGCATCCAGTGAAATGTTCGTTAACGGATTACTGGAACTGGTGGATCATGGCGTCATAAAGCGCGATGTGGATGGTGCCCTGGTTCATGCCGGTTTTTTTGTCGAGAGTCGTTCCTTTTATCGCAAGTTGCGGGAAATGAGCGATGAGCAGCGAAACCGATTCCAGATGAAATCCGTTGCTTTTACAAATCATCTTTACGGTGATGAGAAGGCGAGGGTCGTTGCCCGCAAAAAAGCGTGTTTCATTAACAACGCCATGAAAGCCACGTTGTTGGGTGCTGTGATTTCTGATGGACTTGAAAACGGAGCGGTGGTGAGTGGCGTCGGTGGGCAATTCAACTTTGTTACGCAGGCCTTTGCGCTCCCGGATGCACGCTCAGTGCTGACACTGGCCTCAACCAGGTCTTCAAGGGGCAGTGTGAGTTCCAATATCGTGTGGTCGTTTGCACACGAAACTGTACCCAGGCATATGCGGGATATCGTCATCACCGAATACGGGATCGCTGATTTGCGTGGCAAATCCGACCAGGAAGTTATTGAGGCGATGTTGGCGATTGCAGACGCCCGTTTTCAGGAGGGCTTGCTGGCAGAAGCAAAAGCGGCCGGAAAGATCGATCCTGACTATGAAATTCCCCGGGTGTTCAAACAAAACACGCCAGGCAGAGTAGGAGAAATTATCAATCAGGCGAGAAAAGGTGGATTGCTTGCTGAATTTCCATTTGGAACTGACTTTACCGACATCGAACAACGACTCCTGCCGGCACTGAATGAGATGCTGCAGGCGGGGCATTCAATCCCCAGGCTGCTCCGTTTGATCAGGGCAGCGTGGTCTTTTCGAGTAACCGACAATCACCAGGCTTGCCTGGAGCGTATGAGCCTGAATCATCCTCGCGGTTTGAGCGAGCGATTTTATGCCCTGTTGCTCAAAGGAGCACTGGTTGTAACCGAAGCCTAGATCAATGATCAGGTCGGATTGCGGCTTTGCTTCGCCTGTTCCAGCTTCCAGTCGTATACAGCGGCCGTCCGGTTACAGTCACTGCATTTCAGAATGGTTTTTCCTTCGTGTGAAAGCGTTTGATGTGAATCTTCCCGAACCAGCCAGTTATGACTGCAGTCAGGATCAGCATCAATATCTAGTTTCACTGCGTGAACAGTTTCAGGGCGTTCTTCCAGCCCAAATGAGAAAGTCTCAGGCATCTGGTATTTCCGAGCCGCAGACGATGGATATCGCGTTGACATTACCTGTCCTCCATGACGGGTTAACATTTAAGTTGATGCAATCCTTGCTATTCAACTGTAGTGCCATTGTAGTCCTGAACACGACACTTGTTCAAGGGAATCGGAACCGTCTGTCGTACCAGTTCAACCTCCTGTTTGTCGTTCATCGCCTTGTAACAAGTACCCTGACCTCGAAATCCGCGGAAATTGCTTCCTTTTTGGACGGCTTCTGGTTGTAAAATATTTTAGTGAGCGAAAAATCAAAATACTATCGTCATTCCCGGCCTGAACTGATCGCGGAAATTACAGAGGCGGGCAGGGTTCTGGATCTGGGTTGTGGCGCGGGGATGATTTCCTCAGCAATTCGTGAGCAATGTGCGCCTTCTGAAATCTGGGGTGTTGAAGTCGTTCCTGACGTGGCAGAGCAGGCAGTTCAGAATCCGGACCTGGACCGGGTATTGTGCGGCGATATCACGAACCTGATCGATGAATTACCCGATCACTTTTTCAGTCATATTGTCGCCGGTGATGTGCTTGAACACCTGGTAGACCCCTGGGGTGTTGTCAAAGCGCTTCACAACAAGCTGAAGCCGGGTGGAAAATTTATCTGCAGTGTGCCGAACATTCGGAATTTTTCGTTTTTCCTGGAGTTGTTGTTTCGGCGGCGCTTTGAATACCGGGATTCAGGTGTTATGGACCGTACACATCTAAGGTTTTTTACCAGGAAAGATGTCCAACTGATGTTTGAGGAGGCTGGTTACATCGGCATCCGAGTTGGCCCTGTGCGCCCAAAGAAAAACCTTCACAAGAGATTGGCCAGGGCGCTGTTCGGGGACCTGGTGGTCAAGGGTTTGCTGGTGACGGCTTTCACTGAAACGTGAAGCTTTCAATCATTATTGTCAATTACAGAAGCTGGGATTGCCTGGCGCAATGCCTGGATAGCCTGCTGCAAGAGACTGAAACACAACCATGGGAAATCATCGTTGTTGATAACTGCTCCAAAGATGGACGAATGGACGAGTTCCAGGCTCGCTTCTCAGGCGTCCGTTTTCTGCAGAGCGGTCGAAACAACGGTTTCGCTTATGGATGCAATAAGGGAGCCGAATTGGCCAGCGGGGAAACACTGCTTTTTCTGAATCCTGATGTGGTTGTAAAACCAGGCTCGGTATCTGCTCTTCTGAAAACCATGACGGCTCACAGTAACCTGGCCATTCTCACCTGTGGTCAACTTGATGGTCGTGGTCGGCAGCAAAAGGTTTTTGATACGTTTCCGGAAGGTTTGACCTGGTTTCGAACCGTCAAATCCCTGTTGCGATGGCTTCGCCCGAAACGTTATCCGGATCCGCGTCAACCCTTATCCGGCCTGATTGATTGTGATTGGGTATCGGGATCGGTATTCATGATTGGAAGGGTTGCTTTCGACGAACTCGGAGGCTGGCGCGAAGACTACTGGATGTACGTGGAAGACTGCGATTTTTGTCTGCGCGCAGCCCGCAGAACTATGAGGGTGGGTTGCGATGGTGATGTCTGGATGACTCATTACCATGGTGGTGCCAGTCGTCAGACTTACGCAATTTCTGTATTGACGCGAACAGAATCCATTGTCTCTAAACATTTATACGTGCAACTGAATTACACTTCCCTCAACAGGGTATTCAATCACCTGTGTGTGTTTCTGGCTATGGTTCCCAAGTTATTGATATATAGCATTTTAGATTTGCTAACATTGAGAAGGATCAGGCTTTTGAAAACGCGTAGTGATGTATTTATTGGGCTAATGAGACACTACGGATACGTACTGAAAACTGGTTCCTGGCGATCACGCCAATTCAGAGATGATGTAAGCGCCGGCTGACGTCAGAGCGGGTCACGGAATCCCGGTTTACTGAATACCAGGTGCAGGTCACTGATGGCCCGCTCAAGGAACGCTCCCTCGCAGTAGCACAGGTAATACTCCCACATTCGTATAAAAGGTTCGGGATAAGCCATTTCCCTGATTTCATCAATTTTTTCAAAAAAGTTGTCGCGCCAGTGCCTTAGCGTGGTCGCGTAATGAAGGCCAATGTCCTCCAGGTCGAGCAGCCTCATATCAGTATGTTTTGCGGCTGTTTCAGTCATCACGGCAGAGGAGGGCAATCCGCTGCCCGGGAAGATGTACCGATTGATGAAGTCAATGTCCCTGTGTTTCGGGTCAAAACGCTGATCGGCGATGGTGATTGCCTGAAGCAGCATCAATCCATTATCGTTTAGAAGGCTTGCGCATTTCTCAAAAAAGGGCCGATAAAGTGGTGTATCAATGGCCTCGATCATTTCGATCGACACCAATTTGTCGAAATGGCCGTCAAGATCCCTGAAATCCTTCTGGAGTATTGTGATCTGGTCGTCCAGTCCAGCCTGCTTTACGCGTTCTTTCGCAAGTTTGTACTGCTCTCCTGAAATGGTCGTGGTTGTGACACGACAACCGTAATTCCGAACAGCATGGAGGGCGAACCCACCCCAGCCAGTTCCTATTTCAATGACATGATCCTGCGGTTTTAACTGCAGTTTTTTACATACCATGTCGAGACGGACAACCTGGGCATCAAACAGGGACATTTCAGGGTGCTCAAATACCGCACAGGAATACATCATGGTTTCATCAAGCCAGAGGGCGAAAAAATCATTGCCCAGGTCATAGTGCGCCGAAATATTCCGTCGAGCGCCGCTGCGGGTGTTTCGATTGATGAAATGAAAGAACCGTTGCAGGGGTGCCGTCAGGCGGGCGCTTCCGCTGTCCAGGTCATCCAGGACATTCCTGTTTTGAAGTAAAAGCCTGACCAGGCCGACCAGGTTATCGCAGGTCCAGCCGCCCTGCATCCAGGACTCTCCCGCGCCGATTGATCCACCAAAGGCGACATCACTGAAAAAAGACGGGTCCCTGACATCCAGCCTGACACATATTTCAGCCTGGTCCGAGGATTCACCGAATACCTGTTCGCCTGTTTCGTCACTCAATACCAGCTGGCCGGTATGAATGGCTTGCAGGCGCGACAGTACCATTCGCCTTGCAAGGCTGCTGAACAACCCGGGTCTGGGCGTTCCCGAGAAATGTTCGGGAGATGAGATTCGAACAGACTTCATCGGCTGCGGTCTTCCTGGAGGTCTGCGTTGGTCTCAATCTGGCTTGCAGACTCAATTTGCAGCGAAGGGTGGGGGTGAAAGGGTACTTTCTTTAACCAGAGTCTGAATGCCTGCCAGTGAATGGCCACGATCACTTTGAGCGTGATGAAAGGAAAGCTGCCCAGAGATCTTGCCAGTGAGGATGCAGTCAGCGTTTTTCGTTCCAGTCTCAAAGTAGCATCGAATATTTTCTCCTGCTCTTTGTAGTTCGTCATGTGCACTCCAAGCTTTTGTGCAGGTGCTTTGAAGCGCCAGTCATAATCAATGTCCATCGGCATGAATGGAGAGACATGCATTTCTTTGCCCGGGGAGAATTTCAACAACCCTTGCCTGTTTTGCAATTCTGATGCCTCGCTGTGCTTTGCGGAAAGGACATAACAGTGTTGTTCTCCCCACGGCGTATTATTCACTTCGGTAACGATGGCTTGCAGTTCCTGATCTTCGCTGTCAAAACAATAATAGAAGCTTACCGGGTTAAAGACATAACCAAAATAGCGCAGGTGGGTCAGCAGGCGAATCGGGCCATCAGGGCGCCGGCCGGTTTCCTGTTCTACAAGATCCCGCACAGCCATGTCCAGGGATATTTCGGGGTCGCCGAGGTGGTCTGTTCTCCTGAATTCAGCAATGGCTTTCTTTCTGCTCGAAAACAGCCTGGAGTCATCAAAAACGTGCTCGATTTCACCCAGGTCCAGGTAGAGCATGAACATCCGATAGGAGAAATCATGTGGCGCAGGCTTGAAGCGACGATGATGAATCGTGCCCTTGTAAATGGCGCTCTTTAATTCTCCGCTGTTCACTTTTCAGGCTGCCTGGGCAGTGTGACCTGATTGTCTGCTGATGTCTTCCCTGAGGTGTGACAACGCGTTCCTGGCACTGACCACTCCATCCTCATGAAAGCCATAACGCCAGTAGGCACCGCAGTAATAGGTATGTCGCCGGCCATTGATATCGCGATGATGTTTTTGCGCTTCGATCGCCGCCTGGTCAAAAATCGGATGCTCATAATCTATGGCTCGGATCACTCTTGCAGGGTCGATTGCCTGGGTGTTGTTGAGTGTGACCATGAATTGCTGATCAGTATTAAGAGACTGGAGGATATTCATATTGTATGTCAGCGCCACCCGATCCTCCCTGCCGGTTTGATTGCCCGGTATATGGTAGTTCCAGGCTGCCCAGGCCCGCTTGCGTTTTGGCATTAGCGAAACATCAGTATGCAACACTGCTTCATTAACCTGGTATCGGATGCTTCCCAGGGTATTTCTTTCCATTCTGGTGGCGTCAGCGAGCATTCCAAGGGCCTGGTCGCTGTGAGTTGCGATAATGACTTTGTCGAAGCGTTCTGCCGGCTGGCCTTCTGGTTTGATCAGGACGTGGTCAGGATAGCGAAGAACCTGCCTGATGGGGGTGGCAACACGAATCCGATCACGGTGGCCCTCCACAAGTTTTTCAAGATACTGTCGTGAACCACCCTTGATTACGCGCCACGTTGGCCTGTCGTTGACGCTGAGCAAACCGTGATTGTGAAAAAACCTGACGAAAAATCCAGCCGGAACGCCACCCATGCCCTCGGGTGTGGCCGACCAGATGGCGGCACCCATCGGAATGATGTAGTGATCGATAAACTCCCTAGAGTAGCGATTCTCAGACAGAAAACGGTTGAGTGTCAGGTTCGGGTCGGGTTGCCTGAGAATGCCGGGCGCATCGCGATTGAAACGCATGATGTCTTTCAGCATTCTCCAGAAAGAAGGTCTCAGCAAATTTCGGCGTTGAGCAAAAACGGCATTGAGGTTGGCGCCGTTGTATTCCAGGCCAGTGTCCTGGCATCGAACGCTGAAGCTCATTTCGCTCGCCTGGGATTCGATTCCGAGTTCATCAAGAAGCTGAACAAAGTGTGGATAGGTGACGTCGTTATAAACGATAAAGCCGGTGTCAATGGCAAGGGTCTGACCATTGTGTTCGACGTCTATGGTGTTGGTGTGGCCTCCGATACGATCCCTGGCCTCGAACACCGTGATGTCATGCTCTCCAGCCAGTTTCGACGCAGCGTAATTACCCGCAATCCCGGTGCCGATGACCGCGATGCGAAGTCCTTCGCTCACCACTTCTGGGGCACCTTTCGCATTTCTGACATGTCGTAACCGACTGCGCTGATCATGTCCATGGCATCCTGGTAGGTGGATTCATCGATCTGTGGTTCACGGGCCATCAGCCAGACATAATCCCTTTTGTTACGCCCGATGATGGTGACCTGGTAGTCCTCATCGAGGTAGATGATTCGATAATCAGCCTTGATAGGCCATACGAAACGCATTCCCCAGACGGCGTTGGACTCGGTATCTGTGACAAACCCCTTGGGCTCGTACTTCTTTTGCTTGCCATCAAATCCGCCTTCATTGAATGTGAAGGTAGTGGGTATGTTTCCATCCTCATCCAGCTCATACCTTTCAATTGCGTTGTATGAGGTGTCTTCAAGAAATGTCGGTATATGTGCGATGACATACCAGTCGCCCATGAAACGTTCCAGGTCGACATATTCAACCGTTTCGAGTGGGGATTGCTGGGCTGAGCAAGCGCCCAGTGAAATAGAAAGTGCTGCTGTCAATAATGTTTTTTTCATTGCAAAACGTAGCGCAGTGAGCGCCCGTCCCTTGGTTGAGTTGCGAGTCCGACCCAGCGACCTTCCGGTGTATACCAGATGTCGATTTCAACTTCGCCGCCAGCATCAATACGATACCTGCGGGCCTGGATCATTTCATTCCCCAGACTGAACGCTTCAACAGTTTGTTCGGTCAGCTCGACATCGACGATCTTGCCGGTCTGGGCGTTGAGTAGCTGGGGCGCATTAATGAAGTCAGGGTTCCAGTAGGCAAAGGTGCTGATACAGTTTGCCAGGGTGCTGGTTTCGCCCTTGCTGCTGACCACGAAACCGTCAGCGCCCAGGGATCCTTCAACTTCGTAGAGTTTTCCGTTAGCGTCTGTTGAGGACTTGATTTCCCTTAGGCAACCTTCCTCCCATGTCTCGTTACTTTCATGTTCGTAGTTGTAAAAGGTAATAAACAGAACACGGTACTCAAGATCGGTGATGCTACTGACTGTCCGTTTGTTACCCTCGCGGTTAATCACGAACCGATGATTCCCTACAAGCTTGTCATCGACCAGTACATCAAAATTCCATTCCAGATTCTGCTGTTCGGAATCCTGAGTGGCCTCGCTGTATGAGGGAGACCAGAAAAGACTGGTGCATAACAATAATCCGATAAACAGGGCGTGGTCAGGGCCGGATTTGGGGCGTCCCGGAAAGAATGCATTGGTGGTTTGAGCGTACTCCCGGTAGCCGGGCCTGCGTTCACTGATGTCTTTTTCCAGGAGTGTCACACCTGAAACACGAAGCAACAGGAAAGAGATCATCATGGGCGCGAAGATGGTCCATGCGCCCCCGGCAGCCACAGCCAAAAGAAAAAACCCCCACTGCAATGTGAACTCTCCAAAGTAATTGGGATGGCGGGTATATCGCCACAACCCCTGGTTCATCACTTTTCCGCTGTTGGAAGGGTCACGCTTGAATCGGGCAAGCTGCGCATCGCCAATGGCCTCGAAATAGATTCCGACAGTCCATAGCGCTATGCCCAGGGCATCAACCCATCCGAAAGGATGATCAGAACTTGCAGCGGCCAGCAGCGGCAAGCTGATCAACCAGGCCAGCAGCGCCTGTAAACCAAACACAATGTAAAGGCTTTTGAATTCGAAATTTGGCTGGTTGTTGGCGCGGATTTCCTGGTAACGATGGTCCTCTCCTTCTCCATGATTACGCCACGTGATGTAAGCGGACAAGCGGATCGACCAGATGGCTGCCAGGGACAGAATGAGGAGCGCACGCCACCCGTGGTGATCTCCTGCAGACATGTAAACCGCCAGGCTGATGAGAAACATCAGTGACCACATACTGTCTACTATGCTGACGTCCTTGCGTCCCAGGCTGATCAGCCAGCCGGCAATTGCAAAAGTGATCAGCGCTCCCAGTGCGATAAAGGCTGCTGACCAGTCGAAAGCGGAAAATTGCATCCAGCTAGCCATGCTGTGAAATCCTGCTGTTGTCTGATTCGCTGATGATGAAATCGGGGGGCGAGGGGTTTTTGAAGCCGTTCAGGCGGGTGGCCACGTGCGCCAGGGCTGGCATGACCACACCCCAGCCAACTGCCAACGCTATGAGTGCAGGTGTCGATTCAACCAGGGTAATTCCGCCGAGTTTCTCTCCCGCAATGTAGGCGAGAGGACCGCCAACGGCGCCGAGAATAAATGCTGCAACAGGTCTTCCCTTCATCCATGCCATTGACAGGTTCAGGGTGGTTCCCAGAAATACCCACAGCACCATCATCCAGTAGGGTGCAAGGCCCGGTATCCATTCTCCATTGGGAAACGCTACCCAGCCGGTCGTGAGAAGAATGCCATCAAAAGCAATCCCGGTCAGCGCGCACACCAACAACAGGCGGGCTTCCGCGGAACGATTGTGTGCCCATCTGAAATGCAAAAGTAATGTTGGAACAATGGCCACAAGCCCCATCCAGGGATAGCCTTCTGCAGCGCCCCAGACGCAGGCCAGCCAGCCGATCTGGAACAACAGGTAATTAATGATTTTCACCGCGGTCAGGGATTTCACAGTTTTGTTCCGGTGCGGGGCTCAAAAAGGTAGTGCCCCACCAACCACTCGCTTCCATGGTCGTGGCCAAAAAGTTCTGCACAGGCCATGAAGAAGATTCGCCAGCGCTGAAACCACTGCTGTGCTTTGTCCCTTCCGTAAGTCGATTCGATCCATGGCATGACTTCTTCATGCTTATCGTCCATGCGTTCCAGCCATGCATTGGAGGTTTTTTCATACTCCAGACCGCTCCAGTGATTCTTTTCTAGCAGGACCAGGTCTTTCTGGAATCGAAGGGGAAGATCGGCGCTGGGCATGATGCCGCCGGAAAAGAAGTGCCTGCTCATCCAATCTGCAGGACCCTTGTCCTCAAACTCGTAAGCGGCACTGCGATGACAGAAGACGTGCATAAAAAACCTGCCGTCTGGCTTGAGCCAGCGTCTGACCCTCGAGAACAGTTCGCCCCAGTTTCGCATGTGTTCGAACATCTCCACTGAAACAACCCGGTCAAAGGTTCTGCCGATGGCAAACGTATTCATATCCTGTGTGATCACAGTGATATTTTCGAGACCGCGATCTCTCGCAGTTTTTTCAATCCATTGTCTCTGAGCAGAAGAATTGGAAACCGACGTGACTTCTGTATTCGGGTAGTGCTCTGCAATCCACAGAGTCAGTGATCCCCATCCGCAACCCAGGTCAAGAATCTTCTGCCCGTCCCGGATGTGCGCTCTTTCACAGGTGATGGCCAGGGCAGCAGCCTCGGCCTGGTCGAGGTTCTCTGCACCGTTGCTCCAGTAACAGCAACTGTATTTGCCATGTTTGCCGAGAACCAGGTTAAAAAATTCGGCAGGTACTTCGTAATGCTGGGTATTGGCAAGATGAGGAACCGGGGCAATTTCAGATTCGTTCATCTTCTGAACAAATTGGTTGAGCTGCGTGCTGAATGCTTCCGGAGAATCTGCGCTGACCTGGTCCAGACGCGCGCGATTGAGGCGGCGGATGCCGCCTCGAATCACGCGGTCCGGAATCAGTCCTGATTCCGTCCAGGAAATTGCAATCCTTGCTGCTGAACTCATTAGTCTTCGATTGTGCAAGGAATGGGTTGGGTCAGGCGCTTCGCAGTCACCATTTCCGGAGCAGGTGCCCCATCAATATCAGCAACAGCCATCAGGTCGTTGCATCCAAGCACTTCCACCGTCACGGTTCCCACACGGGTTGTGGTCGCTTCAGTGGAATCAGCTCCACCGCCGGTGGTCTGGAACAGGGCCGTTTCAGCAGTGGTTCCATCAAATGCGCCTGGGGTTGAGCATTCAAAGCTTCCGTCGTCGGCACGATCTTCCTGGCAGCTGTCAAAAGTGAAGAATACAGGATTGCCATCGGCGTCATAGTCGTACCATGTGCCTACCAAGCGATTCTGAGCAGGAATTGGCTGCAGGATGATTCCCCGTCCTTCGCCTTCCTGGATGTTCCACCAGCCATTGGCAGAGTTATCTACAGGCTGTTGTGTCGGCAATTCACCTAGAGGGAATGCGAGGATGCCCAACGGTTGGTTTCTGCCGTCACCGATAGCGAACAGGGTGAGGGTGGCTCCATCCGGGACTGCTACTGGAAGGGGATCAATATAATTCACAGTGCCTTCGTTGTTGGCTACTTTCAGGTCGTACTCGGCTTCCGGCAATGCAAGGAATCCGCTGTCAGCTTTGTAGGGTACACCAACCAATCCGGCCACGACATCGCCGCCATCGGTTCGGATCGAAACCTCGGTTCCTGCCGCGGTGTCAGCAAATGGTGCCGTGTGTGCAATTCGAACGTTGGAGCTTCCTGCAGGCGGGTTCTGACCATCATTATCG
Organism: Lysobacterales bacterium; assembly: GCA_035267185.1. Taxonomy (GTDB): domain Bacteria; phylum Pseudomonadota; class Gammaproteobacteria; order Xanthomonadales; family SZUA-36; genus JAUIBE01. Next base: position 11,523 of record DATFLY010000157.1, on the reverse strand, counting down.
ACAAGTGCCAGTAGCTCAAGAGGCTGCTCAGCGCCATTTCCAACAGCAGCAACGCTGTAGAAAATCCCGTCTTCCAGCGGAAATGTTCCACTGATGACGAAGTCGGTTGTTCCTGCAGGGGCAATGTCTATGTCGTACTCACCCGCTGGCAGTTCCGTATAGTCAACGAAGTCCTTGTAAAGCACGCCAGGGAAGGTCAGCGCGTCGTTGATGTAAATATCAACGGCGGTGTCTTCTATATCCGGCGCGAACGGCGCCAGGTGAAGAACGGCGACGTTGGCCTGTGCAAATAACGGTTGCGCAGTTACCGACGCGACCGTAAGGGCAAGGATGGATGCAAGCTTTTTCATTTCTATCTCCACAATATATGTACAAGTTTGTATATAATGACTCGGTAATTCAATCTCGAGAGCACTACGAACCGGGCTATTTTGCGGTTCTGCGAACGTACTCAGCTCGCGAGTGAGAAGAAATGTACAGGAAACGTATAGGTAATGCAAGGGTTTTTGTATCGATATTTCATAGTTTTTGAAATTTATATCGATTCGTGTATAGTAGTTGTATCGAAATATTCCCAACAGGCTCTGAACAATGAACAGTGAAGCGACACAGCTGATGGACTCACCTGAAAAGTTATACACGATTGGCACTGTGTCAAAGCTGACCGGCGTTGGAGCAATTACACTTCGGGCATGGGAAAGACGCTATGACCTGATCACGCCAGTCCGGAAGGAAAGCGGTCACCGTCTTTACACCCGAAAGCACATTGATCAGATCAACCGCATCACATCGCTTACATCTCAGGGTATGCGCATCAGCCAGATCAGGCCGGATATGCTGGAAGTAACAAATACAGACTCCAGCGAAGAGGGCTCCCGGCACCGGGATCACTGGGATGAGTCACTTGATGCCATGATCGCCTCAATTGTCGACTTCGATGAGCATCGCCTGGAGTCGGTTTACAACCAGGCTCTCGCAATAGCACCAATCGAGGAAGTCACAGCAAAACTGGTTCAGCCGCTGTTGAGGTCTCTGGGTGCGAGGTGGAAAAGTGGTGACGGCAGTATTGCAGAAGAACATTTCTTTTCTTTCATTCTGAGAAACAGGCTGGGCGCACAGTTTCATCATCGTTCGAGACGAGCAAACGGCCCTTATCTGCTGGTCGCCTGCCTTCCTGGGGAGATGCATGAGATCGCATTACAGGTATTTGCGCTGTCTGCTCACAACAGCGGTTACAGGATATTGTCACTGGGGGCGAGTATGCCTCTCGAAGAGATCGCTTATGTTGCCGAAAAGAAAAAGTGCGATGCTATTGTGCTTTCAGGTTCGGTTGAACCCGATCTCCAGGTGATTGAACAAGACCTGGCCAAACTGGTTTCGCAGGCAGATATCCCGGTGTTTGTAGGTGGTCAGTCTTCCGTTGCGGTTTGCGATGCGATCAACAAGACGGGCGCAATTGCCCTGGGACAGGATATTTCAACCGGCCTCAAGCGCCTGAATGACGCCTTGAAAACCGACTGACCTGCCAGCCCCAGGGGTTGCAGGAAAATTTTCTAACTCTTGTCCTTGGGAATATCCACGGTTCCTGAAACATTCCGATGACTGATGCCTCCGCTGCTGTCACTAAGTACTCTAAAATCTCCACCGACTGAACGCGCAACGATGTCTCCGGAAGAGTCACGTTCGACAACGAAGTCGTCACGAACATCTTCAAACCTGATGTCACCTGAACTGTCACGTTCAACCAGAACCATTCCAACAATGTCTTTGCCGTAAACATCACCGGAACTGTCCTGTACGACCGTGACGTTTCCATTGATATCCAGCAAATCAATGTCCCCTGAAGAATCATTCAGAACGATGTCACCATTGATGTCTTCCAGGTCAATGTTGCCGCTGCTGTCCCGGATCGTGACAGAGGTCGTGCTTTCGATGCTCATGTCGCCACTGCTGTCCCTGACATCAAGAGGAATGTTGTCCGGAACCTCGATGGTCAGGTCCATGTACACATACCGATTTCCCGATACGCTCCAGCCGCTGTCGACATCAGGAAGTGAAACAGCAATGGAGGCTTCCCGGCCTCCTTTTGCGATCAGGTCTGCTTCATCGAGCCATTCCGCCTTTGAAGCACATACCCGTCCTGTAGCAACGACTGTGTTGCTGCCAGGGTTGCCCCTGATTTCCAGGTCTCCTGCACCGGCGAGGACAGAGAGCAATTGGGTGTTGTCCATATCCAGTGTGACTTCTATTACTTCTTCATGCGCGCAATTCCACGCTTGCAGGTTTGTTGATACCAGCAATACCAAAACCAAACAGTATTTCTTCATTTCAATTGCTCCCATGGGATAATAACCAGGTTGTTGTAAAACAGGTTAACAACAGTTAGATGTCAAACCAGTGCCAATGGTTACAATGTTGATATGAAAAATTCTGTGATGTTTCTGTTTTTACGGGGTTTCATTTATATGTTCATGATTGCTGGCCTGGCTCACCTGGTAACCCTGGAGGGTTACGAGCTCAGGACAGAGAGTGAATATAGTGAATATTCACTGACCGAGTGGCTTGAAAGTGGGTTGGCGCTGCTCAGTGGCTTGTTATTCCTCATCGTCGCAAAAATAAATCTGGTTATGAGGCCTGTAGCAGCCATGCTGACTGCCTTGTTTCTCATGATATGTATCCGGGAAGCGGATTATTTCCTGGATAAGCTGGTGGCCGATGGTGCGTGGCAAGTCCTGGTTACGGCTGTCCTGGTTGTGATTGTGCTATATCTTTGGAAACAAAAAACTTCAATTACGGAATCAATAAGGGCTTTCTCGCAACAACCCAGCTCGGGTATTTTGCTCAGTGGTTTTTTGACGCTGTTTGTTTTTTCCCGCCTTATCGGCCGCGCCAGGTTTTGGGAAGCAGTGATGGGTGACGGGTACATGCGGGTTGTGAAAAATATCTCTGAAGAAGCGACAGAGCTGTTGGGCTATGGTTTGCTGAGTATTGCAGCAATTGAAATGCTGCTTGTCAGCCTGTTTGCGCTACGAGAACCTGTTTTTCCCGGCGATCGCGACGATCACCGGGAATAACAGCTGTTACGCTTGAGGCTGATCTTTGTATTCAGTCAGTGTCCCGGCCAAGAAAAACTTTTTTCATTGCTTCAGCACCTACCATTTTTTCAAATTCGGAGGCAGTGACCATGGGAATCATAATGAATAGCATCAGCAGTTCTGGCGCCAGTTTTGCAATCCAGGGCTGGTTCCAGTACTCAAGCAGTGATTGAACGACCGTCTTGTCATGAAACAATCCGATGGTCACTTCTTCAATAATGTGGAAAACGATCAGCAGCACCAGGAAAGCGATCGATTTCATAATGATTCGATGGGTTAGTGTTGGTCCCTGGACACGCTTCCCGGTTTTCATGGCCTCACCAATCAGGATGAATTTTGCGAGCACCAGGGCTTTTACAACAGCTGCTCCAAAATTCAGGTAATCAGAACTTGTTGATCCTTCAATTGAGGACTTGTACAAAATCAGCACGCAGAAACAAATGGCAAGATATGCACTGATGATCAGGAATTTCACCAGTTCTTCCATTGCCCGTTCCTTGACAGAAGGTTTTTCGGATACGGTTTCTGAGTTCATAAATTAAGCCTGTTTTTGCGTTCCGGTTAATCAAGCAAAAATTTTTCAGTACTTGGCAATATAATTTTTTCCTTCCATGCAGGCACTGAAGGCTTTCTTGAAATTATCCATCTGGGACTGGGTCAACTGCTGTTGTTGTTCTGCCTGTGCCTGTACCTGCTGTTGCGCCTGTTGCTGCTGTTGCGCGCCTCTTCTTCTTCCCCGGATCAGCCCGAGAGCCGCACCGTAGGCCGCGCCTTTGCCCGCGTCATCACTGGCAATCTCGCCTACCAGGGCACCAACGGCAGCACCGCCGACGGCGCCGCGCGCCCCAGAACCTGTGCCGGCCTGTGAAGCCTGTTGCTGGTTTGCCTGGGCTTGCTGTGCATCTGCCGCCTGTTGCTTCTGCACTGCGAATGGATCACTGCCCGAGTTTGTAACAGCCCATTGGTAACAGCTGGCTTCGTCCTCCGATTGTTGCGTGGCGTCCTGACCCTTGGAAGGAAACACATAGATATCAAGGGTGGCTGCGATGGTCTTTTGTCCGCCAGACTGGCCATGCAAACTGCCGACAGGCAGGGCGACCAAAAGGCTGAATATTGCAAAAATCAATGATTTCATGATGGGCGCTCCTTTTATTTGATGTTGGCAGGCGTGCAGGCTGCGAATACGGACATGCTTAACATATCTGCCGCCGCAGCAAATGTTGCATCACCGCTGGCCTCGTCAACAAAAAGGCTGAATGCGCGCCCCAGTTCGACGCCCTGCAAAATCAGCTGTCCGTCTCCCCTTGATACAGAATCAGCGGTGGTTTTCCTGTTTTCTCCACTTGAATCGGTTGTTGATAGCTCGCCAGTGCGGGCATCAATAAGAATAAACTGCGGAATGTTCAGGTCAGCGGGCGGGACCTTAACGCACCCTTCATTTTGTATGCATACGTCGCTGTGGAGCGTGCTGCACAGAAGATGACGGGTATCAGAAACATCATCCGCCAGTGTAATTGCCGAAATTAGAATCAGCGGGACAGTCAGCAACGACAGGTGGTATCTCATTCATCATTTCCTTTTTCAGTTCTGGCATAAAAAAATTGCCCATTAACAAGACCGGGTGGGCCACTGGTGAAGTATATATCCAAAAAAATTCGATTCGGTTCTTTCAGGATGAATTTTGCTCAAATTGGGTAAATCTCCAGTATCGGCTGCGAAAGTTCCCGGGACGATGTGTTGGTATTGGCAAGTTCGAGGGACAGGGGATGAGCAAGTTGTAGTTCATCTCGTCGGGTTGCGCGATTCATATTGGCTTTTTGAATGCTGGTACGCCTTGATTCACCCGGGGTTTGCGGGAAATATGAATGATTGTTAGAACGCAGTGGCTGTTTGTTCAGAATAAATTCACAACGTTTGCAGGAGAATGAAATGTATGGATTATTGAAACAAAAGGTAGCTCTTCTCACACTGGTGGTCTGTCTGCTTCCATGTGTGTCATTCGCTGATTCTACAAGCCTGATGGAACAGGTTCGGGATTCCGAAGCAGCTTTCGCGCGCTCCATGGCGGATCGCGATTTTCAGGCATTCAGAAAGTTTATCGATGATGAGGCGGTTTTCTATTCGCAAGGGCAACCACTTGAAGGGAGGCAGGCCGTTGAAAATGCATGGAAACCATTCTATGAAGATGAAGAAGCACCCTTTTCCTGGGAGCCGGGAACGGTGGCTGTGCTTGAGTCTGGTTCGCTGGCGCTGAGTTCAGGGCCAGTGTTCAACGCTGCAGGCGAACAAGTTGCGATTTTTACTTCTGTGTGGCGAAAAAATGAAAAAGGCAGATGGCTGGTCGTATTTGACAAGGGCAACAGGTATTGTCCGGAAACAGTCCCCGATGATGGTGAGCAGGATTAATGGTAACGAGTGTCCGCTGTCGATTGATTCGGCAGGCAATGGAACGAGTTTCAGGTTGAGGTGAAGTATGTCAATTGAAGACAAACAGATACAAACAGAGATTGAAGCTGAAGTATTGCGTGCATTGCTTGCGCATTTAAGCAAGCGGAGTGACGTTCAGAATATTGATCTCATGAACCTCGCGGGGTTTTGCAGGAATTGCCTGAGTAAATGGTATGCCAGTGCAGCGCAGTCACGAGGCATTGAGATATCAAAGGAACAAGCCCGAAAACAGGTCTATGGAATGGAATATGATGATTGGAAAGACAGATACCAGACCGATGCGACGGAAACACAAAAACAAGCATTTGAACGTGTGATGAACAACCCCGAGCTGACTTCGTGACGGATCAGGCATCGGTAAAATGCAATTAACAAAGGTAAAAAGATGATGAGGAATCTGATTAAGCTGCTGGCGGGAATTTCCACGATGTTTCTGATCGGTCCATTGACAGCAGACCAGGAGTTTCCGCAGGTGACTGAAGACGGCCTGCACCTGGAGCGTCAGTCAAAGCATGGGGTTTTATACGTTAAACCCGGTGCAACACTTGAGCCCTACAGCAAAATCATGCTGGTTGATGCCTATGTCGCGTTTCAGAAGGACTGGCAGGCTGATTTCAATCGCAGCCGGGTTGGCGTGGCGAAATTGCTCACTGATCAGGATATGGAGAGGATCAAGAATGATGTAGCGGGTGAGTTTAAGAAAGTCTTTAGCCAGACTCTTCAAGACGGTGGGTACGAGGTAGTTAAAGAAGCGGCCCAGGACGTCATGATTCTCAGACCAGCCATTATCAATCTCGAGGTCGCTGCACCGGACACCAACACAGCCGGCATGAATGCCGTGATCGTTTCCAGCGCCGGTGCGCTGACCTTATATGCCGAGCTTTACGATTCAGTCACGAATGACAAGTTTGCCCAGATTCTCGACAGGCAGGTCGCAGGCGACAGGGGATTCGGATATCGCGCCAACAAGACCACCAATCGTCAGGCCCTGGACAGGACGCTCAGGGGATGGGCGGACAGACTGGTCAAGCGCCTGGACGAGGCGCACGGTTCGGGTGAATAACAATCGCTGAATGCGCTTGAATTGCTATGGAAAGAGGCTCTGGAATGATTTCACCAGCCTTGAGAAGAATTTTTCTGGTGGGCATTTGTCTTTCAGGGCTTGCCACGTTACAGGCAGAGGAAACAAGCAACGCTGAAGAAAGCGATCAGGGTTTGAGGCTCCTTTTTATCGGAAACAGTCTCACCTACACCAATGACCTGCCTGAAATGCTGGGCGCCTTGCTGCGTGGCAGTGGAGTAGCAGTTTCAGAAATCGAATCGGAAGCACGACCCGATTTCGGTTTGCAGGATCATTGGAGCAGTAAAACCAGCATGAGAACCCTGGGGTCTTTCGACTGGGACGTCGTTTCTATTCAACAGGGTCCTTCTGCAACACAAGGGAGACCCTCGCTTCTGGAATTCAGCGAACTGTTTGCGACCGAGATACGCAAATCGGGCGGTGAGCCAGCCCTTTACATGGTGTGGCCATCCGCAGCTCGCCTGCGGGATTTTCCCGGAGTGGTTGACTCCTACCAAACTGCGGCGCTTGAAGTTGATGGTTTGCTGTTCCCGGTTGGTGCAGCATGGGTTGCAGCCTGGCTCGCTGATCCCAAAATCCCGCTATATGGCCGGGACGGGTTTCATCCTTCCAGGCTCGGTACTTATCTTGCAGCGCTCGTGATGTTTCAACAACTTTCCGGTTGTGATCCACGAAATCTTCCAGCCTCCATACCAGGCCTTCGCAAGAGCGATCCGGTAGATCCCGAACATGCCCGAATCCTTCAGCAAGCGGCATTCGAGTCCAATAACGCACTTCCTGAAAACTTGCGATTCAGAAGTGAGTCTTGCCCGGAGAAGGCTGAACCTGAGCAGGCGAAGAAAGAATAAGGGCTTCGTGGCTTTAACCACGAAGCCCTTGCGCAATTACTTCGTTCAGGAATTTAGTTGGCTTCCAGCGGGCAGGGCAGTGCCGGGTTCTGGGCCAGTTTCCCCATGTTCCATTGATGCGCAACAAACCCAAGGTCCAGGTAAGTCTCATTGGGTGTGATCACCAGACTAATCTCTTCGCAACTAATGGCAGTGAGGGTACCTGTACCAAATGGTGACTCCTGGACGAGCCCCGGATCGAAGTCAGGCCCCCACAGTCCTCCATCAGTGATAAAAACATCCAGTTCAGAAGTGTTTCCATCAATGTCTCCAAGGGCGACCAGGAAAATCTGGTTGTTTTCCGTGTCATAGCTGTAAAAAGTTAGGATGACTGAGAAAACTTCCCCATTAATGATGACTTCCAGTTGCGCGCCTTCGCCGCTGCGTGTGAAATCCCACCAGTTGCCATTGAGTCCTGGATTAATGAAGAAAGTATCAATGGCTTCGTTTGCCAGGTAAGTGACAAGATTTGCCAGGAAGCGGTCATTGTCGTTGGATATGCCAGCAGCAGGGGAAAGTGTGTCATCGCTGATCATGTCAACATCCGACAAGATAACGACACGTCCCTGTCCGAAAAGGGCTTCCAGAATCACCGGGTTTCCAAGCTGGTCTTCAGCCAGGACCTGGAACCCACCCGTGTCTGAAAAATACTTTCTCAACCCTGCCATATTCAACTCGGTTGGGGCACCGAAAGGACCGTTAAAAGGTGGCCGTATTGAGCCTGCCGGCGTTGGGTTTACTGGCGGATCGGCATCCTCGATGGACGGGACGGGCCCGAATGCAGAACACACATCATCATTGTCAGGAGAATCACAGGTGATGATCATGGTGCCACCAGCCGCCACCCATTCCTGCATGGCAGACAGCTCTCCGGGGGTCAGGTCATTGTCGTTATCATCCGGGATGAATCCAATCAGGAAAACATCAAAGGCCGTCAATGACGAATAGGTAATCTGGCCATTGAGATCCGTGATATTGATGGTTTCCTGGACTGTCCCTTCCGGTCCAAAGTTCGCCGGGTTGAGTAGTTTCGCCCGGGTTTCCGTCATTTCATTCCCATCCAGCGTCCACGGAATGGGCGGGTCGAACCTGGAACTGGCAATCGAGCCAACATCAATGGCCTGGACATTTACGGAGAATGTGGCTGCAGCAAAAGCCGCTGCTGTTATCAGTCCCTGAATACGCATGTCTTCCTTCCTTGTATGGGCAACCTGAAAATTGTATTCGGATGTTAAACGATTTCGCCTTCCGAGTATCCGGCACGGATACAAAAAGTCAGAATCGTATTTTCATTGCAAAACTGAACGCGTTCAACCATTGCGCTGATGCGTTAGCCATTCAGGCTATTGGACCAGCCATCTTCACATGATTATCATGCGTGTCATGTTAAATTCAAATATTTTAAAGCGGCCACGACAAACGGTCGTTTCGAGACCTTGTCGATGAGGAGCAATCAATGAACTTCCCCAAAAAGTATTTTCTGGCATTTGTGCTGATAATCACGGCATCTCCAGTGTTCGCTGCGGATAAACCAAACATCCTGGTTATCTGGGGCGATGACGTGGGTTTCTGGAATGTTTCCTACAACTCCCGCGGGATGATGGGCTACCAGACACCGAATATCGACCGCATCGCTAATGAAGGTATGGGTTTTTCCGATTACTACGGGGAGCAAAGCTGCACCGCTGGTCGGTCTTCGTTCATCATGGGACAGAGCGTGTTCAGAACCGGTCTGAGTAAGGTTGGATTGCCCGGCGCGGAAGAAGGCATGCAGGAAGAGGACCCAACCATTGCCGGCCTGCTGAAAGACCAGGGCTATGCCACCGGCCAGTTTGGTAAGAATCACCTGGGTGATCGGGATGAGCATTTGCCTTCCAATCATGGCTTCGACGAGTTCTTTGGGAATCTTTATCACCTCAATGCTGAAGAAGAACCGGAAAACGAGGACTACCCCGGCGATACAGTCATGCCGAACGGCCAGACATTCAGAGAAAGGTTTGGGCCGCGCGGGGTGATTCATTCCTATGCAGACGGCCGGATTGAAGATACCGGCCCACTGACCAAAAAACGGATGGAAACAGTCGATGATGAGACTGTTGCTGCCGCTCTCGATTTTATAGAGCGTCAAACCGAGGCAGATAATCCCTGGTTTGTATGGTGGAGTGGCACCCGCATGCATTTCCGTACCCATGTCAGCCAGGAGCGCATGGACTGGTGTCATGAAAGGTACCCGAGGGCAGACGAATACACTTGCGGTATGGTCGAACACGATATGCATATCGGCCAGTTTCTAGACAAGCTGGATGAACTCGAGATCAGCGACAACACCATCGTTTTCTACTCCACGGACAACGGTCCCCACATGAATACGTGGCCCGATGCAGGAATGACGCCGTTCCGGGGCGAGAAAAACACCAACTGGGAAGGTGGCTGGCGGGTGCCCGCGTTTGTGCGCTGGCCAGGAAAAATTGCAGCCGGCAGTTACACCAATGAAATCGTCCATCACATGGACTGGCTGCCGACATTCCTGGCGATTGCCGGCAATGAGGACATCAAGGAAGACCTTCTGGACGGGTATCGCAGTCGTTCACTGGATCGAAATTACAAGGTGCACCTGGACGGCTATAACATTCTTCCGCTGCTGACCGGCGAAAGCCAGGAATCACCCCGAAACGAAATCTTCTATTTCACCGATGACGGTGATCTGGCTTCGCTTCGATACCGGGATTGGAAAATCGTGTTCCTGGAGCAGGAGGTCTATACCACGCTGCGAGCATGGATTGAGCCGCTGACCCCATTGCGTACGCCGATAATTTTTAATCTCAGGCAGGATCCATTCGAACGCGCTCAGCTCACGTCGAACACTTACTACGACTGGATGATCGACCGGGCATTTATGCTGGTGCCGGCTCAGGCTTATGTAGGCCAATTCCTCGCAACCTTCAGGGAATATCCGCCCAGGCAGGAAGCAGCGAGCTTCTCGCTAGAAAAGGTGATGGAAAAAATGTCGAATCCAGGTGGGGCGCAGTAAACGACTTGCGGTCACAGGTCGGCCGGGAACAACCATTCCCGGCCGATCTTATTTTAAAGAGGAGACCATGAAGTCTTTTATCAAAGGTAATTTGCTGGCATTTCTGGTCGTTTTCGCTCTGAATCTGCAGGCTGGCGATCAGGATCCATTGCCTTCATGGCATGAGAGCGACAGTAAGTCCCAGATCATTGCCTTTGTTGAGGCAGTGACCAGTAACGACAGCCCTTACTTTGTGCCCGAAGCTGAGCGTATTGCCACTTTTGATAACGATGGCAACCTCTGGTCTGAGCAACCCATGTATTTTCAGCTCTTCTATGCCATTGACAAGGTCAAGGAGATGGCGCCGGACCATCCCGAATGGAGGGAAGAGCAGCCGTTCAAGGGCGTTCTGGAAGGTGACATGAATGCGGTCATGGCCTCAGGTGAAGCGGGACTCCTGCAACTAATGATGGCCACTCATGCCGGAATGACCACAGCAGAGTTCAACGCCAGCGCTGCAAAGTGGTTAAAGACTGCAAAACACCCGCGCTTCAATCGTCTCTACACCGAGATGGTCTATCAGCCGATGCTCGAAGTGCTTCAGTATCTGAGGGACAGCGGATTCAAAACCTACATCGTGTCAGGCGGCGGCATTGATCTTGTTCGGCTTTTTTCTGAAGAAGTCTACGGCATCCCGCCGGAGCAGGTGGTTGGCAGCCAGATCAAAAAGCGGTTCGAATTGCGAGACGGTGAGCCTGTCATTGTTCGTGAGCCCAAGATCTTCTTTATTGATGACAAGGCTGGCAAACCGGTTGGCATCGATAACCATATTGGGCGCCGGCCATTGGCCGCCTCGGGAAACTCTGATGGTGATTTGCAGATGTTGCAGTGGACAGCGGCGGGTGAAGGTCCGCGACTGATGCTGCTCCTGCACCACACCGATGGTGAGCGCGAGTGGGCATATGACAGCGAGTCTCATATCGGGCGTCTGGATACGGCTCT
>DATFLY010000156.1:0-6231 GCA_035267185.1 Lysobacterales bacterium | reverse complement strand
TGACATCCGCCGGCGGGTAGTCGGTCAGGTCATCAAGCTGTGGTAAAAAGCTGGAGAGCCATTGGGCGAAGTCGTCCTTGGTCATGATGCGGGACATCAAAGCCGCTTCTTCGAGACAAGGCGAAAGGAAGTCTTCGCCGCTGGGTTCCCAGAATATCGGGCAATTTTCATCGTCACCGTAATAGCGCAGTGCCGTTGCTTTGATCATGTCTGCAAGCTGCTGGTCTTGTGCCGTCAGTGCATAGTCATATGCAAACGACATACCGAATGCGGTGTTTGGATGTACGCCGGTACGCACCGGATAGGTCTGGATGGGCAGGAATTCAATGTATCGATCGCTCAGATAATCAGCCAGCGGCTGCAATGCTTTCGCCATTGCCTGGCCATGTGTGTCATCCCACGAGAGCAGTTCATGTTGTAGTTGCAGCAGCCAGGCCCAGCCATACATGCGCTCCCAGCTCTTTGACTCCTGTTCAAAGTAAGCAATTTCCGCAGCGATGTTCTCCGGCGTGATCGATGTTTTCAGGCGCGCCATAATGTCTTCACGCCCGTCCAGGTTGTCGAACGTTTTTAGCGCCTTGACCAGCATCCAGTGACCATGCACCGAGGAATGCCAGTCGTAGCATCCGAAAAATGCAGGATGCAGTTCTTTGGGTGGCTTAATTTGGCTGGCGTCCGCGAGCAGCTGGTTCAGCTTGTTGGGATACTCCTGAGGGATGCAGTCCATTGCCAGCTTTGTGAAGCGAGCAATGTCAGCACCAGACATCGAATCGATGGTCTGATGATCTTCGGCGAGGGCAGCACTGCTTACGCCCAAAGCCAGCATTACTAACGTGTTTAGTATCAATCTACGCATTGAGGCTGCTCCGAAAAAAGATGACCTCGATATTGCACGGTCATGCGCAGGATGTCGACCGGAATAACTTTCAGAGTCCTCCGGACTGAAGGGGTGCGTACTTATGGGGTGCATACTGAAGGGGTCGGACTACCAAAGCTAATTCAAGAAGAAAGAACGTGGGTGTCCTCGATCTATTCCTATTTCTGTTACAATTCAATTGGTTCTGATGGAATCAGTACAAATTTGTGAATGGATTCACATTGAAAAAGGGGAAAGGGATGGACCCGCGTACGTCTTGCGCAACATATCTGCGAATTGTATTCCTGATCGGGTTTCTGGTGGCCAGTGTCACTTCACAGGCCGCAACCATAGTTGTTCATAACCTGGATGCCGGATCAGGCACCGGTTTTGATGACCCGACTCCTGTTTCGCCCGTGTCCGGCAACTCTGCAACCACACTTGGTGGACAACGTCTTGCGGCTTTCCAGGCAGCAGCGGATTACTGGGCGCAAATCATTAACAGCCCCGTCGCCATCGAAATTGACATCGAAATGAGTTCGCTCTTTTGTACTCCCACTTATGCAGAATTAGGTTCAGCAGGTCCCAATGGGATCATTTTCCGGGACTTTCCCAACGCTCCAGCGCCAGGCACGTGGTACGGGCAGGCTCTTGCCAACTCGATCAGGTTGTTTGATGGAAATCCAGGAACTTCCGACATTGTCGCTGAATTCAATCAGGACATTGGGACCTCAGGTTGCCTGGAAGGCGCCAGCTGGTCTTATGTGATTGACGGGCCTCCACCAGGTGGCACATTGCCGTTTACTGAGACCGTGATCCATGAAATCGCTCATGGCCTGGGTTTCATGACCTATACAAACCTCGGACTGGGCGCTCAGTATCTGGGCTATCCGGACGGATTCTCCCGATTTCTTTTCGATGAAAACGTGGGTGCCAGATGGCCAGATTTAACCAACTCGCAACGAGCTGCATCCGCCAGGAGTGGAGGCCAGCTCACGTGGGATGGGCCCGAAGTCGACAATGCTGCTCAGATTCTTAACCAGGGACGCCATCCGACCAGTGGTCGTGTGCGAATGTATGCGCCCAATCCGATTGAGTCCGGATCTTCTGTAAGCCACTTCTCAAATACGCTGAATCCGGCAGACATCATGATGCACGATTTTCAGCCCGGTTCGATGCGAACCCTGACAATTAACCTGATGAATGACCTTGGCTGGAACGTAAACTCACCGCCACCGCCAGCGGCGGGAATATCGGTTTCGTCCATTTCGGGTGACACCACGGAGGCAGGGGGCACTGCCACGTTCTCAATCGTTCTGTTGTCACCGCCTTCAAGCAGTGTATCCATTGGCCTTGTCAGCAGCGATTTATCGGAAGGCACAGTCGCGCCATCGAATGTATCGTTCTCAACCGGAAACTGGAACAATCCCCGATTAGTGACAGTCACTGGCGTGGATGACGCAATTTTTGATGGTGACATTACGTTTAGCGTTGTGACGAACCCTGCTTCCAGCGGTGATTCGAACTACAACGGTTTAAATCCAAACGATGTCAATGTCACCAACCGTGATGACGAGGAAGATCTCGACATGGTGTTTGATAGCAATTTCGAGTGAGCACCTTCTTCACCAAATAGGTCGGGTCCAGATAATTAAGCTCAAAGTAGCCCGACAGTATCGCACTTACTACTCTAAAGCCTGTTTGCTCCTGTCGGTGAGCGTCAGGGCAATCAGAAATGAAAAGACTCCTGCCGCAATAATGAACCAGGCAATGGCCAGGTCATCATGTGTCCTCTCGATCAGCCACACCGCAACCATCGGACTGGTGCCACCGAACACGGCAAATGTCAGGTTATAGCTGATACTTACCGCGGTAACTCGAATATGGTGCGGGAATGTTTCCACCATTTGCGCCGGTATGGGTGCGGTGAACCAGGCCACAATCACCACCAGTACCATCTGCCCGCAAAGGCTGACCCAAAAGTCCTGGTGATGCATCAGTTGCAGCAGCGGCCAGGCAAACAAGGTCAACGCTGCAATACCACTGACTATCTGCTTTTTTCGACCCCAGATATCTGACAACCGGGCGCTTACCGGGGTAAGAATCAGAAGCAAGACCATTGAAATGGTATTGATTTCAAGCGCTCGCTCACGGGACTGCCCGACCTGCGTGTCCAGCCAGGTCACGACATAGACGAAAATCAGGTAGAACGTGACCGCGTAGACAACGTTGAGCCCTACGATGCGGAAGATGTCTTTACCGTGTTCACGAAAAGCGGTAAGAATCGGCGGTTTGTTGTCGTGATCTGTGGCGATTTCACCTAGCCCCCTGCGGATAAAGTACGCGGTTACAGACACAGTAATTCCGGCGATGAACGCGACCCGCCAACCCCAGCTTGCAACCGCCTCCGGGTCCAGTACAGCATTCAGAAACGCACCCGTAGCGGAACCCAGCAATATTCCACCGGTTGCGCCGAAAGTAGACCAGCTCGCAAAAAAGCCCCGCCTGGTCGGTGGCGCGCCCTCAGCCAGGAAGACAATGGAACTGGTGTACTCCCCGCCCACGGCCAACCCCTGCAACATACGCAGAAGCACCATCAGCACAGCGGCCGCAACGCCGATCTGCTCATAAGTGGGAAGCAGCCCGATGAGGAATGTAGGAATGGCCATGCAGAGCACCGAAAGCTTCAGTGCTTTGACACGACCAAAACGATCGCCAATGTGACCAAATACCGCAGCTCCGACAGGACGCATCAAAAAGCCGGCCGCGAATGCCCCAAAGGCCGCAATCAGCGAGACGGATGGATTGTCTGAAGGAAAAAACTGCTGCGCAATGATGGAGGCAAAAAAACCGTAAACCGCAAAGTCGTACCACTCCAGTACATTACCGGCGATTCCCGCAAGCAATTGGCGTCGACGTGATGGGCCAGCAGTACGCGCAGTCTTTGTCACGGCATCCCTCATTTTAAAAGTAGCGTTCTGATTCAATACAAGCCGGGTCAGGACCCAGCCCAGATGATGTATAAGGCTACTACAAGTGAATTTTGGTTTTGGCCATTTCAGAATGGCATGGAGTTCTGGGGGACAGTCGGGGGCACTACAGGCGATCGGCAAGCAAGTGCGAACCGCGATGAACACACCTTACCCACCTCCGCAAGCGGATCAAGGGGATTCTACTGCAGTGACAACAACCGGGTAGTCTATACTCACGCAAGCACTCCCAGGCCTGGTGATATTCACGTTCGAATCATGCGCAGCCGTCTGCACTTCATGGATAACCTTCGCTACCTTGGCGAGTGGAGCGTGGTCATTTTTCACACTGCAGTCGGCTATGCGCTGTTGGCCGAATTTTTCATTGAGCCTGAAACCAGCCCGAGTCTCTTGATCGTCCGCCATGCCGTGGTGGTGTTCACCCTGCCGCTCCTGTGCATGGTTGCGGGATATTTCACGATTCCGTCGATCCGGTCGCACGGCACCAGGGGATACCTGGGCGCGCGCTTCCGGCAACTGGGGATCCCGTTTCTGGTCGGCATCGTTCTACTCGGCCCTTTGATGCCCTATCTTGGGTACTACTCGCAGTCCTTTCGCTCCCTTGGCTCCGACAGCTACTGGACTTTCTGGGTAAATTACATCGGCAGCGGCTTTGAACAATGGGTTTCCCCGGCCATTTTCACCACGCAGCCACGATTTCACCAGCAGCATTTTTACTTTCTGCCCATGCTGCTCGAGATCATCGTCCTGTACGTGGCCGGACGCTGGGCATGGCTACACTGGCGACCGGCCGTGACGGACGCCGAACGCCCGGCGCGGCGACCAAACATTACGCTGGCATTCATGGTGTTGGCGCTGGCGCTGCCGCTAGCCCACTATTTCGCGGTCCAGTTGCCTGGCGCAGCCGGGGCGGTGGCCGTCATATTCTATTTTTCGCTCAGTGATTTCATCCTGCTTGGCGGCTCGTTCGCGCTGGGTATATTTGCCTTCTCGCGCGGCTGGTTTCGCGAAGGCAACTGGCCCGGCTGGCCGCTGTTTTTGACGATGGCCGTGCTGTTTCTGGTGGCACAACACGGCGGAGACCTGCTGCACGTATTCCGTCCCTTGCATACACCCGATGCGCTGAAAATCGAAACGGCGCTGTCATCCAGCATTGTCACCTGGTTTACCGTGGCGCTGTTGTTCCTGCTGGCGGGAAAGCTCCTGAACCGGACCTCTGCATTCTCCCGCGAGATGGCCGCCAGCTCCTTCGACATTTACCTGCTTCAGTATCCGGTTATTCTTGCGCTGCGCCTGCCCCTGATGGACTGGAACGCGCCGGCCTTGCTTAAATTCTCCCTGGTGGTGCCGCTGACCGTGTTGATCTGCTGGTTTCTCAGTGCCAGGCTGATTCGACCGCATCCGCGCCTGGCGGTAGCGCTGCTGCTGATCCTCAGCCTGATGTTCTTCATGACGGGTCCGCCGCGCTGGGGTGACTCGCACTTGCTGCTGGACCGGCGCCCGGCCCTTCTGGAAGTGATCGCAGAACCGGAAGGTGGGCAGGCGATTGGCTATGTCCGCCCGGCAGACCTTCCGGAATTGAATTCCGACAAGGCAGTCTTGTCGATCGTATGGGTGGAATCCGGACTACAGATTGGTGACAGCCGTGGCGGCCTTTCGCGAATGATGAACGATGGCGGTGAATGGATCACGGCCTGGTCTAACCTGGCGATCACGGATCTGGAGCCAGGCTGGGGTGGCACGCTGATCGCGATCAATGCGGGAACGCGCGAGATTGTCCAACTCGACCCCGAAACCGGCGACTCGAAGGTGCTGATGCAAGCGCCGCAGAGCGATGAAACCCCTGGCTATCTCGCGGTGACGTCTCAACGGCGAATTTACTTTACAGCATCCAGCCAAACGGGCAGCGCGGCACTCTATGTCCGGGCTGCCGATGGAAGTGTGCGCCAACTGGATGTGCCCGAGACCTTGCGAGTTCCTAACGGGGTTGCGCTCGACGCCGAGAGCAAAACCCTCTATTTGAATGATGCAGAAGGATTGGGCCTGTGGTCGGCCACGCTGGAGACCGACGGCACATTGCACAGCTGGCGCCGGTTTGGAGAGATATTTCGCGGCGACAGGCACTACGGAGAAGAACGGAATCAAGCCATCGAAAGTCACGCACATGGTATGGCCATCGACCAGGCCGGCTACCTTTATTTGGCCAGCCGACCGGGTGTACAGGTGTTCGAACCCAGCGGCCGCTTGCTTGGCCTGGCGAGCTTTCCCGAGTTGCTAAGCGAGGGTTACTATCCGCCCGAGCCTCAGCGCGTGGCTGTGGGCGGCCCGGACGGCCGAACGCTGTTCGTCAGCTGCGCCGATCGCGTGTACACCTTTATTCTCGGT
>DATFLY010000155.1:0-39166 GCA_035267185.1 Lysobacterales bacterium | reverse complement strand
ATATGTTCAATGCCGGGATCCTTGTATCCGCTTCTGCGGGTAACAACGGCCCCGGTGCTTCCACAGTAGGTCACCGGGGACCCTGGATCATGACCGTTGCCAACCAGACCCACAATCGACTGAACAAGAACGACGTTTCTGTCAACGGAGGTCCTGCCGGACTGCAGGACATGTGGGGTCAGCTCGGCGCTGAAAATAACTTTAACGGAATGGATGTCAACGATGAAATCCTTTGGGCTGGCGCGATCGACGCCGCCAACTTCGAGGGTTGCAATGCCTGGCCTGGTGGAAACGAGTTCGACGGATCAATTGCTCTGATCAGCCGCGGCGGGTGTCCCTTTGCGGACAAGGTCACCAATGCCGAAGCGGCCGGTGCCGTGGCCGTTATCGTTTTTAACCACTTGTCGGATATTCCTTTCTCAATGGGGGGAATTGAGGCAGCGAGCATTCCTTCCCTGATGATTGGAACAGGAGACGGTGAAGCGCTGCGGGACCACATCATTGCGAATCCCGGAACCATGGTCACCATGGAAGCTGCTTCCCAGTACCTGTTCGATGACAACCTGGGAAGTTGGGCAAACTCGGGCACCTCCCGTGGCCCTAACAATTTCGACGTTACCAAACCCGATCTTGGCGGACCAGGAACAAACATTTTTGCCGCTTATGCAGACAACCTTGGTCCACCTCCACAATATGCATTTCTGACAGGTACTTCGATGTCTTCACCACATGCAGCCGGCGCCGCTGCGTTGGTAAAAGCGGTACATCCTGACTGGTCACCGGCCGAGATCAAATCGGCCATGATGATGACTTCACACAGTGGACTGGATGAATTTGGTGATCCTGCAAATCCTGATATCGAAGGTTCCGGCACAATTGATCTGGAAAAAGCAGCACTGGCCGGACTCATTATGGATGAGAATTTTGACAACATGCTGGCAGCCAACCCCGCAACGGGTGGTGACCCGGCCACGCTCAACCTGCCGTCAATGCGCTCCGGCGATTGCAACGGCGTCTGCTCCTGGACACGCACGGTTTGCAGCACGCTTGATGTCGCGACAAACTGGACAATCATCACGCCTTCACCAGGAGGCTGGAGCATGGATGTACCAGGCCCTAACCAGATAGATCTCGCACCAGCCGGTCAGCTGCAGGCAACCGGTTTTGAAGATGATGAAGGTGCAACCAGCTCTTGCGTATCATTCACGGTCGAGGCGACAGTGACGGATCCTGCGCTGGTCACAGCAAACGAGTGGATTTTCAGTCAGATCACCCTGATCGATAACACCACCGGGTCACCTGATCTGAAGATGACAGTTTCGATCGTGCCAACAGGCATAGACAACTAACCCATCCAGGGGCCAGGTTCTGCGAATCAGCTTGAACCTGGCCCCATTTTTTCAAGGTCTTCGGGCAGATCAAGATCAGCGCCTGCGTTACTGATCTGCACAGGGATGATTTCTCCCTTCCAATGCTTCAAGATATTTCGCGCCCCCATGTCGCCCTTGAGGCGTGACAACCGCTGGAACATTGCTCGCGGCAGGATGGCGGGCGGTCCGGACGACACGTCAAAGGTCGAAACCACCCCTGCCTGGGGATTTTCCACCCAGGCACTGATCAAAAGATCAACGTCGTCACTCATTACTTTCCATTGATCACACAGCAAAACCAGCGCAGCCCTGGCTCGCTCTGGCATGGCATTGACCCCGCAAGCCAGCGAACGGCCCATACCCTCCTCCCAATCCGGGTTACGCACGCATTGAACCCGCACGTCTGCAAGCAATTTAGCGATCTGGGAATGCTCCGCGCCGGTGACAACAACCACGCGAGCAAATCCGAGAGCAGCAAGCATCTTTGCCTGTCGAACCACCAGAGGTTCGCCTTCAATTGACACCAACTGTTTAGGCTGCCCAAGCCTGCTTGAACTGCCAGCGGCGAGAAGTATTGCGCCCAGACTTGCAGCCGGAGCCGCTGCGTCAGGATACATCGCCAACCGGCCCCGTGGTGAGTGATTGCCCATCGCGCTGATTCAATACTGCATGGATTTCTGCTGCCACGGAAAGTGCAATGGCTTCCGGTAATTCAGCGCCGATGTCGAGGCCAACAGGGCCATGCACCAACACATCCGGACATTCCGCCATTTCGCGCAAACGATTGCGACGCGCCACCGGCCCCAAAACACCCAGGTATCGGAGAGCTCCCTGTTCAGCAATGGGTGCCAACTGCTGCAGGTACTTTGCGTCACTTTCCAGGTGATGGCTCATGATCACGGCGGCATCGACTTCGGTCAATGTCACCATTTCTTGAAGCGCCTCTGGACGACACAGAATGACCTCAGTTTTGGCCGGAAAGCGCTCCGCGCAGGCATAAGTGGCCCGATGATCAACCACCACGCAATCCCAGCCCAGTAAGCCAGCCTGCTGTGCCAGCGGTCTTGCATCAGGCCCGCCCCCGCAAAGCAATAGCCGGGGCCGCGGTTCCAGGTTGACCAGGCTGAATTCAACTCCGGCTCGATTGACCTGGGAATATCGCCCACCTGGCCAGTCATTGATCGCAACCATTAGCTGCAACAGCGTTTCATGGCCCATTTTCCGGCCGGACTCATCCAGGGCGGCCAGGCTGCCGACCGGCAATGGCGGATCATTTGATTCTGTAACCAGGGCCAGGCAAACGGGGTTCCGCCGATCGAGTGAACGACTGATGCCACCCAGGAGTTCATTGTGCTGATCATGGTTCAGGCGCGTCAACAGAAGTTCGATGATCCCGTCACAACCGATACCAAGGCCCCACACCAGGTCCTCGTCAGAGTGCATGTCGTAGACCACGCGTTTTGGTTTGCCCTGACTAAACACTTCGGCTGCGTGTGCCAGCAGGTCACCTTCCAGGCAACCGCCGGAAATGAGGCCTTCATAAGTATCATCGGATGCGATGAGCATCATCGCGCCCGGTTTACGATAGGTGGATCCTTCAGTGGAAGTGATGGTCGCCAGGACCAGCGCGTCGTCATCGCGATGACGCGAATAAAATTCCAGCAATGCAGCTGTACCCAGGTGCAAATCAGCGCTCCGACAGTCAGGGGACTGCTACGTTAGCTGTTTCCTCAGCTGGTCGGCAATGGGTAAATCACGAATACGCACGCCGCAGGCGTTATAAATGGCATTGGTGAGCGCAGGTGCGGCTGTCGGGATACCCATCTCACCCATTCCGGTAGGCTCATCGCCATAAGGCATGATGTGGCATTCAATGTTCCGTGGAATCTGCGCCATTTTAGCGATTGGATAGTCATCGAAGTTACTCTGCTGCACCTGCCCGTCTTTGAAAGTAATTTCCAGGTTCAGGGCAGTGCTGAGTCCGTCAATGGTGCCACCCTGTAATTGCGCTTCAACACCGGTCGGGTTTACAACCACGCCGCAATCTACTGCTGCCACCACTCTACGAATATCGAGATCACCGGAATCGCTGACGGCAACCTCCATCGCATGTGCTGCATAGCCGCCAAAAGTGAAATGCGAGGCGATGCCCACACCCACGCCTTCGGGGCGCTCACGTTCGTAGTCGATTTCACTGGCTACCTGTTTCAGGAGCCGCGACAATCGCCATGGGTTGAATGTTGGACCACCGTGCTGGCCATATTCCAGCTCACGATTTTCGCCATATAGCTCAAGCCTTAACTCAAGGGCGTCCCTGCCCGTCGCGTGAGCAATTTCGTCGATAAAAGACTGCACCACGAAAGCATTGGCGGTGTGCGCCGGTGCACGCCACGATCCACGTGGCACGCCGGAATTGACCGCCAGCCATTCGTACTGGAGGTTATCAATGATCGCAGCGGGAAAATCGTCAACATACATTTCAGGACTGTACATGTCCTCGGCGGCAACATTGGACCGCCGGTAATATTTGCTGGCGCTTGCCAGGCGATGTGTCCAGGCTGTGACTTTACCGTTCTCATCCACGCCAGCGGCCAGCTCATGTTGTCCGGCGGGCCGATAGTAATCATGCTGCACATCATCCTCCCGGCTCCACTGAAGTTTCACCGGCGCGCCGATTCTTTGCGAAATAATGGCGGCTTCGGCCACGTAGTCCACCGTCAGACGCCGTCCGAATCCCCCGCCCACCCGGGTCATTTCGACAAGAATGTTATTACGCTCCAGTTCGGTAACAGTAGCGGCCCTCACCTGGGCACTGCCTGGTGACTGGGTTGGGGCAATGATATGCGCGCTGTCCTGTTTGACATCGGCGTAGCAATTTTGCGGTTCAAGTGGCGCATGATTCACGAACGGCACCTTGTAGCGCGAAGTCAATCGGCTCGAGGCCGCTGCCATGGCGGCCTGAAAATCTCCATCATCGCGAACCACCTGCCCTTCACCTTCCAGTAATTCATCAGTCTGAGCCCAGAATGAATCGGTGCTTTCCGAAGCCCAGGGGCTTTCAGTCCATTCGACCTTCAATTTTCTCCGGCCTTCCATGGCGGCCCACAATGTGTCGGCAACCACAGCGACTCCGGCTGCCAGAATGAGGTATGGCTCAGTTGCACCCGGACCTGCAATGGAAAACACATGCGTAACACCAGGAACCTTTCGCGTCTCGCTGTCATCGAATGATTCCACCTGGCTGTCGAGTGACGGCGCCCTGAGCATGACAGCATGCTTCATTCCGGGGACGTCGGTATCAATGCCATAGCGAGCCTTGCCGGTCACGATATCGCGTGCGTCGATAACCTTCTGGGGGGTACCAATAATCTTGTGTTCAGATAATGGCTTCAATGCTGGTGCCGTTTCTGGCATCGGCAGCGCGGCGGCCGCGGATGCCAGTTCTGCATAACTGAACTGTTGCCCGAGTTGGTTGCAAATCACGTGGGCATTTTCTGCGTGGCATTGACCGGGCGATACCGACCATCTCTCGCTGGCAGCCTGGATCAGCAATTGTCTTGCAGTAGCGCCGACTTCGCGCAAATAGACCCATCCATCAGTAACGCTGGTACTGCCGCCTGCCCCCTGGGGTCCATATGTCCAGGTATGACCATCTTCACCCCATGTAAGGCCAAGCGGTAAAGGTGACAGCGATACGTTCCCCCACGGCACCTCCAGTTCTTCAGCGACCAGCATGGGCAGAGAAGTTCTGACACCCTGCCCGATTTCCGGCTGGGCATCGCCAATGACAATCGAATTATCTGGCCTGATCTCAACATAAAACCCGAGCTTGCCGCCGACGGAAGCGTCATCGCTCGCCAGGATAAAGCCTGGAATCCCAACAGCAAATCCGCCCGCGGCGGTCAGTCCACTGACGAGAAACCGACGCCGGCTCAGGGAGACTACATCTTTCGCCATTACCGCCATCTCAGGACACTGCCTTGTTGTCGGCGCTTAACTCAGCGGCCCTGTGGATGGCCTTTCGAATACGCACGTATGTGCCACAGCGACAGATATTGGTGATTTGTTCATCAATGGTGTCGTCATTCGGATTGGGTTCGCGAGACAAAAGGTCGGCAGCTGCCATGATCTGGCCCGCCTGGCAGTAACCACACTGCGGAACGTCATTTTCCAGCCAGGCAATTTGCACCGGGTGAAGCTGGTTCTCAGAGGGTGCCAGGCCTTCAATGGTGGTAATCGACCGGCCCTCGGCAGCTGTGACAGGCGTGACGCAGCTGCGAACAGCCTTGCCGTCAAGGTGAACCGTGCAGGCCCCGCACTGGCCAATGCCACAACCATACTTCGTGCCTTTCAGATTGAGGTGATCACGAATGACCCAGAGGAGAGGAGTGGATGAATCGCCATCAAACTCGGCTGGCTTGCCGTTCAGTGTGAATTTGCTCATGCCAACAGAATATTTGTCTGTGGACGTTGCGGCTATTGCGTGTAGATCAGCAGATGGTGTGGTGCGGCGAAAGGTTGAAAGACGGTTGGTTCTGAGTGCAAACGTGACTGATTCGCCGCGACGTGGGTCCCGGATAATCGCTCTGCGATTTCCGGGATGACGTATTTGTTCATTTCCGGGATGACATCCTCGCCCCGTCATCCCGGGAGGGTTGAGGTAAAACCGAAACCCTGCCCGGGATCCACAATCACCCTAATCGCCTCGCGTGAAAGTGGGTCCCGGATAATCGCTCTGCGATTTCCGGGATGACGTATTGGTTAATTTCCAGGATGACGCGTTCGTCAATTTCCGGAATGACAAGCATTTTTCTGACAGCTGAACAGGCCTTACGTGAATCAAACTGGCCATGGGCCAGGTAAGCAACATTGGTTAACATAATCAGCCAAATTCAATCTGACAAGGAATGCTGTTTTGGACACCGGTACTTCACCAGAACCTGACTGCTTAAATACGGATCCGGCCGATCTGGAATCACTCGACCCCGAGGACTGGGACAGGATGCGCGCGCTCGCGCACACCATGATTGATGACTCATTTGAATGGCTTCAGACGTTGAGAGACCGGCCCGTCTGGCAGCCAATGCCCGACTCTGTGCATCAACACTTCCAGTCGCCTGCACCCAGAAAGCCAAGTGACGCGGAAGAGGTTTACGAGGATTTCACCAGAAACATTCTTCGCTACCCGATGGGTTGCGCTCACCCCATGTACTGGGCCTGGTACATGGGCACTGGCAACGTCATGTCTGCCATGGCAGATTTCCTGGCAGCGATGATGAATTCCAACGTGGGGGGAGGTAACCATGTAGCCCCGGTAGTAGAGGCTCAGGTGATATCCTGGCTGCGAGACATGGTGGGGTTACCCACCAACTCCAGCGGCTTGCTGACCAGCGGTGCCTCAATGGCCAACCTGATGGCGCTGGCAGTGGCACGAAACAGCATCAAGGGAATGGACATCCGTCGCAACGGTGTTAATTCCGCACCCGGTCAGCTGGTTGTTTACGCCTCTTCGGAAGTGCACAGCTGCATGCAAAAAGCAGTGGAAACTCTTGGCATGGGAAGCCAGGGCCTGCAGCTGATTAGCACCAATGATGACTACACCATCAATCTTGAACTACTCAAAAAACAGATTACTGCTGACAAAGCAGCCGGCAAAGTTCCATTTTGTGTTGTGGCCACCTCTGGCACGATTAACACAGGGGCCATCGATGACCTCTCAAGCATTGCAGACCTGTGTGAAGGGGAAAACCTCTGGTTTCATGTTGATGGCGCAATCGGCGCAGTAGGCGTTCTCGCAGAATCTGTAAGAGATCACCTGAAGGGTATCGAACGGGCAGACTCGGTTGCACTGGATCTTCACAAGTGGATGCATATTCCTTTTGAGGCAGGGGCCGTACTGGTGCGCGACAAATCGGCGCACCATGAATCTTTCTGCCTGACACCGGAATATCTGCAGCATGACAAAGATGGCCGTGGCCTGGCCTCAGGCGAGCATTGGTTCAGTGAATATGGCCTGCAACTGACCCGTCAATTCCGCGCACTCAAGGTGTGGATGTCCATCAAGGAACATGGCCTTGATCGATATGGCCGCATGATTGACAGAAATGTTGCCCATGCGAAACACCTTGGCGACCGGGTAAAAAGTGAACCATTGCTGGAACTGACCGCACCGATTGGGCTGGATATCGTCTGCTTCAGGTACAACCCGGGAGGACTGGACACAGAGCAACTCAATACCATCAACAAGACCATCCTGGTGGAGCTTCAGGAGGGTGGCATTGCCGCTCCCTCATACACGACGCTTGATGGCGAGTATTGTTTGCGAGCTGCAATTTCCAATCACCGCAGCCGCTTCTCTGATTTCGACTTGATGATCGAACACGTGTTACGAATTGGTCAAACGCTGGATGCCACGACAACAATAAACTGAAACAAGCGATTACGTTCGGCGAAATTGAAGGGACGGCCCGGGCCTGTCACCCGTCCTCATCATCGTCCAGGAGTCCGCGGAGTTCATCAAGCGCCCTGTCCTGGAGGTTTTCAAGCTGCTTGCGAAGCATGGCCTTCTGCGCCTCATCGGTAATTTCATCAATAATCGTCAGGGCGATCTGTTCCGCAACCTGGTCCGGCGTGCCACGCAAATCACGCATCTCGATCTGATCAATCTCAACTTCTGCAAGTCTTTGCAGCGAATCTGACTCCATCGTGGCAATCGTGCTGCGCATCAGGAACTGCTGTATCACGATCTCTTCCTCACCACCTTCATCAGCCGAAGAATTAGCAGAGGTCGTCTCTGAGATTCTGGATTTAAGGGCACTCTTTAACTCCTGAACATTGAGACGGCCATCCTTTTCCTCGATAAATATCCGGGCATCCTCAAGAACGACCCTGGCCACCTCGCGCCTCTCAAAATCCAGTGCGGCCTCGATATTACCGAACACGACGGCATGCTCACGATTGAATCCCGGTGGGTTTCCGATCGAGAGGTTTTCAATGGATGCCGAACCGTTCAGGATATCCAGCTTCACATCATCGAGGGTTACTGATGTACCGATGGCTTCAGAAGCTGAACGAGCAATCTCATCTTCCACCAGGCCATCAAGACGATGGAAAACGAACCACCAGCCGACGACGCCAGCGCCGACAACTGCCAGAATCAAAATCGTGATGATGACTTTTTTCATGCCTGGTCTGCCTTGTTTTTTTCTGGTTTCAGTTCCTCCGGATCAATACTCAGGCTGACCACGGTCCAGCCAGGCTGGGGGTCGAGCTGGTGCCGTTCACTGCTGAATACCTGGAGCTTTCCGGATTCATCAAACGCAAACAGGTTGACGACATGGTCCTTCTGTTCTGCATTGAAGTCATCAAAACCAAAGTCTTCGGTGATTTTGGTCGATTTTATTTTCGCACCTTTGGCATCCATGCTGGCCAGCTTTGACCAGGACACATCCACTCCAAACAGCGGATTGGTGCGCAGTCCGCGAGCCAGCCCTTTGCGCTGATCCGATTCGTCAGGTCCGGTTGGCCGAAGGCTGAACACATTTTGAGGCCCGAATTCATGACGGAACCTGGCACAAACCATGGCATTCGCCTCAGTATTCCGGGATGTGGCCATGAGGGTGGTATAGCCGGTGAGATCCATTTGCCGGTCAGCATGTTCGGACAGCGGATCACCGTAAAACACATTCATTTTGGCCATACGCGCTTTTTGTAATCCCTCGCGGCGCGTATCTGCGACCAATACCTTGACATCGTTACGCATTAACGCTTCGCCAATCAGCAATGAGACCCGGTTTGCCGAAGTCAGCATCACCCCCTGTTCACCACGGCTCGATAACCCCAGTCGCTGCGCCAGCCAGCCTGCTGTCAATCCGTAAACGATCACGGTCCCCAGGATCAGTGTGAAAGACAGTGGGATGATCACTCCGGCCTGTGGAATCTTGTCTTCCAGTTTCAGGGCAAAAAGGCTGGAAATTGCAGCGGCTACAATTCCGCGCGGTGCAATCCACGATATCAATGCAATCTCACGACCTTTGACCGAACCGCCAATTGATGAAAGAAGAACAGACAAAGGTCTGGCGACAAACAAAGCGACAGCCAGAATCAGAATCGCAGAAGTGCCAATGGCCATCACTTCGTCTATGTTCAGTCGCGCCGCCAGCAGAATGAACAACATGGATATCAGGACGACAGTAAGGTGCTCCTTGAATGAAAGGAGATCGTCAATCGCTACGTCCCTGCTGTTCGCCAGGACCATTCCCATCACGGTGACCGCGATCAGGCCGGATTCCGCCCCTAGAGAATTGGAGATTGTAAAAACAAGCAACACGAATGCGAGGCTGCCATAGTGCTTGAGGTATTCAGGCAACAGGTGGAGTCTCAGCACCTGCGCCAGGGCGGCACCACCGGCGACTCCCCAGACTGTACCCAGCATCACTACCTTTCCAAATTCCATGATGGATTCAGATTCCTGGCCGGTGTTAATAAATTCGAAAATCAGTACCGCCAGAACTGCGCCAATCGGATCGACCAGGATGCCTTCCCAGCGCAGGATATTGGCGACCCGGGCCGACGGCCTGATGCTTCGCAGCATCGGCATGATGACTGTGGGACCGGTCACAGTCATCAATGCGCCAAACAAAAGCGAAAGCTCCCAACTGAGACCAGCCAGGTAGTGAGCGGCAGCAGCCATAACAGCCCAGGTCACCAGAACGCCGATGGTCGTCAGGTTGAGAATGATCCCCTTGACGTTGCGTATGTCAGAAAAGCGAAGCGTCAGGCTGCCTTCGAAAAGAATAATCGCAACACCCAGGGAAACAACGGGAAACAATAATTCTCCCAGGTATTGATCCGGATCCAGCAATCCGAGGCCCGGACCGAGGGCAATCCCGGCCAGGAGCAACGGCAGGATGGCAGGCAAACGCATTCGCCAGGCAATCCACTGACAAACCACACCGAGAGTAAGCAAAAGTGCCGACAGAAGGGCAAGATCTATTGAATGCACGGTGGCTGAATATTCCTTTGGTGGAAGGGAAACCCGAATACTACCATCCAAAAATTTACATCACTTGCTTCATCCCCGGAAAGGTACAATATTGACCGCAATGGCCAATAATGAAGAGACAACGCACTTCGGCTACAAAGATGTGGCGGTTGAAGAAAAAGCATCGCTGGTGCGCGGTGTTTTTGACTCGGTCGCGGACAGCTATGACGTGATGAATGACTTCATGTCGATTGGTGTTCATCGACTTTGGAAGCGCCACTTCGTGGCTGGAAGTGGCGTCCGGCCCGGTGATCGGGTTTTGGATCTGGCTGGCGGAACGGGTGACATCGCAGCCCTCCTGAGCAAACAGGTTGGTGGAAATGGCCAGGTGGTCCTGTCTGATATCAACCAGGCCATGCTGGTTCGTGGTCGTGCCCGCCTTGAGGACAGGGGCATCGTTGGAAACGTGGTCCCCTCACTAGCCGATGCCGAAAAACTCCCATTTACTGATTCGGTTTTCGACCTGGTCACCATGGCCTTCGGGCTCAGGAACTGCACCAACCAGCAGGCAGTTCTTAATGAATGCCATCGGATTTTGAAGCCGGGCGGTCGTCTGAGAATCCTGGAGTTTTCGCATGTGCAGTCTGAGACACTGCAGAAGCTTTATGACGGATATTCATTTGCCGTTTTGCCCCTGATGGGCCGGTTGGTGGCCGGTGATGCAGATAGTTATCGCTACCTGGCCGAGAGTATTCGCAAACATCCCAAACAGGAAAAACTGGCTGAAATGATGCACGAGGCAGGTTTCACCGATGCCGGTTTCGAAAACCTCACAGGCGGTGTGGTTGCCATTCACCACGGAAAAAAGGGGTCAGAGCCCTTTTCCGAAAAATCACCAGGAACCCGAAAAGGGCTCTGACCCCTTTTTTACCCTTTAAGCCAATGCCCGAATACAGAACACCATTGCCAGCGATGCTTGCGGCCAGCATACAAAGCAGCCTGAACTCGGTGCTTTCGCTTGATGCGAGCTCGGCCTCCAGGCTTGATCGAATTGGCCAGCGCGTACTCAAGCTGGAATTGCAGGGCGTGGGTATCGACCTTTACTTCACAACCAGCAATCAGCAATTCCTCGTTAGCCTGGAAAGTATGGCCAGAGTTACAGAGGAAGGTTCAGATGCAAATGCAACGGTTAGCGGAACCCCCGCAGCACTGTTTTCCATGGCAGCCGATGAACTTGGATCCGGATGGAGCGGTCCAGGTTCCAGGGTTAATATCACCGGCGATGCAGCTCTCGCCCGGGATTTTGAACGACTGTTCTCACGCCTTGATCCGGATTTCGAGGCAGCATTGTCGAGCGTGTTTGGTGATGTCGCAGGCCATCAAATGGCATTCGGGCTGAAACAGGGACTTCAGCGCGCCCGTGAAACGGTCAGCGAAGGAGGCGATATCATCGGGGAAATATTTCGTGATGGTATTCGTGGCGGACGCTCCGGACCCCTGGTGGGTTCACAAGAGGTCAGCCAGTTCTCTGAGGGTGTGGAAGAACTGCGTGACGCCGTGGAGCGCCTCGAAGCAAAAGTCAGGATTGCGGCGGAATCGCGGCAATCAAAAAGGGACGACGAGTCTTGATCCACACCTTTCGCCAATTTGCCAGGGCCACAAAGATCAGCGCCATCCTGGCTCGCTATCGGCTTGATGAAGTCCTGGAAGCCACCCACCTGTTTCGCCCGATGTGGCTTCTGCGCCTGCTGGCGCCCGGTTCCCGTCAGAAAATGGCGGACGTACCAAAGGGAGAGAGATTGCGCCTGGCCCTGCAGGAAATGGGGCCAATTTTTGTCAAATTCGGCCAGATACTCTCCACCCGAAGGGACCTTATTCCGCCCGACATAGCAGATGAACTGGCCCTGTTACAGGACAGGGTGGCCCCCTTCCCTGGAGAAGAAGCCAGGCAAATGGTTGAACAGGCGCTCGGCGACAAAGTCGAAAACCTGTTCACCAGCTTTGACACTAAACCACTTGCCTCCGCATCCATCGCCCAGGTCCATGCCGCCACGCTTGCAGACGGTGATGAGGTGGTTGTCAAAGTCGTCAGGCCTGAGATCGAGAAACAGCTTCGACAGGACATCGACCTGCTGTTGTATATCGCCGGCCTGCTGCACCGCTACTGGGTTGGCGCTGAACGAGTCAGGCCACGCGATATTGTCCTGGAGTTTGAGACTTTTGTTTTTGATGAGCTGGATATGCAAAGAGAGGCTGCCAATGCTTCCATGTTGCGACACAATTTTGAAGGCTCGAACGAACTGTACATCCCGAGAGTCTATTGGCCGTATTGCCGGGAAAGGGTCCTGGTTCTGGAACGCGTGACCGGAATTCCCGTGAACAATATTGACGCGCTGAGGGATGCGGGTGTCAACCTGCCCCGACTCGCCAGGCTGGGCATCAAGCTTTTCTATACCCAGGTTTTTCGCGACAATCTTTTCCATGCTGATATGCACCCTGGCAATATCCTTGTGGATGTCCGGGATCCGGCCAACGCCAGCTTTATAGCGATGGATTTTGGCATCGTTGCAAGCCTCACCCCGAAAGACCTTTATTACATTGCCGAAAACTTCAAAGCACTTTTTGACCGCGATTATTTTCGGGTTGCGCAACTCCATGTCGATGCAGGCTGGGTCCCTGCTGATACCCGCGTTGACGAAATGGAAGCAGCCGTTCGGTCGGTCGGCGAACCCAACTTCACCCGTCCGCTGAATGAAATTTCCTTCGGTAAATTACTGCTCAAGTTGTTCCAGGTTGCGCGCAGGTTCAATCTTCAGATACAACCACAACTGATCATGCTTCAAAAGACATTGCTTAACATTGAGGGGCTGGGTCGACAGCTTCACCCCGATCTTGATATCTGGGCGGTGGCCAAACCGGAGCTGGAAGCCATCATGCGCGAGAAGCACGGCCTGGATAAAACCGCAGCACGCTTTGCTGACAGGTTTCCAGGATGGGTTGGCCAGGCCCCGGAAATGCCTGGCCTTATTCACGAGTATTTGCGCCAGGCAACCACCGGGCAACTGACAACGAAACTCGAGTCCAGGGATCTGGATTCCCTTCGACGGTTGAATGCCGAGGGCGAGAGAAAACGGACACGACGGGTTGCCGGAGGGTCGTTTGTGATTGCAGGTGCGATGATTGTGGCTTCGCAATCAGGGAATTTATCAATTGCAGGATATTCTGCGCCCGGGCTCATCATGATGGCCATTGGCGCAGTGCTGCTGTGGCGGAGCCGGTCATGACAGGCTTCAGCACACAAGGCGGTTTTGGCGCCCCACCCCAACCTACCCCGCAGCCGCAAAGCCAGGAAGAGATCTCCGGCTCGCCATTGTGGCACCTGTTTGATTACGACCTCACGAACCAGACGATTGCGCTGATGCGCATCGAAGAGCGCATTTACCGCGAAACCAGCTTTCTCGACCAACGGATCGGTTCCTATAACTGTCCCATGGTGTTGTATGAAATGCGACACATGGCGCAAATGTTCCCGGGCCTGGGTCAATCCCGTGGACCACTGGGTTTTATCTTTCACATTGGTCATTGCGGTTCGACTTTGCTCTCAAGGGCACTCTCAACCAGCGAAGCCATCCTGCCATTCCGTGAACCCATGTCCCTGAGAACCCTGTCCGCTGACCAGCATGAACTGGAAGGGCCAATGAGCTTCCTGACGGTTGAGCAGTGGGAAAACCTGATGTCAACGATCCTGGACAGCCTGTCACGGCGTTTTCCTGGCGGACGAATAAACATCGTCAAGGCAACCAGCACCAGCAACAACCTGATTTCGCCGATTCTCACCCGGAATGATCAGCAACGTGCGGTTCTCCTGTACCTTCCCCTGGAAAATTACCTGGCCACCATGCTGGGTAAACCCAGGGAAGGCAGCGACCTGTGGGGACAGGCACGCAAGCGCATGCAGGACTGGATCAGGATTGAGGGTGCGCCCAGGCTTAACCTTTATGACATGCAGGCCCCACAATTTGCGACCCTTTCATGGCTGACCAGCATGAACCATATGCTGGCAGCGCGAGATGCATTTGGCGATCGGGTCAGGATGATCAACTTTGAAACTTTAATAGCCAGGCCTGAAGAACACCTGGTGGAGGTAGCATCTTTCTTTGGAGTTGAAGACCAGGCGGATCAGATTGTTAACGATTTTTCGCAGGTTTCTTCCGGTTACTCCAAGCAACCCAATACAAGGTACACAGCGGAAACACGCAAACAGATTCTGCAGCAGACTCGTGAGCAACATGCCGATGGAATCAGTACCGGTTTGTCGTTGGCCAGATCACTCATCACCCAGGCGCCTTCACTGGAACGCTGCACCCCGTTCGTTGGTTAATATCAGAAAAACTTGCAATCAGAAGTTTTTCATGTAAACTTACCTACTAGTAAGTATTTTGAATTGACCAGGAACACAGAAACATTATGAAAGCTGCCACTGACACCAGGACACAAATCATCGATAAAGCATCAGAGTTAATGATGCAGCACGGTGTGAACGGGTTCAGCTATCGGGATATTTCCAGCCCGCTGGGTGTCAAGAATGCTGCCATTCATTATCACTTCCCCAGCAAGAACGACCTGATTCGTGCACTGATTGAAGAACAGCATGATGTCCTGCGCAAAAACACTGCAGAATTCATGGCGTACGGTGGTTCTGCCACGCAACAACTGGAGGGTCTTTTCAGTTACACGCTGTACCAGTGTCGCAATGGCCGCCCGGTTTGCGTTCTGGGTGTTGTTGCGGCGGACTATGACCAGGTCGATGAAGACATCAAGAGCGCCAATGGTTGTTTCGCAAAAGAACTGTTCAATTGGCTTGTCAGGGTTCTGGAAGTCGGGCGCGAGCAGGAAGAGTTCGATTTCAGAGGTGAGCCAAAAGCAAAGGCAATCAGCATTGGCGCTACGGTTCAGGGCGCAAGACAATTATTCAGAATCCATGGTGAAGATTACCTGCAGCAGGTTTTTGCCCAGATTCGCCTGGAACTGGGAATCAAGGCTTAAAAAAATTTGATTTATTACCTTACTTATTAGTAAGTATCTTGGAAGGAGCATAACATCATGAACACTCGATTAGTTTCCTGGAATGCAGAACCAACGACGCTCAGTGGAAACAAACATTTACCAAAAATGAAGCCAGTTGCTTTCGTAACCAGGGTCATTCGATTTGGTCTGGCAGCGACCATTGCTTTGGTCCTTGTCCTTGCTTTCACCTGGATTGCCCTGACCCCGGGACTTAAGTTGATCTTCGCAGCATTCCTGTGGGCGACCGGATTTTCATTCCTGGCACTGACCCTGGATATGCATCAGAGCATGAAGCGCGTTCTGCCCCTCGTGGCAACAGGCGTTGGCCTGCCGATAATGGCAATTCTGGGCACGAAAGTCTCGGTTGGATTCCTGATCATGGCAGGTGCCGTCATTGCAGGCTGGCTGGTTAACTGGATCGTTCGAAAAAACTGATCAGTTGGCTTTGATTCGAAATCCTTCCAGTTGGAGCGCAGGTTGCCGAACCGCCACTGCGGCGAGGTAGCCGCACTCCGGTATCACCAGCGCCAGTTTCCAGTCTTCGGGTGAATGATCGGGATCCTCGACAACTGTGGGCGAAGCGCCACAGGCAGCGTCAACTGAAAAGCGACAGAAACGGTTGGCAATCCCGTGCCCTGAAGCCTTTGCAACAGCCTCCTTGCACGCCCAGATCCGCATGAACTCGGCATCACGTTCACCCTCCTCCAGTGCATAAACCGCCCGGGCTTCCTGATTCGTGAAGAATCGCTTCGCCAGACGCGTGGCATTGCGTGGCTTGCGATTACCGATTTCCAGGTCTACGCCGATTTCAGATTCACCGGCAATTCCGATCAAAAGGCGCTGGCCACTCTTGGCCAGGCTGAAATGCAGCCCCTGCCCGTATCGCCTGTAATCCAGAATCGGCTTTCCCCGGGCGCTTCGATCAAGCGCGACATCCTTGCCGGGAATGCCAAGGTATGCACCAAGCAGCATCCGGAGATAAAAACGGCGAGCAAAACGGAGCTGGCCCATGGTCAGGGCGAGCGGTTGATCCTGGTCCTCGCTGGATTCGTCGCCCAGTGCCGTTGCCAGGGTTTTCCAAAGGGCTTCAAGATCAAGATGCCAGAGATGGACCGTGGGTTCAGCAGGAACGGCAATCTGACCCAGCGGCAATTGCCGGGGAGAAAATTTCACCTCGGTTACCCACTGCATGTTGTCCACAATTGCTTCCTGTTGTCCCACGCCAATTACTTCTCCCACGGCAGTATATAAGGACTGTAATCCTGATGCCTGTCAGGAATAATCCGGCTACCCTGTTGAAAACATGGGCTCGATGACGGTGTCCACGTCAGTACCAAAGTCTTGAATGGCTTGGCACACGCCCATACTTCTTCCCCCTTACCCCACTCGGCCGAAAGCATGCACTTCCAAAACGTAGTGGTTCATTCGCTTGCAGCGATAGAGCCTCCGGTACGCCTTACATCTCTCGACATCTGTAATCGACTCAGGACCACCCTGGATCGGCTGGGCATGCCTGCCAATATCATCGAGGACAAGACCGGAATTACTGCTCGACGGGTGTGGGAAAACGGAACACTCCCTTCTGATGCCGCGACCCTGGCGGCGGAAAAAGTTCTCGGTCACACCAACATTGACAGGTCCGATATCGGGTTGATCATCAATACTTCAGTTTGTCGTGATTACCTGGAACCATCCACGGCCTGTATCGTCCACGGCAACCTGGGCCTGAGTTCGGAGTGCCTGAATTTTGACGTCGGCAACGCCTGCCTTGGATTTATGAACGGCATGGATATCGCTGCGCGCATGATCGAACGGGGCGACATTGCTCATGCCCTGATCGTCGATGGCGAAACCAGTGGCCCCATTACCGATGCGACAATCGAAAGATTGCTGGGTGATGATGTCGATGAATCGCAATTCCGCGCTCAATTCGCCTCACTGACACTCGGTTCCGGCGCGG
Source organism: Lysobacterales bacterium (assembly GCA_035267185.1). Taxonomy (GTDB): domain Bacteria; phylum Pseudomonadota; class Gammaproteobacteria; order Xanthomonadales; family SZUA-36; genus JAUIBE01. The sequence goes on along the minus strand of DATFLY010000155.1, from coordinate 21,786 downwards.
CGGCAATGGTGATGTCTGATGCCCGATTGTGCCCCGACGGCCATCGTTATACCGGTTGCATCACCCGCTCTGCTTCGCAGTTTAATCAACTCTGTAAAGGCCAGATGGAGTGGATGGAAACAGACACTCGCGTATTGCTGAAGGAAGGACTCGGTCTTGCCCGACAAACCTATGCTGCTGCCATTGAGACGATGCAATGGCACGCAGACAGGATGGATGTGATCGTGATTCACCAGGTCAGCAGAATTCATACCGAATCCATCATCGAGCTCCTGGGCCTGGAGCGCAGCAAAATTCATACCATTTTCCAGGAGTTCGGCAATATCGGACCTGCCGGAGTACCAATCACCCTGGCCCATGCCGTTGAGCTTGGCAAGGTCAGAAAAGGGGACCGGGTGGCCCTGATGGGAATCGGATCCGGGCTCAACTGTTCCATGGCTGAAGTTCTCTGGTAAAAGCGAAAACTGTCGATTTGGTTTTATCCCGCCCCTGAAAAGGTTATGATTTCAGGCAGGTGCAGAGGGATCTGGCCTACATAGGGGTCGGCAACAGGTCGATCATTTGCTAACCACGTTGGCGAACTCAGGGATGAATCGAAACATGGACAGTCCAGTGACCAAGTCTTGGCATACCGCGAATTTTTGTAATATCGCCGGTGCATTGCGCTGGCAGGCAGAGCGCCGGGCGGGCGCAACTGCTATCCACTGCCCCGGCGCGCGGCATGTCGGCGCAAAGAAAAATTCCAGCTACACTTTTCTCGAATTCAACGAGCTTACTAATGCATACGCACGCGGGCTTGAAGAAAATGGCATCGGGACCGGAGACCGCGTACTGCTGATGGCCGATCCCGGATTGCCCCTTACCGTTATGATTATTGCCCTGTTCAAGCTGGGAGCGGTTCCGGTGCTGGTCAGCCCCGGCATGTCACCTGAAGGGCTTGCCAAATGCTTTGAAGAAACCGAACCAAAGGCATTCGTTGGCTCGCCCCGTGCCAATCTGCAACGGAAGATGAAGGGCTGGGGCAAACCCACATGTCAGCTTTCGATCAGCACAGGTCGGTCGATTCCAGGTGTTGCCACCGGCATGAAGGCACTTTACAAAATCGGAATGGGCGACTCCCGCGAAATTTTTCATCATTCCATGCCGGGGGATATCGCAGCCATTTCGTTTACGGCCGGGAATGATGGTGCACCAAAATGTGTGGCTCATCAGCATGGCCAGATTTCAGCCCAGGCGGATGTGATGCGCGAGACTTTCGATATCGAGGCGAACGAGGTCAGTCTTTCCACCCATCCCCTGTTCACGGTCTTTGATCCTGCATTGAATGTTGTTTCAGCAGTGATTGACGTCGACAACAGCCAGCCTGACCAGGCCGACGCAAAGCGCCTGGTCCAGGCCATTGAGGCCTACAAGGTCAGCAACCTGTGTCTTTCACCGGCCCTGATGAAAACGCTGGCAGAGCATGTCAAACAAGAAGACATCAAGCTGCCCCTGGTTCGCAGAATCATCACCTTCAGTGCCACTCCGCGAATGGAAGTGATTGCAAGCCTCGAAAACGCATTGCATGACGAGGCAAGAATTTACACCGCTTATGGCAGCGCAGAGTGTTTTCCGGCAACGGTTGTGACCAATCATGATGTCGACAGCACAGTTGAAGAAATGATGGAGTCAGGCGAAGGCGTGTGTGTCGGCCAGCCGGCAGACAACACAGAAGTCAAAGTGATTGGGCCCAGCGACGGCAAGTACAAAAGCATGCTTGATGCACCGGTTCTGCCCCCGGGCATGGTTGGAGAAATCATCGTCAGGGGTCCACATTGTTCAACCGAATACTGGAACCAGGAAGAACAGACCACGCATGCCAGCATTCCCGATGAATCCGGGGATTCATGGCACCGCATGGGTGACATGGGTTCGATCGATGGCAATGGGCGGCTCTGGTACTGCGGTCGCAAGTCTCAGCGCATCAATACCGGGGAAGAAACCCTCTACCCGGATCAGGCTGAGGCACTTTTCAACCAGCATCCCGATGTGCGTCACACTGCATTGGTGGGTGTCGGGCCAACTGGCCGCCAGATGCCGGTGCTGTGCATAGAACTGCGTCATAAACTGAGACCGGCAGACAATGAACGCGTGCACTTCGACTTGCTGCAACTTGCACAGAGCTGTGGCCTGACTCGCAGTGTTCGTACCGTGTTGTTTCATCCAGGATTTCCAACAGACCCGCTGAATTCAGCGGCCATCCCGCGCGCTGCGCTTTCTGAGTGGGCCGCCGGAAAAGTCAAAGTCTGATTCGGCATGAAAATACTGGTAACCGGTGGGGGCGGTTTCCTTGGTTCCTCTGTCTGTCGACAACTTGCCGTTGCCGGCCACTCCGTCGTTGCATTCCAGCGAACCCCGGCTGAACACCTCCAGGCCCTGGGCGTTGAGAGTTTTGAAGGTGACATTCGCAACATTGACGCCGTAACCAGTGCTGTATCAGGATGTGAAGGTGTCATTCACCTCGCAGCACTCGCCAATCTCTGGGGCGATCCGGCTGAATTTGAATCCATCAATGTTAAAGGCACAGCCAATGTGCTCGACGCATGTCGCAATACCAACGTCGGCAAAATGGTTTACACAAGCTCACCAAGCGTGGTGCTGAACGGTCAGGATATTGAAGGTGGCGATGAGTCGCTGCCACTGGTGAGCGAACCATTGATGCCGTACCAGGCCTCAAAAATTGCCGCGGACAAGATGGTGCGCGAGGCAAATGAGCCAAACCTGCGCACCCTGGTGCTGCGCCCTCACCTGACCTGGGGCCCTGGCGACCCGCATTTTCTGCCACGCCTGATTGATCGGGCCACAAACAACCGGCTTTTCCTGCCTGCCCCTGAAAAGAAGTCGGATGCGGTGTTCGTGGAAAACAGCGCCAGGGCGCATATCCAGGCTTTCATGGAACTGTGCGATAACGCTCGCTGTGCCGGGAAAGCATATTTCATCACCAACAACGAACCGCAGCTACAGGGCGATTTCATACTGAAATTGTTGAAGGCTGCGGGTGTAGACGCGCGCATCAGGAAAATTCCACCTGGCGTGGCCAGGTTTGCTGCCAGCGCCATGGAACATTGCTGGCGCCTGTTCAGAATTGACTCCGAACCGTCACTGACCCGATTCATGGTGGCCCAGATGTGTTCTTCGCACTGGTTTGACGGAACAGCCGCGCGCCGCGACTTTGGCTATGTTGCACCCATCAGCGTGGCGCAGGGCCTGGAAATAGTAGCGAAACAACAACAGCCCTGAACTCCGTGCTCACCCCGGGCCCGGGATGCGGTCTTCATTCGCTGCATTCAAGTCCAATCACGCCAGCCAGACGAATCGTCACGCTGGTCTTGCTGCCATCACTGCCAATCAGTTCGATGGTCATGTTCGAACAGTCGATCAGGGTGATGATTGCACTGCCCCACAACACCAGTGCCTGCGCACTCGGAACCGGGTTTTCAAAGTCACCCTGGGTGGCCTCGTACATGTCCGCTGCAACACTCGCGCCAACCTGTAGCTGATCGACCACCAGGTCACTGATCAGCCACAACCTGCGTCCATCTGACTTGAAGCCATAGAAGTACAAAATGGCGCCATTGGGTGCGACCACCAGGTTATAGCCTTCACCTTCATCAGCAATTGCAAACCACAATCCAGACCAGGGAGAGTCGGCTGTTACACCGCCGTCGGTGCAGTCTGTCCCTGCAACGCCTGCCAGCTTGATCAGGTTCGATACCTTGTTGCCATCGACCCCGTTGAGCGTTGCCACGGCATTGTCGCAATCAGAGAACCTGACCACCAGCGTGCCCCAGACAGACAGACCGCGGGCACTGGGAACAGGCGAGCCAAAAGTACCGCCGGTGGACTCAAACATGGTGACTTCAATATTCGAGCCAGGCCTGAAACTGCCGGGAATCAGGTCAGAAATCAGCCACAGGCGATTTCCGAACTTATCGCTTCCATAGAAATATATGATGGTGCCGGATGCCGTGGTGACGAAGTTGTAGCCTTCGCCATCCTTTCCAGGATCAAAAAATAACCCGTTCTGGGCATTATTGGCAACCGTTGCTCCGGGTGGAGTGGGTGGGGAGGAATCAATGTAGAACTTGTGCTCCTGGACCGCTGAACCATATGTGACCCGAAGTGTGTATTCACCGCTTTCGGCGTTTGAAGGAAACTCAACTGCACCTGTGATCACGCTCGCACCCGCTGCATGATCAGACTGCGTCCATTCAAAGTTACCGAAGTTCACGACCGTTATTCCGCTGGGATCCCGAATTTCGATGGAGCCAATGATTCCTGTCAACGCATCCCTGAAAAACGCTGAAAAATACGCCGTATCGCCGGCAGAGAATTCATTCTGAAAATTCGGTTCCTCGATGGTCGGGCAATCAGGTACCACTGGCTGAGCGTCATGGGATGCAATCAGGGTGATTCCTGTTTCGTAATAGTCAGGTTGCTCATTCCACCGGCTATCGTCATTCAGACTATTACATGCGCCCTCGTAGGGTTCGATCAGGTTATTTCCCGAATCGTAAACGCCAAAATGCAGATGCGGTCCGGTAGAAAAACCGGAACTCCCAACGACCCCAAGGTATTCACCAGCTTCGACCGTATCGCCCTCTTGCTTTGCTGTCGTGGAGTTTTTCTTCAGGTGTGTATAGACCGTCGCAGAACCATCAGCATGCTCCAGCCAGATTTCGTTGGCCCGCGCGGATTCCGAAAATGCACAGCTCATGTCATCTTCGCCATCGTGCTTTTCGATAATCGTGCCATCAGCTGCTGCCACGACAACGGAGCCGTCCTGGTCCATCATCAACCAGGAATATGGAAAATTAAAATAATCGATGCCGTTGTGATTGAGGCCATTTTCAAGATCATAGGTACGCTCGCCGCAGTTGTAATCCAGCAGCATGTCCGGAGCCATCAGGTCCTGATCGACAAAATTGGAAATGGAGTAAAAACCAGGATTCGAATTGGTAATGCCTTTTCTGATCGGCAGGTCAAACATCACGCTTCCGCCGGAGCCTTCGGTTACAGAATCATCCGATTGGATTTTTTTGCGGCTGGCGATTCGTTCCTCCAGCCGTGCCGGAAGCTCATGACCCGGATCACCTGGTGATGGAATGGCCTCCATTTTCAATGGCGAGCTACTCGACAAAAGCACAAAAGAACTGGACTCATCCCCGTTATTTGTTGCCGAAGCACTGACGTTGGCCAACGCCAGGAGCAGTATAAGTGCTGATTGAATAGTCCTGATTTGCGCTTTCATATCGATTCCCTTTGATTGGTATTTCAACACCCTGCGCTAATCATAGCTGATTTTTTCGCCGCCCCGGGCGCGTCTGACCAGCCTCTCAAGCCAGGTGTACTGCAGGATTTTCCTGTCCTCTCCCTGCGCGTCTTCATAGCGTCCGTGATACTTGTGTTTGACCCAGGCATTCAGGTCCAGCCGTTCGCCTAATCTGAACATCCAATTGTTGAAAGGATGAAATCCCGATTTATGAATAAAGGCAGTACCGAAATCGATGACGCAGGGTTTTTGATCGTCGGTCACCAGGATGTTTGATTTCGACTTGAGATCACCATGGCTCACACCTCGTGCGTGGAAGCCTCGAATAACTTCGAGCAGTTCCGAGAACCAGTCATCCCTGTCTTCGAACTGCGCATCACGGAACGGCACCCCCCTGATCAGTTCTATGGCCAGAAATTCATCGTCAACCAGGCCATAGCATTGCGGAACACCTTTCAGTCCATCAAGACGCTTGTAGGCCTCATATTCACGCATCAGGGTCCGCTGCCGTGCGCGCAGCACCACGCCCTCGCCCATTGCACATTTGACCAGTAGTTCCTTGCCCTCAACGGAAAATTTCAGCACGGTTCCCTGGTTGCTGGTTGCGAGAACATTCTCCCCTCGCTCAAGGCTGTCTCTGACCTGGCCGGCAAAACCGGTATCGGCAATCAGCGACTTCATGAGAAATATTTTTTCAAAATACACATGTATGCATGATAGCCCAGGGCGGGTTTGGTAACATCGCAGGCTTCCATCTCAAGTCAGCACCCCATAGCCAATGAATCCAAAACACCTGTTTCTAGTCTCCGCCGCCTCAGCATTACTGTTCAGCGCGGCCATCATGGCAGCCGATCCATATGCTTCCACGTATCAACGAATCCCGGCTCCACCGACCGTGATTGAAAACGCCACCATCCTCACCGGGACCGGTGAGCGCCTGGATAGTGCCAGCATTTTGTTTGCTGACGGTGCCGTGCAGGCCGTGGGTGAATCTGTCGAGTCCGTTAGGCTGGACTACGAGGAAATCGAGGTGGTTGATGCCCAGGGACGCTGGGTGACCCCCGGGCTGATCGATGTTCATTCCCACCTTGGCGTATACCCATCCCCTGGAATGGTCGCCCACTCAGATGGCAATGAAGCAACTGCGCCTGCAACACCAAACGTCTGGGCCGAGCATAGTTTGTGGCCACAGGATCCGGGATTTACCCACGCCCTGGCCGGAGGCGTCACCTCGATGCAGTTGCTGCCTGGCTCAGCCAACCTGTTCGGCGGGCGCACTGTCACCGTCAAGAATCTTCCACGCAACAGCTACCAGGCAATGAAATTCCCGGGCGCGCCACATGGTTTAAAAATGGCCTGCGGTGAAAATCCGAAGCGTGTCTATGGAACCGGCAAGGGCGTTACCCCAGGGACCCGTATGGGTAACGTAGCCGGTTACCGCGATCAATGGGCCAAGGCCCAAAAATACATTCACGACTGGCAGCAGTACGATGAGCTGGTGGAAGCCGGAGATACCACGGCCAAGGAACCGGAACGGAACCTGGGCCTGGACACGCTGGCAGGTGTATTAACTGGCGACATCAAAATTCACATGCACTGCTACCGTGCGGATGAAATGCTACTGATCCTGGACGTGGCGAAGGAATTTGGATATTCCGTCGGGACCTTCCATCACGGTGTTGAAACCTACAAGATCGCCGATGAACTGGCCGAAGCCGGCGTTTGTGCCGCGATCTGGTCAGACTGGTGGGGTTTTAAAATGGAGGCTTACGACGGCATCCTGGAAAACGTCGCAATGACCGATATACCCGAGGGCAGCTGCGCCATTGTTCATTCGGACTCCTCACAGCTTATCCAGAGACTCAACATCGAAGCAGGCAAGGCGATGACCAGTGGCCGAAGAATGGGCCTTGATATCACGCCGGAACATGCGATTCGCTGGATCACCTACAACCCGGCAAAGTCGCTGGGAATCGAAGACCAGACCGGCGCGCTTGAGCCGGGCAAGATGGCCGATGTGGTTATCTGGAGCGGCAACCCATTTAGCGTCTATACCCTGGCAGATCGGGTTTATCTTGATGGTGCTGCAGTCTATGACCGTTTTGATCCGGCATTACAGCCGGTCAGCGACTTCGAGCTTGGACAGTCACTGGAGGTGTCACCATGAATCGCCTGACAAGAATTGCAATCGCAGTCGCAGTCACAGCACCACTGAGCCTGTCGGCCCAGACCCTGTTTATCGACGACGCCACCGTTCACACCATGCTCGATTCGGCGCCCATGGAGAACGCCGATATCCTGATCGTTGATGGCGTCATCACGGCCGTTGATTATGGGCTTGAAATTCCAGCGGACGCAGAACTGATCGAAGCGGAAGGCAGACCTGTCACTCCGGGCTTTTTTGCCGGCATCAGCGCATTGGGAATCGTGGAAGTCAGTCTCGAAGCGGCGACCGTCGACAATCAACTGATCCTGGCTGAAACGCCCATTGCCGACAAACTACGACCTGAATTTAATGTTGCGCTTGCCTTCAACCCGGCATCTTCATTGATTCCGATTACACGCGTTGAGGGTTACAACTGGACAGTGCTCCACGCTCAGCGCGAGGGAAATATCATCGGTGGCCAGGGTCGCCCTGCCATGCTCGGAGGCCATTACGATTCTCTGATCGGTGACCCGGTTCTGTTCATTGATGTCGGCTCGGATGCATCTGAAGAGAGTTTTGGCTCACGCGCCGCACAATGGATGTTACTTAGCCAGGCTGTGGACGAATCAGAAAGCACTATTGAATGGACACCGGATCCGCTTCTGACCCCTGCCGGTCGCAAAGCGATGAAGCTCTTCACCGGCAGCTCAGCCAGTTCGGTAACCGTGTTCCATGTACACCGTGCCAGCGACATTTTGCAGGTCCTGGCATTCTCCGAGGAACACGGCTTCAACCCGATCATTTTCGGGGGCTCTGAAGCCTGGAAGGTCGCTGACCAGCTTGCGCAGGCTGACGTGCCTGTTCTGATCGACCCGCTGGCCAATCTGCCTGCAGACTTTGACCAGCTTGGCGCGCGCCTTGATGCGGCCTCAATACTGCATCAGGCAGGTGTGAGAATCGGAATTCTGAATACCGGTAATGGAACCCACAATGCCCGCGACATTCGTTTCCGTGCGGGTATCGCGGTGGCGCATGGTCTGCCCTGGCAGGCGGCCCTGGAGGGAGTGACCATCAGGCCTGCACAGATGTTTGGGGTTGATCACCACACCGGCACAATTGAAGCCAACCAGAGGGCTAACATCGTGATCTGGAGTGGCGACCCACTGGACGTCACCAGCGTGGCTGACCTCGTGATTCTGGATGGCGAACCGGATTCAATGGTGACCAGGCAGACTCTGCTCAGAGACAGGTATTCTGCGCCGGAAGGTGAACTGCCAAGGGGTTACATCAAACCCTGACAGCCGGCTAATCTGATTTGTTGCCCTCTTTCACACGGTACAGAACCGTGGGATGCTCCCAATCAAGCAGCACGCCGTGATCCTCCGAGGTGAGGATTCGGTAGTGCTCCTGGTTGAGTGGTCCCAGGATGACGTTGTCATCTTCTACACGACCAGGCAAAAGCCCTTGTTCAACCAGGGTTGCAAATTTTTCTGCTTTCGGTATCCAGGCAATGATGGTCTTTCCATGCCTGACCAACCTTGCCCAGAGATAGCTTTCCGTTTCGGATGAAGCGCCTTCAAGTCCCTGGCTCTGGTCAAACGCCTGCTCGCTGACACTGGCGAAAATCCAGCCGTTGAACTTGCGCAACTGAAGGTCCAGAGTGTCGGCCTTACCGTCCTCGCGAAAGTCAATGTGAACAAGACCTTTTGCGGCATCGACAACAGTGATGTCAACCCGTCCATCAGCATTAAACCATTGGCCGCTCCATTCCGCTGCATCAATGACCGCGGGCTCCACGCCCAGGGGAACAGGGCTGCTGACGGTGTCACAGGCATTGAGAAATATTGCCAGTACGGTAATCGCCGTTCTCAAAAAGATCGCCATTAAAGGATTATTCTCCATGCAGATAATCAACCACCAGCTGGCTCAGGGCCTTCACACCAACTTCCATATTCGGTTCATAAACATCGAAGTAGGGTGAATGGTTTGCCGGGATGGTCTCCGGGTCGATGCCAGGTTCCTGGTTACCCAGGAAAAAATAAAGCCCTGGTGTGGCATTACTGAATACGGAAAAATCCTCAGCCACCGTCTGCGGCTGAACGTTATTGACCTGGTTATCACCCGATACACGTTTCAGGGTGGGCATCATTCGATCCAGCAGCTCCGCGTTGTTCAGCAAGGGCGGTGTTCCCTCAAGCAGGGTGAACTCAACTTCTGCCCCCGCTGCCTCACCGATCGAAATCGCAGTCCTTTCCATGCGCTCATGAATCTGTTTGCGCATATCCGGATCGAAACTGCGGATGGTGCCTTCAAAAAAGACGCTATCGGGAATCACGTTGTTACGGATTCCACCCTGGATGCGTCCAACGCTGATAATGGATGGTGCCTTGGTGACATCCACCTGGCGGCTGGCGATCGTTTGCAGGCCCAGGATTATCTGGGAGGCAGTGACGATCGGATCTACACCGTTCCAGGGGCGTGCACCGTGGGTCTGTTTGCCATTGACCGTGACCTGGAAAATGTCCGCAGCGGCCATGATGCCACCAGGACGAACTGAAATCTGGCCGCCCGGCTGATTGATGCCGATGTGAAGGCCAAACACGGCTTCCGGTTTACGGTCATCCCAGATTCCCTCCTCCAGCATCAGGCTGGCGCCGCCCTCCTCACCCGGGGGCGGCCCTTCTTCAGCCGGCTGAAAAATAAACATGACGGACCCCGCCAGGTCGTCCTTTACAGCATTCAAAACCTCGGCTGCGCCCAGCGCGATGGCCATGTGCGCGTCGTGGCCACAGGCATGCATCACACCGGTTTCCTGGCCATTAAAAACTGCCGTGTTGACTGATGAAAACTCAAGCCCGGTTTGTTCTGTTACTGGCAATCCGTCGATATCGGCCCTTACAGCCACCAATGGCCCTGGCTGACCACCCTCGATCATCGCAATGATGCCAGTGCCTGCAATGCCGGTTTCGATTTCCAGGCCCATGCCTTCAAGAATCTCAGCCAGGCGTTTCGAGGTTTCAAACTCACGATTGCTCAGTTCAGGGTGTTGATGAAACCAACGGCGCCATTCGACCACCTGGGGCTGGATGTCAGAAGCCAGCAGGTCCAACCGAACCTGGTCAGGTTGAGCCTGGATCGGCTGAAAAAACAGCAGTGTGACCAATGCCAGCGTGCCAACAATCGCTTTTCTCATTCCAATGCTCCCTTTAATTTAATATTTACCTGGGGATTTCAGCAGCCCTGGACTGATCCAGAACCTGGCAACGTTGCTCAAGTGTTACAGCCTCGACCGGGCCGATGTTGGCTCCGGCCGCACCGCTGTCCCGACGGCCATCAGGTGCGCCCCAGAAATAGCAGGTTTCAGAATCGTAAATCGCCAGTTGTGCAGCCCCGATCATTGATCGGTCGCCAAGAGTGTGCCCCAGTGATTCCAGATAAGCCCGGACTTCCGGTGCAAACTCTGGCTCAAGATAAAGCGTGTCCGGTTGCCACTGGTGATGGAATCGCGGGGCCATCACCGCACTTTGCGGATCCAGATCAAAATCTATGGTGTTTATCAGCGCCTGCAAAACAGTCGAAATAATCAGGGTACCCATTGGAGAGCCCAGCCCCATGACTGCCCGGCCATCTTTAAGCACAACCAGGGGTGTCATCGATGACAGCGGGCGTTTACCCGGCTCAATGGCGTTGGCATCTGTGCCAACCGCGTCCCACAGATTTGGAGTGGTCTTATCGATCGAAAAGTCATCCAGTTCGTTGTTCAGCACGACGCCAGTCCCGGGTACGGTAATTTTTGATCCAAACAGGGTATTAATGGTTTGGGTCAGGGAAACCGCGTTGCCATGCCGGTCCAGGACAGTGATTTGCGTGGTGCCGGAATCGTCTGGTGGCGTGATTAGTGATTCCACCACTTGCGGCTGACCTTCAGGATTGAGGCGGGCAGCCAGCTGATCTGCATATTCCATGGAGGTCAGCGTTTCGATCGGAACATCGTGGTAGTCCGGATCACCCAGGTGACGCGCCCGGTCTGCGAAAGCCAGTTTCATGGTGCTACCCACCAGGTGAATCAGGTCACCTGAGCCACGCCCCATTGCTGCCAGGTCATACCTTTGCAATACGTTGAGCATTTCCACCAGCAAAACACCACCCGAGCTGGGCGGGGGCATCGCAATGATTTCATAGCCGCGATAACTGCCTTTTACCGGCTCACGCCATTTTGCTTCATACCGGGCCAGGTCAAGTTCGGTGACCACGCCATCGGTTGCCTCTTCAATTTTTTTGGCAATAGGGCCAACCGCAAGGGCTTTACCACCCTTTTCCTGGATTAGTCTTAATGTCCCGGCCAGGTCCTGTTGCTTCAAAATCCAACCAAGTGGTGGTGCAATGCCATCCACGGTCTGGATGCGGCGGGTCTCCGGAAAATCAACCAGGACGGGTGCGACCGCACTGACGATCCTGTGGTGCCAGGTGCTGACCGGAACGCCGTTCTCAGCAAGTTCAATCGCCGGCTCGATCAGTTCCGGCCATGGCATCGAACCATAACGCTGATGCAAATCCCATAATCCCTGCACCAGTCCCGGAACACCGACAGAATGCTTTCCTTTTCTAATGGTGTCAGGGTTGTCACGATAGAACTCTGGATCGGCTGACCGCGGTGCTGTTTCCCGGGCATCCAGAGAGGTTGTCTGACCGCTGTCGGCGTCATGGACCACCGCAAACATCCCGCCGCCAAGCCCGGAACTGAATGGATGAGCAACTGACGCGGCGAAAGATGCAGCAATGGCGGCATCGACCGCATTCCCGCCTTTCTCCAGGATCGCCTGACCGACCGGCGCTGCAGGACTGACCGAGGTCACTATCATTCCGTCACGTCCCCAGACCGGATCGGCGGCAGCAGCAAACACCGGGGCATGAAATGTGAACAGAACGAATACGATGAATGTTTTCAACTTCATATTGGACGAACGCTCCAGTTTTGAAAATCAGGCAACAGCGGTCTGTAATTTCCTGTATTTGTCTAACAATTGTTCCTGGGTTTCCTCATTTTCGGGGTCTTTTGGAATGCATTCCACAGGGCAGACTTCCACGCATTGCGGCTCGTCAAAATGGCCCACGCATTCGGTGCACTTCAATGGATCGATGACGTAGTATTCCAGACCCATCGAAATCGCCTCGTTGGGACATTCAGGTTCGCAAACATCGCAATTGATGCACTCGTCTGTGATCTTGAGAGACATATCCGATGAGCCCGCTTAATGCTTGTTCTCTGCAAATCGCTGGTCCAGCGCCTTGCTGACTTCCTTGCTGACGAACTCGCTGACATCACCACCCAGCCGGGAAATCTCCTTGACCAGGGTGGAACTGATGAAACCAAAATTTTCATCCGGAGTCAGGAACAGGGTCTCAATATCAGGAGCAAGGTTTCGGTTCATACTGGCGAGCTGGAATTCATATTCAAAATCAGAGACCGCTCGCAAACCACGAATAATGACATCGGCGCCGACATCACTGACAAAATCGATCAGCAGGACATCGAACCCGACCACATCAACGTTACCCAGCCGATCCAGCTCGGTTTTAGCCAATTCAATACGTTCTTCGAGGTTGAATAACGGCTTCTTGTGAGGGCTTTCTGCAATTCCCACAACGACCCGATCGAACACGCGTGCAGCCCTTGAAACAAGGTCAGTGTGCCCGTTAGTAATCGGGTCAAAAGTACCCGGGTAAACCACGGTTTTGGTGGAATTCATGAGGTGTCAGCTATCTTCAGGAATTTAATCCGATATTGTACCTCAGGCACAAAAAAACGGCTCCTGTGAAGGAGCCGTCAAACAAGGGTTGGGCAAACCAAGAGGTAGTACTGCTTGCCGGTTAACATGACCGCGATGAAACCAAAATTCTTTCAGGCGTTTATTGGTCGATTCAACAACTGAATCCGTACGTCCCCCATTACGGATTCACGCTCAGTCAGCCAGCCCGCAGTCAGCGCTGATGGAGAGAGCCTGGGGGTTTCCAGGTAAACCTGGGCCCCGGGGCTGAGGCAATCGCTCTCAAGGAGAATTTTCAGCGCCCTGGTCGCAAGGTCGGTATCGAAAGGCGGGTCAATAAACACGATGTCAAACTGATCAGGTTGCTGGTGATCCAGCCAGGTCAGTGCGTCGCCTTCCACTACGCTTACCTGGCTGGCCTCAAGCATCTGCGCAGATTGCCTGAGAACATCAACTGCCTGGCGGGATCGATCAACCAGTATCACATCTGTGGCACCACGGGATGCAGCCTCAAAACCAAGTACGCCTGTTCCCGCAAACAAATCCAGGCATCGTGCGCCACTGATGTGATGCTGCAACCAGTTAAACAGTGTCTCCCGCACCCGGTCGCCGGAAGGCCGCAATCCCGGGACATCTGCTACCGGCAATTTTCGTCCACGCCATTGGCCACCAATGATGCGTACATTGCCTCCAGCACCGCCACTGCCTGCGGTATGCTGACGAACATTAATATGGCGTCGCTGCCGATGTTTCTTTGGCCCGGAACCCATAGCCCATTTCACTCCGTAGCTTGATCCCCGAAAATGGGACCCAAACTGCTAGCATAACGGATCACCAACGGCAGAATTATCGATGTTCAAGTTCTTTCGTAAAAACCAGAAAAAGCCGCAGGACCAGCCAAAGGTTGATGCCGGCCTGTCAGCCACTCGCCAGCAATTGGACAGCCGTCTGAGTGATGCCGTCGCACAGGCTGATGAAATTGATGAAGATCTCTATGAAGCCATTGAAACTGCCCTGATCACCTCGGATTTTGGCGTGGCTGCTGCCATGGAGATCGTCGACAAGCTACGGGCAGCCGTTGATAACAAGGTCATCACAACGCCCCGGGAAGTCATTCCTGCCGTACAGGCGGAGCTCTTTGAAATGATCGAGCCCTGCGAACAATGGCTCGATATCGACCATGGCCGCAGACCCTACGTCATCCTGATGGTCGGAGTAAATGGCGCGGGAAAGACCACCACAATCGGCAAGCTTGCACGACGCTTCACGGACGAGGGCCTTTCCGTGATGCTGGCAGCAGGTGATACCTTCCGGGCTGCAGCGGTTGAGCAACTCAAGGTCTGGGGCGACCGCAACAATGTCCCTGTTGTCGCCCAGGGCACTGGTGCTGATTCAGCCGCAGTCGTTTATGACGCGCTCGAATCCGCCAGAGCGCGCAGAATCGATGTGTTGATCGCAGATACAGCCGGGCGACTTCATACCCAATCCAACCTGATGGAAGAATTGAAGAAAATCCATCGTGTTGTCGGCAGGCTGGATGAGAGCGCACCCCACGAGGTTATGCTGGTCGTGGATGCCGGCACTGGCCAGAACGCGCTTAGCCAGGCCCGTGAATTCAGTAAAGCAGTAGGCCTCACCGGCATTACCGTTACCAAGCTTGATGGAACCGCCAGGGGCGGAATACTGTTTGCCATTGCCCATGAACTGAACATACCGATCCGATTTATCGGTGTTGGGGAGAAGGCGGAAGATCTTCGACCCTTTGACGCCGGTTCATTTATCAATGCCATCCTCCCCATTTCCTGACAGGCTTTTAGTCTGGTGGGATCAACACGGCCGCAAGGATTTACCCTGGCAGAATCCGCGTAATGCCTATCGGGTCTGGATTTCTGAAGTCATGCTTCAGCAGACCCAGGTTTCCACTGTCATCGCATATTTTGAGCGCTGGATCGAACGCTTTCCTGATATTTCAGATCTTGCCCGGTCTGATGTGGATGATGTGCTTGCCCTGTGGTCCGGCCTTGGCTATTACGCCCGGGCAAGGAACCTCCACAAGGCGGCCCGAATCTGCCAGGAACAATTCGACGGCCAGATGCCATCTGACTTCGATTCCCTGAATGAACTCCCGGGTATTGGCCCCAGCACTGCCAACGCCATCCTTTCCCTGGCACACAATCAACCTGCAGCAATCCTGGATGGCAACGTCAAGCGCCTGCTTGCACGTCACGCTGGTGTCGGGGGCTGGCCAGGCTCCACGAAGATTCAGAAAATACTGTGGAAAGAAGCCGAACAAAGACTCCCAACGCATCGAGCTGCAGATTACAGCCAGGCAGTGATGGACCTGGGTGCGCTTGTTTGCACGCCAAAAAATCCGGCATGCCGCGCTTGCCCGGTTTCCGCCGATTGCGAGGCCCTGGAATCCGGAAGAGTCGGTGCGATTCCCGGCCCGAAACCAAAACGCAAAATTCCGACCAGAACCATAAATATCCTCATCATTCTGGATGACGATGGCCGTGTTTTACTGGAACGCCGCCCGCCGAGTGGTATCTGGGGTGGACTCTGGTCACTGCCCGAGGGTGACAACCAAGCCGATTTGTCAGCAAGATTCGGGTTTAATGAAAGAAAAAACGTATCCGCCCGGCGCATTCTGCCCGAGCACGAACACCGTTTGACTCATTTACGTATGCTTCTCAGGCCAGAGCAGGTAACACTGGCCCATGGATCAGGGCTAGAATACAGCTCAGTGGGAGATCAATCGGAGATGGCCTGGTTCAGCCAGGCGGAATTAGGTCAGCTCGGTCTTCCAAAACCAATCAGTACACTTTTGAGCAGACTTGGAACAGAGAGCATCGAATGAGCCGCACTGTGCACTGTCAATTGCTGGATGAAGAAGCCGAAGGCCTGGCTTTTGCGCCGTATCCTGGAGAACTGGGCCAGAAGATTTACGATTCCATCTCGCAACAGGGTTGGCAGAAATGGCTGGCACACCAGACCATGCTGATTAATGAAAACAGGCTCTCACCCATCAATCCGGACCATCGCGCCTTTCTCGAAAAAGAAATGGTGAAGTATCTCTTCGAAGGCGGGTCAGAAAAACCTGCCGGTTATGTTCCCCCCGAGGAGTCCTGAGCCCAGGTCATGCATCTTGCCGGCAGAATGTTCCTGGCGCCAGCAAGCTACATGCTTGGACAGACATTCTCGCGCACCTGCACAGACCTGACATTCAAATCGCCCATAGGTACCTGGAACCTTGTCGAAGCACAGCCCGCGCCTGACCTGAATGATGCGATCGAGTGCTACTGGGAAGGCTGGGGCGATATCCCTCCGCTAACCGAAAAGATTCTCCCTCGCACCGGCGTCGAACTGATGTTTAACCTCAAAGGCGATCACGTGGTGCGAGAGCTCGACGGCAAGCCCCTTGGCACGGACTACCAGCTGGGATGGCTGAGCGGACTGCAAAGACGCTACATGGTGATTGAGACAACCGGCGGGTCACACTTCATCGCGGCCCGGCTCAAGCCCTGGGGTGCGTGGCGCCTGTTGCGGGAACCGATGCGCGATGTAAGTTGTCGCGTACCGCTGATTGATGACATCTGGGCAAGTGATGCTGAACGTCTTTCCACCCGCCTGGCCGAGGCGCCAAACCTTTATGCACGTTTCGATTTGCTCGAAGATTACCTGCGACGACGCATCGATTTCAGCAAGCAGGCCGATGCCAGTGTTGTTGAGGCCAGCAGGCGTATGCTGGGTTCGCGGGGCAGAGTCAGAATCAATTCAATTTGTCAAAGCATTGGCACCTCGCGCGTGACACTCAGTCGCAAGTTCAGGGAACAGGTTGGGCTGACACCCAAGACCTATTCGCGTGTTGTCCGGATTGAATCCCTGATGACGCACCTGGCGACAAACGGCAATGATTCGTGGGCCATGCTGGCAGAGGATTACGGATATCACGACCAGGCACATCTTTCTCACGATATCCAGGAGTTCTGTGGCGCCACCCTGACGGAATACCTCAGGCGTGCCAGTCCTGACGGCGGCGCAACAATCGAAGATTGATCCGACCAACAATTTTCAACCTGAAACATTTTTACAATACTTCTCCTGCCAGCTGTTTTAAATTCTTTCCCACACTTACTACCAAGCTCTAAAAAGGAGAAACAATATGCCCCCCATCGACTGGATTGCAGTTCTGGTTTCCACCGTGATCGCCTTTGTACTCGGCGGACTCTGGTACTCCCCCGCTTTGTTTGCAAAACCCTGGCAGCAGGACACCGGGCTAAGCGATGAACAACTCAATGCGGCCAATAAAGGCAAGATTTTTGGTGGCTCATTCATCCTGATCCTGATTGGCGCCATTGTATTCGGGGCGTTTGTCGGACCAGATCCCAGCCTGGGACTTGCACTGGGTGCAGGTGCATCGGTTGGTATCACCTGGGTGGCATTTTCGTTCGGTGTTAATTATCTTTTCGAACTCAAGCCCATCAGGTTGTTTTTTATTAACGGTGGCTATCACGCGGTACAGTTCATCCTGTTCGGCGTTGTATTCGGATTGCTTTAGGAGATACTCATGAGCAGCACAGACTCTCAAATCGCGACAATGGAAGCCAATATCCTGGAAAAAACCGGCAAGCCGGTCTCGGAATGGATAAAAGTGACAAAGAAATCAGGTCTTGAGAAGCATGGCCAGATCGTGAAGTTCCTGAAGACCGATCATGGCTTCACTCATGGCTACGCCAACCTGGTGGCTCACCAGACCCTGGCATCCAGCGCGGACCAGCATGATGACGATGACCTGGTAAACGCCCAGTATGCCGGCCCCAAGTCTGACCTGAAGCCCATCTATGACAAGGTGACAGCGGCAGTAGAAAGCTTCGGCAGCGACGCTGAACTGGCGCCCAAGAAAGCCTACGTCAGCCTGCGGCGCAAGAAGCAGTTTGGATTGATCCAGCCGTCAACCAAAACCCGGGTTGATCTGGGCATCAATCTCAAGGGCAAAGAACCACAGGGCCGGCTGGAAGCTTCAGGCAGTTTTAACGCCATGGTCTCTCATCGGGTGCGGCTGGAGTCTGCAGCCGACTTTAACGCAGAAGTTAAAAATTGGTTAAGAGAAGCTTACGACGCTGCTGGTTAGTTCACAGAATTCGCTTCGTCTCGAAGACGAAGCGAATCTTTTAAGACGAAGCGTTGAAGCCATTTCAAACGTTTCATCCCGTTTTTAAACGCCTTAACGCCTTCACATATCCTTTCGTCTTCCTTAACGTAATTTTTACGTTTGTTTCAGTTTCTGCTCGCATGTGGGAACGGCGAACACGCTAGGCACACCTTTTTGTAGACGCTTTTCCCAGAGCGTGGCCCAAGGGCCATTTATTAATCACATCTTAATACTGGGAGTTAAATTCTATGTATTCCAAGAAGCCACTTAGTATTGCAGTGTCTGCTGCTCTGGGCATAACCGGCATGTTTGCCGGCGGGTCTGCGCTTGCGCAGGACCAGGCCCAGCCAGACGCTGAAGGAAGTGACGCTTTACTTGAAGAAGTGATCGTGACCGGTTCGCGTATTGTCAGCGAAGATGGTTTCGGTCGCACCAGCCCCGTGACGGTCATGGGCATGGAGGATATCGATGCCTTCGGCCTCACCCGTGTTGAGGATTTCCTGAACCAGCTTCCGCAAATTGAAGCAGGACAGAACTCCACAATCGCGAACGGCGCAACCGGTACAGCGCAGGTCGACTTGCGTGGCCTCGGCCCGAACAGAACGCTTGTTCTGATCAATGGTCGACGCATGCAACCTGGCGGTCTTTACACCAACGCCCCCGATGTTAACCAGATTCCCGCCTCCATGATTGAGCGTGTGGAAGTTCTGACGGGTGGTGCATCTGCTACTTATGGTGCTGATGCTGTTGCTGGTGTTGTGAACTTCATCATGCGAAAAGTTGACGGTGTTGAATTCAGCGCTGGTATCAGCGGCTATCAACACGACAACGACGACAGCTACATCCAGGGTTTGATGGATCAGCGCAACTTTGCATACCCGACAGGAGGTTCAGGCTTTGATGGGAAAGCCTATAACTTCGACCTGGTCATGGGTAGCGAGTTTGCTGGCGGTCGTGGTAATGCCACCGCGTATCTGACCTACCGCACCAATGAAGAACTTCGCCAGGGCGCACGTGACTACTCAAGCTGCGCATTGAATGATGCGGGTACAGGTTGCGGTGGTTCAGCCAATGCTGCGAATCCTAACTACAACATTTATGCAGTTAATGATGATGGAACAATCAATTTCGACCCCTCTCCAGTGGCCGGAACCGATTTCTTCACATTGCAGCAGGACAGTTCACTGGCGCCGGATGACGGCACAAACCGCTACAACTTTGCGCCGGTAAACCACTTCATGCGTCCGGATGATCGCTGGTCCGGTGGTGCCTTTGTTGATTATGAAATCAACGAGCACGCCATTGCATACGCAGAAATGGGTTTTGCGGACGACCAGACCAAGGCTCAGATTGCTGAGTCCGGCACGTTCTTCGTATTCCCATATTTCCTGCCGCTTGATAACGGAAACTTCCCGGAATCGTTCAGAAATTCACTGACAGAACTCTATCCGGGAGTTGAAAACTTTGCGTTTTACATTGGTAAACGTAACGTAGAAGGTGGCCCGCGTACCGATATCCTGCAGCACACAGGCTGGCGGATCGTTGGTGGTGTCAAAGGCGCGATCAATGACAGCTGGGACTACGACGTATCCTATCTGCATGCGGAAACAAGTTCTGAGTCGACTTATATCAACGACTTTTTCGCGAACTTTATTCCGCCGACGCTGGATTCCGAAGTTTGTGCAGCGACCGCCGGTTGTATTCCGTACGAAGTTTTTGAGTTTGGTGCGGTTACACCTGCGCAGGCTGCTGGTCTTTCAGCCACCGGTAAGATCGGTGCGGACACCGGAACCACCGTTATCAACGGCTTTGTAACTGGCGATACAGGCTTTGGCCTGCCAGCGGGTGACATCGCTCTGGTAGCGGGTTATGAGTATCGTGAAGAGAAGTTCGAGCGTATTGCTGATCTGGTCTTCCAGAACGGCCTGCTGCTTGGTCAGGGCGGTTCAACACCCAGCGTACTTGGAAAATATTCCGTGGACGAACTGTTCGCTGAAGCCAATATACCGCTGCTGACCGATGCACCATTCGCTCAGAACCTGACGCTTGACCTTGCTTACCGTTGGTCTGATTACACCACCACTGGCACTGCCAATACCTATCGTGTTGGTTTGGACTGGCAGGCGGCTGACAGGCTGCGTTTCCGTGCCGGTTACAACCGCGCTGTACGTGCGCCAAACGTGACTGAACTGTTCCTGGCCCAGAACCTGGGTCTGTGGGCAGGCGTGGATCCTTGCGCTGGCGCGGCACCGGAGTTGAGCGCTGCTCAATGTGCTAACACTGGCGTAACTGCAGCTCAGTATGGCAATGTTTCACTGAGTCCTGCCTCACAGTACAACGCACTGTACGGTGGTAACCCGAACCTGGCACCAGAAGAAGCCGATACCTACACCTTCGGTGTGGTGCTCGACCCGACCGACAGCATGACCCTTTCTCTCGACTACTGGGATATCGAAATTGACGGCGTTATTGCCAATATCGATCCCGAGCTGATTGTCGAGCAGTGTGGCCTGACGGCTGATCCGAGTTTCTGTTCGCTGGTAACTCGTGCACCAAATGGCAACCTCTGGCAGGGTCAAAGAGGATTTGTCACGGCAACCAACATCAACCTCGGTGGCCAACACTGGGAAGGTGTCGACCTTGCCTGGGCATGGACCTTCGACGGACTGGGCGGAACATGGCGGACGGACTTGCTCGGCACGTACATGCTGACCAAGGAAACTTCACCCATTCCAACCATTCCTTCATCAACCTATGACTGTGTCGGCCTGATCAATGTTCAGTGCTTCCCGACACCGGAATGGCGTCACACCGCAACCGCTACCTACGACTCTAACGAGTGGTGGTCAGTGACCGGTCGCTGGCGCTTCTACCAGGACGTGTTCTATGACGGAACAGCGGATCTGATTGCCAATGACAACATTGGTGATGAGAACTACTTCGACGTCAGTGCTGTGTTCCGTTTCATGGACACACATGACCTGGTGGTTGGTGTAAACAACATCCTGGATGAACAGGCCCCACTGGTAGGTGGTTCGCTAGCCACCAACGCCAATGCAATTGCTGGGTTCTGGGATACGTTGGGACGCTACATGTTCGCCAACGTAACGTTCAGGTACTAAGTCGGAGAACGATAAATAAGTAGTATGTTGACTTTATATACGCAGATAAGTCAGATTGCGGGCCTTCGGGCCCGCTTTTTTTTGGGTTCGAAGATGGTGCTGATTTTCGGCTTCTGACTTGCTCAGCCACAGCAGTACTTGAGCTTCCCTCGATCCGTAGCTTTGGCTACTGATCTCGGTCCAGCCCGGAAAAGCTTTCCGAACCTGACCCCCGGTTTTTGGTTTTGCCGGTTTGTACTATTCTTCTTCGACGTCACTCAGAGCGGTTGAACACTGCTCACTGATTT
>DATFLY010000154.1:0-17749 GCA_035267185.1 Lysobacterales bacterium | reverse complement strand
ACGAATTACAGCCGGACCAGAAAACAAACGCC
The DNA here is from genome assembly GCA_035267185.1 of Lysobacterales bacterium. Lineage (GTDB taxonomy): Bacteria > Pseudomonadota > Gammaproteobacteria > Xanthomonadales > SZUA-36 > JAUIBE01. The sequence continues at coordinate 17,717 of DATFLY010000154.1, read as the reverse complement.
TCCAGCGTTCGACAACCTCAGTGTTGCTCCATTCTTTTGCTTTCTCAGTATCGATCCGTAATACCACATGGTAATGGTTGCTCATCACTGCATAGGCACAAAGCTCAATAGCAAACACGTCACAGAGCAAGCAAAGTCGATCAACAATCCACTGGCGCCGGTGTTTAAAGTCAAAGCCCGTTTGCGCATCTTTGCCACAAAGAAACGCTCTTCGGACGCATCGCGAAACGCAGTGATAATGGACGGTGTCTTCGAGTGACACCAAACGGCGACGTGCGATAGTCATGCCCACACTTTATGCCCATCAGGAATAATCAAGAATGGAGAAATAACCAGGTAGAGCGTAAGCATCTAGCTGAATTGTGGGTGTCCTGGATTTTTATCAGGAATAATCAAAGAATGGAGAAATAACCAGGTTTAGCGTAAGCATCTAGCTGAATTGTGGGTGTCCTGGATTTTGCTACTGGTCCTTGTTTGGCTTTTTCTGTGGGTGTCCAAGCTTTTCCTCAGCTCAAGAGAATCAGCCGTGTAAATCTTCGAATTCATAAGACTCTAAACGCTGACTGATGAGTGTCCTGGCTTTTCTCCGCCTTGTGTTGGTGGGTGTCCTGGATTTTCCCACTGGATTTTCCCATTGGTGGGTGTCCTGGATTTTGCTCCTGGATTTTGCTGGATTTTGCTCACTGGCTTTTAACCCCTGGCTTTTAACCAGCAATCAGGTCATATGGGCGGGACATATGCCCCGCCAACGAGTTCATTCCACCAATTCGATCTCTCCGGGACGCCAGCTCTGGTTAATCCACGGCTCCAGCGGGCCATACATGCGCAGGATCGTGAACCAACTCTTGCCTGGAACGGTCTGCAGCCAGTTGCCCTCCTTGCCTTCGGGCGCCTTTGGACCGAAATACACGTCGTAGGACCCGTCCGCGTTCTGGGTCATGCCCTTGGTCTGGCTGCCAATGGTTGGAAATGGCTGCCCGGTCTGAAGTTGCGAGCGTGTCTGCGTGTCGTAGAGGGTGACCGCCCAGAAATCCTTAACCGGAACGTCTTTGGGCAGGGTGAGCTTGTAGGTCTTTGATCCGTCAAACGCCTGCTTATTGGCATCAAGGACCGCCAATCCATAGTCCGAGCCTGCGCCAGGCGTGGTGGCGGCCATGGCTGGGGTCACGCCACCGGCATTGAAATAATACAGCGCCCGCGCATCCAGTCCCATTGTACCATCCGCCTCGAAGCTGGTGTTCTTGTTGGCGAAGGCAGTGGACCAGACGCTCTTGGGGTCATCGGGGTAGATGCTCACCCCGGCGATACGGGGATGATAAGTGATGGCGCGGGCCGAAGCAGCGCCGAGTGTGGCGGCTTCGGTCAATAGTTTCTTCATCCGGTCATCCGGCGCGAAGGTCTGACCCTTCACAATACCGATCGCCGCGATCTCACCACGCACGTCTGGACTGATTGCCTCAATTGGTTCTCCCTGAATCACCTCGTCCAGCATCTCGAAATAACTGAAGTCGCTTGGAAACACGGTATTGAACGCCTTGTTGGATACGTTGACGAACTCAGTCGCTGCCGGGTTGGCCTCGTCTTTCAGCGGATAGACCCGTAGATTCGTTTCGATGTTCTCGACCGCGGGCTTAAGCCCTTTTGCAATCGACCCACGAAGAAACAGGAAATTCCTGTTGGTCGGTGGCTTCAAGAGGAAGTATCCGTCAGGAATGTCGCCAGCATAGCCGGGGGGCACGACAAGATATTTACCACCCTTGCCTTTGTCCGGCCCGGTGACGCCCATATTTCCGGCGAAACGCTGCCACGCATCGTTGAGAAAGCCGAGCATTCCCGGCGGAACCTCAATCACCGTCGGGCCATCCTTAGCAAGGTCGGTATAAGTATAGGCGTAGAGTGTCGAGGTGTTGGCCGTGACCACGAGGGTCTGAGAATCCATCAAATTCGCGAAAAGAGCGATCTTGTTCGCACCTTCTGCCCCGGCATCTGCCAGCCCCTTGCGTACACTGTACATCGACACGGCGCCGATATTGTCGAGAAACACGTCCATGCCGCGCATGCGGTCGAGGTTATCATAGACGGTAGAGATCGTGGCGTCCGTCGGTACGCCATCAAAAAACTCTAGCGTCCCGATCGCTGTCTCGACCTTGTCGGGAATAGAGATCGCGTCGAGTTCTTGCTGTGAAACCTGAGAGACTGCAGGTGATGACAATAGGACCGAAAGACAAAGGCCAAGCGCAGTGGTTGAGCGGATCATAATACTGTTCCTGTTTCTTATTCAAATATTGATTGTGGAGGATAGGAAGTATAAACCCGATTTCCGGGGACAGTTTACTTAATTGCGGCTATCGGAAAAGGCTTCCTTCGACTAACGCAGTCAATTTGCAAGGCCCCTAAAGCCAAAGTCAAACCTAAATGGGTAAACTGTCCCCCGATACTAACTAAATGGGTAAACTGTCCCCCGATACCTCCCCCGATACCCTGTATTAAATCGGATGGTTGTGTTGGCAGTCACACATGGAGCGAACAGTCCTGGTTAAGAAAATCCGCAAGTGGTTGTTCAGGCTGCTGGTTGTTTTGCTGATCCTGCTGGTAGCCGGGTTCGTGTTTCAGTCATGCAGCAATCGCCGTGATGTTGCGAACTTCCCCATGAGAGGATCGCTGGTCGATATCAATACCCACCAGCTGCATCTTTACTGCGTGGGTGAAGGCTCACCCACCGTGATGCTGGAAGCCGGACTGGGCAATATGGTGTTGTCCTGGACCGAAGTCCAGTCTCAATTAGCCTTGGAAACCCGGATTTGCAGCTATGATCGTGCAGGCTACGGACACAGTGAGCCTGGCCCATTCCCTCGTTCGGCGGGTCAGGTTGTTAATGAATTTGACAAGCTGATTTCTTCAGCAGGATTGGAACCTCCTTTTGTTTTGGTTGGTCATTCCAACGGTGCACTTTATAGCCGTCTCTACGAAAGGATGAGGCCCGAAAATGTGGCGGGTTTAGTGCTGATCGATCCGAATCCGGAAAATGCCCCAAACTGTCCGCAATTACCTCCCCTCATCAGAAGCATCTATGGGGCGCTGGTTGCTCTTTCAGAGTTCGGTGTGCCGCGCCTGGCGCTACCATTCCTGTTTCCCATTCCCGAGAATCTGAAAAAGGACGCTGGTGAAGAGTTTGCCGCACTCAGGGCACGCGGGCCGTTTCTGAGGGCACTTTTGTCAGAAACTGATGAAGCATGTCAGTTGCTCGAACAGGTGCGGAATGCGGGAAAACCAGCTGCAGGATTGCCGGTGTGGGTTTTATCGGCTGACCGGGGCGCAAATCATGAAGTCACAACATTGCATACTCTATGGGTCAAGAGTGTACCGGGCACAGAAATACGTGTAATCGAAGACAGTGGTCACTGGATACAACGGGATAGACCCGAAGTTGTCATTGATGTTGTGACTACCGTTGTCGAGCAAGTCAGAGCTCGTTAATTTGATAAATACGCCACAGGGATCACACCCAACAAAAAACCCGGCCGAAGCCGGGTTTTCTGAATTTATTATTATTGTTACTTTTTAGGACGCTTTATCAGCAGCCTCTGCCTCAGGCGCATTCGCCTCGGCATGGGCTGCCCTGTCGACCAGTTCAATATAGGCCATCGGTGCCTTGTCCCCGGTGCGCAGGCCGCACTTGAGGATACGCAGGTATCCGCCAGGGCGCTCTGACATACGTGGGCCAACCTCGTTAAAGAGCTTGGTCACGGCATCGCGATCACGGATACGGCTGAAAGCCAGGCGGCGATTTGCGACGCTGTCTTCCTTGGCAAGCGTGATCAGGGGCTCGGCCACACGCCGAAGCTCTTTGGCTTTTGGCACGGTGGTGCGGATGATTTCGTGCTCAATCAGCGACGCGGTCATGTTCTTGAACATGGCCTTTCTGTGCGCACTTGTGCGGTTGAGCTTTCTACCTGCTTTTTGATGACGCATTGTTCTTTCCTGTTACTTATCTACTGGCAGCCAGTACTTATCAATACTAGGCGCTGACCAGGCTGGCCGGCGGCCAGTTTTCCAGTTTCATGCCGAGAGACAGGTCGTGCGATGCAAGCACGTCCTTGATCTCGGTGAGTGATTTCTTGCCCAGATTAGGCGTTTTCAGCAGCTCAACCTCGGTGCGCTGTACCAGGTCACCGATGTATAAAATGCTTTCTGCCTTGAGGCAGTTGGCCGAACGCACGGTCAGTTCCAGATCGTCTATCGGGCGCAGCAGCACCGGATCGATCTCGTCTGTTTTCTGCTCAACTTCCACTTCCTGGCGGGCACGGAAGTCGATGAACACACCAAGCTGATCAGCCAGGATGTTGGCTGCCAGTTTGACGGCGCCTTCACAATCAACCGTTCCGTTGGTTTCAATATCGAGAACCAGCTTGTCCAGGTTGGTGCGCTGTTCAACACGCGCCGCATCCACGCTGTACGCAACCTTGCGCACCGGGCAGAAAGAGGCGTCGAGCTGCAGACGGCCAATCGGACGGGTTTCTGCTTCGCCAACGTTAAGCGCAATCGCAGGCTGGTAGCCCACGCCGCGCACAACCTTGATCTGCATGTTGATGCTGCCTTCCTTGGTCAGGTTGCAGATCAGGTGATCCGGGTTCACAACCTCGATGGTGTGATCAACCTGGATATCACCGGCAGTCACGGGGCCAGCCCCGGATTTGCTCAGTGTCAGCATGGCTTCTTCACGCTCATGCATACGCAGCGCTACGCCTTTGAGGTTGAGCAGAATTTCGATGATGTCTTCCTGCAAACCTTCAACAGCAGTGTATTCGTGCAATACGCCATCCATTTCGACTTCGACAATTGCGCAGCCGGGGATGGACGATAAAAGTACCCTGCGCAAGGCGTTACCCAGCGTATGACCAAAACCGCGTTCGAGCGGCTCCAGCGTGATGCGCGCACGATTAGGGTTGACCTCGTCAACGCCTACGGCACTGGGTTTGAGCATGTTTTCAATAACACCCAACATGTGATGACCTCGCTTGCTTGATTTCTGTAGTTGGCCGCCGCAATGCAGCGACCAGAAAAATTACGACTCTTCCAACCCTTACTTGGAGTAAAGCTCCACGATCAGGTTCTCGTTGATGTCCGCAGACAACTGATCACGATCCGGATAGTCCTTGAATGTACCTTCAAGTTTCTTGGGATCGACATCTACCCATGGTGGCTGCATGTCCATTTCCTGGCTTAAGGTCATGGCTTCCTTAACGCGAAGCTGTTCCTTTGCCTTGGGACGCACGGCAATCACGTCTTCCGGTTTTACCCGGTAAGAAGGAATGTTGACCGTCTGACCATTGACTGAAATGCCCTTGTGGGACACCAGCTGACGGGCCTGGGCGCGGGTAACCGCGTAGCCCATGCGATAGACAACGTTGTCCAGGCGGCTTTCCAGCAGCACCAGCAGGTTTTCACCCGTGGCGCCTTTCTGGCCGGCAGCCATCTTGTAGTAGTTTCGGAACTGGCGCTCCAGTACCCCGTAGGTACGGCGTACTTTCTGCTTCTCACGCAACTGTAATGCGTAATCAGACAGGCGCTGACGACGTGAAGAAGCGTGCTGTCCCGGCGGCTGATTGAGTTTGCACTTGGACTCGAGTCCGCGCGCTGCGCTCTTCAGCTCCAGGTCAACGCCTTCACGGCGTGCCAGTTTACAGGTTGGTCCGGTATACCTTGCCATTTAATTATCTCTCTTCCTAAATCCAGTTCTTTATGTTCGCGGTTGGCGCTTTGCGCCAGAAACGAACTCATCTAATCGGCGATTTCGGGGGCGGATTTCATCGTTCTTGATGAAAGAAGCGCCCGAGTCGCGCTCTAATTCAGACGCGACGCTTCTTCGGCGGCCGGCACCCATTGTGTGGGATCGGCGTCACGTCAGTAATGTTAGTAATCTTGTAGCCCACGGAATTCAGAGCGCGAACTGAAGATTCACGTCCCGGCCCTGGGCCTTTGACACGAACTTCCAGGTTCTTCAGGCCATAATCCAGCGCTGCACGACCGGCATTTTCTGCCGCAACCTGTGCAGCAAAAGGCGTTGACTTACGCGAACCACGGAAACCGGCACCGCCGGAAGTTGCCCATGAAAGCGCATTGCCCTGGCGATCGGTGATGGTGATGATCGTGTTGTTAAAAGAAGCGTGGACGTGGGCGATTCCATCGACCACAGTCTTATTAATCTTCTTTTTCTTGATTGGCTTAGCCATGTTTACTTCGCTCTGTTAAATATTCAAAAATTATCGCTTGATGGGACGACGCGGACCCTTGCGCGTACGCGCATTGGTCTTGGTTTGTTGTCCACGTACCGGCAATCCGCGACGATGACGCAATCCGCGATAGGCACCCAGATCCATCAATCGCTTGATGTTCATTGAGACTTCACGTCTCAGGTCACCTTCGACAGCAATGTTGCCAATCTCGTTTCGGATGGCTTCAACTTCAGCGTCTGTGAGATCGCGGATTTTGGTGTCCGGTGCCACATTGGCTGCCGCACAGATTTCCAGTGACCTCGAACGACCGATGCCATAGATATGCGTCAAACCCACCCATGTGTGCTTGTGAACCGGTATGTTGACTCCTGCAATACGAGCCATGTCCTAACTCCTTTGTTGGTTAACCCTGTCGCTGCTTGTGTTTCTTGTCCGAGCTGCAAATCACGTACAACACGCCCTTGCGCCTGACGATCTTGCAATTGCGACAGATCTTTTTTACTGATGCCTGTACTTTCATCTTTGTTCTCCGAAATTCCTATCTGCGTACGACGCCGGAGCGACCGTACGACTTCAGGTTGGCCTTCTTCATCAGGCTGTCGTACTGATGCGAGATCAGATGCGCCTGCACCTGGGCGATGAAGTCCATAATCACCACCACGACAATCAGCACCGATGTACCGCCGAAATAGAACGGCACCGACCACACCACCCGCAACACATCCGGAAGCAGGCAAACCAGCACCAGGTAAAGCGAGCCGACCATGGTCAGTCTCGTTAACACGGTGTCGATGTACTCAGCAGTCTGCCGACCCGGACGGATACCCGGAATGAATGCACCGGAACGTTTCAGGTTGTCAGCCGTCTCCTTCGAATTGAACACGATCGCCGTGTAGAAAAAGCAGAAGAAGATGATCAGGCCGGAGTACATCAGGGTATAGGCCAGGTTGCCGGGCGTCAGCGCTGCTGACACGTCGGTCAAAAATCCCATTCCCTCAGAGCCACTGAACCACGTCGCCAGCGTCGAGGGGAAAATCACGATGCTCGAGGCGAAAATAGCGGGAATCACACCCGACATGTTCACCTTCAAAGGCAAGTGCGTTGCCTGGTTCTGGTACGCCACACGACCCTGTCGCTGTGCGTAATTCACGGTGATCCTTCTCTGGCCGCGCTCCACGCGGACCACGAAATAGATCACACCCAGCACCAACGCGAGGATAAACAACATCGCCGGGATGCTGAGCTGTCCGGTATTAACCAGTTCCAGCGTGCCAGCCACGGCTCGTGGCAGGCCGGCAACAATGCCCGCAAAGATGATTAACGAAATACCGTTACCCACCCCTCGTTCTGTGATCTGCTCACCCAGCCACATCAGGAAAATGGTGCCACTCGTGAGCGTCACCAGTGCTGTAAAGATGAAGCCGAAGCCCGGCGCCATCACCACACCCACCTGGCCCTGCAGCGCAAACGCCACACCACCAGCCTGGATGCCGGCGAACAGCACGGTCAGGTTACGCGTGTACTGCGTAATCTTCTGTCGTCCGGCCGAGCCCTCTTTCTTGAGCTGAGCCAGGTGCGGTATCGCACTCGACATCAACTGCATGATGATCGAGGAGGTGATGTATGGCATCACACCCAGTGCGAACAGCGAGAAGCGCTCCAGCGCGCCACCGGTGAACAGGTTAAACACGTCCACGATGGTGCCCTGCTGCGAGTTCATGAACTGCAACAGTGCCTGCGGATTAACACCGGGTACCGGAATAAACGTTCCGATGCGGTAGATAATCAGGGCAGCAAATACGAACAGCAAGCGCTGACGCAACTCGGTCAACCGACCCAGTCCGCCCAGCGTTTCCGCCATTTGTGAAGGCGAGCGAGCCATTACTCGACCTTGCCTCCGGCCGCTTCAATAACAGCCCTGGCACCGGCAGTCACACCCAGACCTTTAACGGTCACGGCACGAGTCAGTTCGCCGGTGTTGATCACTTTCACCTTGCGGATTTCGTGATTGATCAGTTTTTCAGCACGCAATGTTTCGAGATCGATCACATCGCTTTTCATTGCCTCGATGTGATACAGGCGAATTTCAGCGTTGTAGCGCGCGGTGCGTGAAGCAAAGCCACGTTTTGGCAGACGGCGCTGCAAAGGCATCTGACCACCCTCGAAGCCGACCTTGGTCTGGCCACCAGAACGAGCCTTCTGCCCTTTATGGCCACGGCCCGCAGTCTTGCCCAGTCCGGAGCCGATGCCCCGCCCTGCACGCTTGCGATTCTTTTTGGAACCCGCTGCCGGGCTCAATTCATTCATTTTCATTTCAGTGCTTCCCGATAATTGGGGTCAGAGTAAAAACTCTTCACTTGATTTCTTCTGTTCTCATCCAGGGACCAGAGTTTTTACTCTGACCCCTCTTCCACCGTGACCATGTAGTCGACCTTGTTGATCATGCCTCGGATCGACGGAGTATCTTCCAGGGTTACGGTCTGGTGCATACGCTTCAGACCGAGACCACGCACACACGCCCGATGGCGCGGCTGGAACCCGATGGGTGAACGCGTCAGCGTCACCTTTATTTGTTTCTGTTTTTTCTTGGCCATGATCTTTACCCGACGTTGGTCATGATTTCATCGACCGACTTGCCACGCTTGTGAGCCACTGATTCAGGGCTCTGCATGGCCTGAAGGCCCTTGATGGTTGCACGCACCAGGTTGATGGGATTATTTGACCCAACACTCTTGGCAAGGACGTTGTGGATGCCCACAGCTTCGCAGACTGCACGCATGGCACCGCCGGCAATGACGCCGGTACCTTCGGAGGCCGGTTGCATGTAAACGCGTGAGCCTGCATGACGCGCCTTGACCGCATGCCACAAAGTGCCATCGCGAAGACTAATGGTGGTCATATTCTTACGGGCTTTTTCCATCGACTTCTGGATGGCCACGGGAACTTCACGTGCCTTTCCATAACCGAAACCGACCTTGCCGTTTTCATCACCCACAACACTCAGGGCGGTGAAACCGAAGATACGGCCACCCTTGACCACTTTGGCCACACGGTTGACTGCCACCAGTTTTTCCAGCAGGCCGTCACCTTGTTCTCTGTCCATATTCGCCATCTTTGTTTCCTAAATTAAAACTTCAATCCGCCTTCACGGGCTGCGTCTGCAAGGGCCTTAATTCGGCCGTGGTATTTGAAACCAGAGCGATCAAAGGCAACCGTTTCGATGCCGGCGGCAACCGCACGCTCAGCAACCGTTTTACCCACGGCCTCGGCCGCTTTCTTGTTGCAGGTGGCTTTGAGGTCGTTGTCCTTGCGAAGGTCCTTCTGAACCGTCGATGCTGCGGCAACAACATTCTCGCCATCTGCGGCAATCACCTGCGCGTACAAATGACGCCCACTGCGGTGAACAGTCAGCCGCGGCTTTTCGAGCCTGCGGATCTGCTTTCTGACTTTGGTCGCTCGGCGAATTCGCGCCGCTTTTTTCTTGTCCATGCTTCTAAACCTCAATTAAGCCGTTTTCTTGGCTTCTTTACGCACCACGCGTTCGTCGGAATAACGAACACCTTTGCCCTTGTAAGGCTCAGGTGGACGATACGCCCGGATTTCCGCAGCCACCTGTCCTACCCGCTGCTTATCGCAACCCGAAACGATGATTTCGGTCTGGCTGGGCGTTTCAATGGTGATGCCCTCGGGTGCTTCGTAGTCGATTGGATGAGAAAACCCAAGTGCCAGGTTCAGCTTCTTGCCCTGAGCCTGTGCGCGATATCCAACGCCAACCAGCGTCAGCTTCTTTTCAAATCCGTCAGAAACACCCTGGACCATGTTGCCCACCAGTGAGCGCATGGTTCCGGCCATCGGTGTATCCGATGCCCTGGAAACCTTCACCGTGATGGTGTTGTCTTCCTGCTCGAGGCTGACGCTCGGGTGCAGCTTCATTTCCAGGTTGCCCTTGGGGCCCTTCACACTGACCTGCTCGCCCTTGTTACTGAACTCCACACCTTTGGGAAGCTCGATTGGGGCATTGGCTATACGTGACATTTCATAAACTCCAAATTCAATTCCGCGTTACGTGACAACGCAGAGAATCTCTCCACCGTGGCCTTCTTTACGGGCAGTTGCGTCGGTCATGATGCCTTTCGATGTGCTGACAACAGCGATACCCAGGCCATTCAATATGCGGGGCAGGTCTTCCTTGCCACGGTAACGGCGCAGACCGGGACGGCTGACGCGCGTAAGCGTGTCGATTACTCCCTGGCCATTCTGGTAACGCAAAGTGATTTCAAGCGCAGGCTTGTCCTCATCATCAGTAAACTCGCGAAAGTCATTGATGAAACCTTCGTCCTTGAGAACGCTGGCGATGCCCTTCTTCACTTTGGAAGCCGGCATGGCAACGGTTGCCTTGTTGACACCCTGCGCATTGCGAATGCGCGTCAACATATCTGAAATCGGGTCGTTCATACTCATTGCTGAATCCTCAATCCTGTCCGCTTACCACGAAGACTTTTTCAGTCCGGGTACGTCACCGCGCATCGCGGCCTCACGCAACTTGTTACGGCTCAAACCAAACTTGCGGTAGTAACCGCGCGGGCGACCGGAAAGTGCACAACGATTACGTTGTCGTGCGGGGCTCGAGTCCCGCGGCAATTTCTGCAGTTCGAACATCGCTTCCTGACGCTCATCAAAGCTTGAATCCGGGCTGGAAACGATTGCCTTGAGCTGCGCGCGCTTCGCTGCGTACTTCTTAACCAGTTTTGTGCGACGCTTCTCGCGGTTAATCATCGATACTTTTGCCATCGTTTTAGTCCTTTACTTTTCCTTGAAGGGGAAGCTGAATGCCTCGAGCAGTGCACGGGCTTCCTCGTCGGATTTCGCATTCGTTGTGATCGTGATATCCATTCCACGGATGGTGTCGATCTTGTCGTAATCGATCTCAGGGAACATGATCTGTTCCCGAACGCCCATCGAGTAATTTCCACGGCCGTCGAATGACTTGCGGTTCAGGCCACGGAAGTCACGGACACGCGGTATGGCAACGTTCACCAGACGATCAATAAATTCGTACATGCGCTCGCGCCGAAGGGTCACTTTGCAACCAACCGGCCAACCGTCACGGATCTTGAAAGAAGCCACTGATTTACGTGACAGGTTAACGATTGGTTTCTGACCTGCAATCGCTTCCATGTCACCCACAGCACGCTCCATCACTTTCTTGTCGGTCGCGGCCTCACCCACACCCATATTGAGTGTGACCTTGGTCACTTTTGGAACCTGCATGGTGTTGGTATAGCTGAATTTTTCCATCAGCTGGGGCACCACCGTTTCCTTGTAATATTCTTGTAATCTTGCCATCTGGCTATTCCTTCATCTTCAACCGTTTTATACGTCTACGACTTCGCCGGTCGACTTAAAAATTCTTACCCTTTTTCCGTCTTCCAGGGTCTTGATGGTGATGCCATCACCCTTGCCGGAGATCGGGTTGTAAAGGCGCACATTCGACGCATGAATCGGGCCTTCCTTGTCTACAATTCCACCTGCCTGTTGCAGCTGGGGATTCGGCTTCTGGTGCTTCTTCACCATGTTGACGTTTTCCACCAACAGGCGATCCTTTTCCAGGATGCGCAGGACGTGACCACGCTGACCTCTGCTACGGCCCGCAATTACGATCACTTCGTCACCTTTTCTGATGCGTTTCATTCGTTCTCTCCTGTCGCCCTACAGCACTTCCGGTGCCAGGGAGACGATCTTCATGAACCGCTGATTACGCAATTCGCGTGTCACGGGTCCAAAAATACGTGTTCCGATCGGCTCGTGTTTCCCATCGAGCAATACAGCGGCATTGTTGTCAAAGCGAATGGCTGAACCATCACCACGGCGAACACCTGAACGGGTGCGAACCACAACGGCGTTGTAAACCTCGCCTTTCTTAACTTTGCCACGTGGAATGGCGTCCTTGACGGTTACCTTGATAACGTCGCCAATACGCGCATAACGGCGCTTGGAGCCACCCAAAACCTTGATACATTGAATCTGTCTTGCGCCGCTGTTGTCCGCTGCTGCAAGTACGCTCTGCATCTGAATCATCGTCTTCTACCTCGCCTAAACCTGAAACGTCAGCCCTTACTGGCTGCGCTGCAGGACCTCGACCACGCGCCAGCTTTTGGTCTTGGAAAGTGGACGGCACTCGGTGATAGAGACCATATCGCCCTCACCGCACTCGTTGTTCTCATCGTGCACGTGAACTTTGGTTGAGCGCTTGATGTACTTACCGTACAAAGGATGCTTAACCTGTCGTTCCAACAACACGGTGATGGTCTTGTCAGCCTTGTTGCTGACAACACGACCTTGCTTGGTACGTTTAATCTCACTCATGCGACATCACCTGTTTTATTGGTACCTTCAACTTTATTTTTTTTGGCTGCTGAAGCGCTGTCGTCCTTTTCGGCCAACACCGTGCGAACCCGCGCAATATCGCGACGCACACGCTTCATCTGGTGGCTCTGGGTTAACTGACCCATGCCTTTTTGCATCCTCAGGTTGAACTGCTCCTGCAAAAGCTCGGTGAGCTCCTGTTGCAGTTCGCCTTCGTTCTTGCTTCTCAAATCTTGCGCTTCCATTACTGCACCGACCGCTTAACAAAGGTGGTATTTACCGCCAGCTTGGCTGATGCCAACCTGAACGCCTCGCGGGCTGCTTCTTCTGAAACGCCCTGAATTTCGTACAACACCCGACCAGGCTGGATTGGGGCTACCCAATACTCGACGTTGCCTTTACCTTTACCCATACGCACTTCGACGGGCTTCTTGGTAATCGGCTTGTCCGGGAATACCCGGATCCAGAGCTTTCCGCCACGCTTGACGTAACGTGTAATCGCACGTCGCGCCGCCTCGATCTGACGGGCAGTGACAAAGCCACGGGTGGTCGCTTTAAGACCGTACTCGCCGAAGCTGACGCGGTTACCAACATGCGCCAGGCCGCGGTTACGACCTTTCTGTGTCTTTCTGTATTTTGTTCGTTTTGGCTGAAGCATCGTGTCTGTTCCTACTTAGCTGCGGCTTTCTTGCCTTTCTGTTGGTTTTCAGACTGGTCATACAGGTCGAAAACCTCGCCTTTATAGATCCAGACTTTTACGCCGAGCACTCCGTAAGTGGTCTTGGCTTCGTAAGTTCCGTAATCGACGTTGGCACGCAGCGTGTGCAACGGCACCTGGCCTTCGCGATACCACTCGGTACGCGCGATGTCCGCACCGTTGAGCCGACCGGAGACCTGGATCCTGATACCCAGCGCACCCAGGCGCATGGCATTTCCAACCGCACGTTTCATGGCGCGACGGAACATGATGCGACGTTCCAGCTGCTGGGCCACGCCCTCTGCAACCAGCTTGGCGTCCAGTTCCGGCTTGCGTATCTCAGCCACGGTGATGTGGGTGGGAACACCCATGATCTTTGTGACTTCACGCCTCAGCCTTTCGATGTCCTCTCCTTTCTTGCCAATCACGATGCCAGGGCGAGCCGTGTGAATCGTGATGCGAGCAGACTTAGCCGGACGCTCGATCTGAATCCTGCTGACCGCCGCCTGTGCAAGCCGCTTCTGGAGAAATTCGCGAACTTCAAGATCAGACTTGAGCTGATCGGCGAATTCGTCCTTGTTGGCATACCAGGTAGAGTTCCAGTCTTTGGCAATGCCAAGACGGATACCGATTGGATGTACCTTCTGACCCATAATTACTTTCCTGTGTCGTCTGCGACGGTCACACTGATGTGCGAACAACGCTTCAAAATTCGTGTGCCACGGCCCTTGGCGCGTGCCCGGCCTCGCTTGAACGTCGGTCCTTCATTGACCTGGATGACACTAACGCTCAACTCATCAATGTCGGCACCATCGTTGTGCTCGGCATTGGCCACTGCTGAAAGCATCACCTTTTTCACAAGGTGGGCAGCTTTTTGCGGGCTGAATGCCAGCAACTGCTCTGCTTTCTCCACTTCCATACCGCGAATCTGGTCGGCAATAAGGCGAACCTTTTGTGGCGATATACGCGCGTTTCTTAAATGTGCTGTCGCTTGCATGACGTTGATTCCTGTTACACGGTCTTTCGGTCGCCGGAATGCGCACGAAACGTCCGGGTGGGTGCAAATTCACCCAGTTTGTGACCGATCATCTGATCATTCACCAGGATTGGTACGTGCTGGCGGCCGTTATGCACCGCAATCGTCAGCCCGACCATTTCCGGCAGGATCATAGAACGCCTTGACCATGTCTTGATCGGGCGCTTGTTATTGGTTGCTACCGCTGCCTCCACCTTCTTCATAAGGTGATGGTCAACGAAAGGTCCTTTTTTAATCGAACGTGGCATAGCGCTACCTTCTACTTACCTGAACGTTTACGTTTGCGCACAACATACTTGTCTGTGCTCGTATTCTTGCGAGTCTTGTAACCCTTGGTCGGCTGTCCCCACGGGGTAACCGGGTGACGACCACCTGAGGTACGCCCTTCACCACCACCGTGCGGGTGATCAACCGGGTTCATGGCAACACCACGAACAGTCGGACGAACACCACGCCAGCGTTTGGCGCCGGCCTTGCCGATTTTCTCCAGGTTGTGTTCCGGATTGGAAACCTCACCCAGCGTTGCACGACAACGCGATGGAACCTTACGCATCTCGCCGGAGCGAAGACGCAATGTGGCGTATTGCCCTTCACGCGCAACCAACTGGGCTGCGGCACCAGCGCTTCGAGCGATCTGGGCGCCTTTGCCGGGCTTCATTTCGATGCAGTGAATGACCGAACCGACCGGAATGTTGCGCAATGGCAGGCAGTTGCCTGGCTTGATTGCTGCATCACGTCCACTCTGTACCGGGTCTCCTGCACGCAGGCCCTTGGGTGCGATGATGTAACGACGCTCGCCATCCTTGTAAAGCACCAGAGCGATGTGCGCGCTACGATTTGGATCGTATTCAACACGCTCAATGTTGCCTGCAATGCCGTCCTTGTCACGCTTGAAATCTATCTGGCGGTAACGCTGCTTGTGTCCACCACCGCGATGACGCGTGGTGATCCGGCCGGTGTTGTTTCTTCCGCCCGTTTTCGATTTTTTCGAGACCAAAGCAGCATGCGGCTCACCTTTATGCAGGTGCTCATGCTTTACCTGAACGACTCCACGGCGTCCTGGCGATGTTGGTTTTGCTTTAACAATTGCCATGCCTTAAATCCTCAGGGTGCTTCTCCACCCAGGACGTCAATTACCTGACCTTCCTGGATGCGTACGTAAGCTTTCTTCCAGTCACTGCGACGTCCGGGACGCATGCGGTAAGACTTGGTCTTACCTTTCACGTTGACGATCTGAACATTTTCGACTTTGACTTCGAACAAATGCTCAACAGCCTCGCGAACATCCTTCTTGTCGGCGTCACTGGAAACTTCAAACACATATTGATTGCTGT
This sequence comes from Lysobacterales bacterium, assembly GCA_035267185.1. Lineage (GTDB taxonomy): Bacteria > Pseudomonadota > Gammaproteobacteria > Xanthomonadales > SZUA-36 > JAUIBE01. The sequence continues at coordinate 2,048 of DATFLY010000154.1, read as the reverse complement.
TCGCGCTCAACCGTGCGGTCTTTTCCGTCACGCGTGGCGCCAACAACACCTTGTACAAGCGATTTTTACTCATCCCAGCCACTCCTGAATCTTCTCAATGGCATCGACGGTCATCACGACCTTCTCAGCCGATACCAGGCTGACGGGATCCAGGCCGGCCACATCCACGACGTAAAGGCCGGGAATATTGCGGGCAGCCAGGAACAGGTTTTCCTGGATGGGATCAACCACGATCAGACCGCTTTTGACATCCAGATCATTGAGCTGAGATGTCAGCAATTTTGTTTTGGGCTCATCAAGATCAAACGACTTGACGACAACCAGCCGCTCCTGGCGAATCAGCTCGGACAAAATGGCCTGAAGCGCGCCGCGGTACATTTTGCGATTCACTTTTTGGGAGTGGTCGCGCGGCTGAGCAGCAAACGTGACTCCACCACCGCGCCACAATGGGCTGCGAATGGTACCCACGCGAGCCCGACCGGTGCCTTTCTGGCGCCAGGGCTTGCGTCCACCGCCCCGCACCGCGGAACGATTTTTTGTTGCTTTGGTTCCGGCACGCGCACCCGCAAGGTACGCAGTGACCACCTGGTGAACCAGCGCTTCTGAGAATTCGCGGTCAAACGTGGTTTCAGAAACCTTGATCGACTTGCCGCCTGAGACTGCCAATTGCATCGTAATCTCCTGGATTCCTTATTCTTTTTTAGGCTTTGACGGCCGGACGGACGGTAACATGACCACCTGCTGCACCCGGAACCGCACCCTTGATCAGGAGCAGGTTGCGATCCGCATCTACGCGAATCACTTCCAGATTTTGCGTGGTCACACGCTCATCACCCATATGACCGGCCATCTTCTTACCCTTGAATACACGACCCGGGGTCTGGCACTGTCCAATTGAACCCGGAGCCCGATGGGCCAGGGAGTTGCCGTGGGTGGCGTCCTGCATGCTGAAGTTGTGTCTCTTTATCGTTCCGGTAAAGCCTTTACCTTTACTGGTACCGGTGACATCAACAATTTCACCTGCCGCGAACATTTCAACCGTCAGTTCTGAACCGGCTTCAAGTTCGCTGGTGTCTTCGCCTTCAGTGCGCAATTCGTACAGCCCGCCACCCGCTTCGGTTCCGGCCTTGGAGAAATGCCCGGCTTCGGGCTTGTTCACCAGGCTGGCCCGGCGCGAGCCATAGGTCACCTGTATGGCGCTATAGCCGTCGTTGTCCGCATCTTTTATCTGCGTGACACGATTTGGCTGCACTTCGATCACCGATACTGGAACGCTATCGCCTTCCTCGGTGAAAACCCGTGTCATGCCGCGCTTGCGTCCGACTAGTCCAATCTTCATTGGTCTTCCTTTAATAAAACTTCGTTATATGGCTGTTTTTTCATGGTCGCGGCCATAAGACCGCTCCTACAACTATTTCGTCATCCCGGAAATGCGAATAGCATTGTCCGGGATCGCGTCGCTCTTTAGTTGAGCTGGATCTGCACGTCCACGCCAGCGGCGAGGTCGAGCTTCATCAATGCATCTACCGTCTTGTCGTTGGGATCAACGATGTCCATCAGGCGCTTGTGCGTACGAGTCTCGTACTGGTCACGCGCGTCCTTGTTGACGTGCGGCGAAGTCAAAACCGTGTGCTTCTCTATACGAGTCGGCAGTGGAATAGGGCCCAGCACCTGTGCACCGGTCCGCTTCGCGGTTTCTACGATTTCTGCCGCCGAGCGATCAATCAAGCGATGATCGAAAGCTTTCAAGCGGATGCGTATTCTCTGGTCAGCCATGTTGTTTTCCTATTCGCGGTTAAAGCCGCTACTACTCGTGGATCTTCGCAACGACGCCAGCACCCACGGTGCGACCGCCTTCACGGATCGCAAAACGCAGACCTTCTTCCATCGCGATCGGCGCGATCAAGGACACCTGCATCTGCACATTGTCACCAGGCATGACCATCTCAACGCCTTCAGGCAGCTCACACGCACCGGTTACATCCGTGGTACGGAAGTAAAACTGCGGACGATAGCCCTTGAAGAATGGCGTGTGACGTCCACCCTCT
>DATFLY010000153.1:0-39462 GCA_035267185.1 Lysobacterales bacterium | reverse complement strand
GCGGATCTGAACAAGCGCTGGGAGAATGAAAAGACGTTGGTTGATGAAATTCTCGACCTGCGAGAAGCCCTGACCGGTGAGAATCCGACCGCCCAGGATGAAGAGTCGGACGCGGAACGTGAGTCAGGGGATGCCCCGGATGATGCAGAAGCCGGCGTTGAAGACAGCCCTGCCCAGGGCGCTGAGGACAGCGGTGCCGACATAACGGCTGACGAAGAAGAAGTTGATAAAGAGGCCATTCGCGAGCGACTCGCAGTCATCAAGGCCGAACTCGCTGACCTGCAGGGAGAGCAGCCCCTGGTGCACCACAGTGTCGACGACCAGGCGGTTGCGTCCGTGGTCGAAGACTGGACGGGTGTGCCGGTAGGCCGCATGGTCAGGAATGAGATTGAAAGCGTTCTGTCCATGGCTGAGCAACTGAAGGAAAGAGTCATCGGCCAGGATCATGCGCTGGAAATGATCTCCAGTCGCGTGCAAACCAGTAGGGCCAGCCTGGACAATCCGAGCAAGCCAATCGGTGTGTTCATGTTGTGCGGGCCAAGTGGTGTCGGCAAAACCGAGACCGCACTGGCGCTTGCCGAGGCAATGTACGGCGGTGAGCAAAACCTGATTACCATCAATATGAGTGAATTCCAGGAAGCACACACGGTGTCAACCCTGAAGGGTGCGCCTCCCGGCTACGTCGGTTATGGTGAAGGTGGTGTGCTGACAGAGGCAGTGCGGCGTCGGCCCTACAGCGTGGTGTTGTTGGACGAGGTCGAAAAGGCCCACCCCGATGTGCATGAGATCTTCTTCCAGGTGTTTGATAAAGGCATTATGGAAGACGGTGAAGGGCGCATGATCGATTTCAAAAACACATTGATTTTGCTGACCTCAAATGTAGGCAGTGACCTGATCATGAACCTGAGCAAGGATCCCGACCTGATGCCGGACTACGAAGGCATGGCCAAGGCACTGCGGGAACCCCAGCTTGATATTTTTCCGGCTGCCCTTCTTGGCCGAATTGTCAGTATCCCGTACTTCCCGTTGAGTGATGAGGTCCTGCAAAAAATCATCGTCCTGCAGCTCAATCGCATAGTCCGGCGTATCGATGAAAATCATGGGATTCCGTTGTCCTACAGCGATGCAGTCCTGGATCTGATCTCCGCGCGTTGTACCGAACTGGAGAGTGGTGGACGCATGATTGACGCCATTTTGACCAATACTGTCTTGCCGGCGATCAGTCGCGAGTTGCTGTCACGCCTGTCCCAGGGCAATCCGCTCAGGTCGGTGAAACTGGATGCCGAGGAAGATGACTTTAGTTACAACTTCAAATAGCCAGGAATTGATCCGGACTAGGGGTCATCGTCGGTATGAAAGGTGATTTCAAAATTGCGATCGAAACCGGTACGGCCGAGAAATATGGTACCGCGGCCCCTTAATACTTCCTGGCCGTGGTGCAGCAGGTGCGAAGCTCCGCCAGTGATCAGCAAGGTACCGTTGGTGCTGAAATCGACCAATACAAAGTGGTTGTTTTCAAAACGAATTTCAGCATGGTAGCGAGAGACCAGCGTGTGATCAATCGTAAGTTCACAATCCGGTGCACGCCCCATTCGAAAACGGTCGAGCGAACTTTCGAGCCTGATTTTCTTGCCCTGAAAGAGAATGTTGAGTTGGTGCTGTCTGAAAATTCCGGTTTTAACTACGGGTCCGGTCTGGGTGATTTCATCCAACTCGCCGGCATCATGCAATTCAAACAATGCAATGTGATCGGTTTTCCCCCTGGGCGATACATTACCGAGTGGTCTGAAGTGCCCAAGGTCAGGGTCAGACAGGCTGTCCATCAGTTGGCCCGACACCAGCGTTTGACCCGCCTTGGCGAAATCTGCAATGCGAGCCGTCAGATTGACGGTATCGCCCAGGATATCTCCAGGAATCAACACCGCCGGTCCGGTGTTGATGCCGATTCTCATCTCAAGACTGCCAGATTTCGGTGTAGAAAGCGCCCTCACAGATTTGTGAATCTGGACCGCAGCACGGACTGCATCATCCGGGCTTTCAAAAGTGCTGAGCAGGTCATCACCTTTACTACGAAATGGTCTGCCACCATTGGATCTGACCGTCGAGGCCAGCACATCGAGAACCTGCACCACCAGCCTTGCCGCCTCCTGGTCTCCGAGCCGGGTATAGAGATTCGTGCTGCGCGCAATGTCGGCAAACATGACGGTGGTATTAACCTTGGTCGAGGTTTCCGCTGATGCGTTTTCGGGACGACGATCAGTCATGGATTTTTCCGGATGAACAGTGCCATCCTACAGGAGTCCAGGCATGATGATAGAACAAGATGCTGCACTTTTGGCTCGTTGTGAGTTATTCCAGGGAATGTCGCTTGAGGAGCGCAAACGCGTTGCTGAACTGTGTATTCGGCGTCGATTCCGTGCCCGTGAAGTGATCTTTAACCAGGGGGAGATCGGGCGCGAAATGTACATCGTTGTTTCCGGTCGCCTCAGAGGTTCGGCGACTTCTGAGGAGGGCAAGGAACTCAGTTTTTTCATCCTCCAGGAAAGTGATTTATTTGGCGAGCTTGCCCTGATTGATGGCGAAACCCGAAGCGTCACTGTGACTGCAATTGATTCGTGTGAATTGCTTGTGCTCAGGCAGATCGACTTCAAGACGCTGCTCAAACAAAATGACATGATCGGCCTGCGTTTGCTCTCAATCCTGGCCGGAAAGATTCGCAATACCAACTCCCTTTATGAATCTTCGGTATTTATCGAGATTCCAGGTCGGCTGGCCGGCAAGCTCCTGGACCTGGCGGAAGAAAGCGGGGTCGAGATGGACGGTGGTATTCTCATCGATATCAGGCTTTCGCAGTACGATCTGGGTACGCTTATCAACGCCTCACGGGAAAGCGTTAACAAGCAGCTCAAGTCCTGGGAAGCCGGAAAAATCATTGAGCTTCGCAGCGGGAAAATCTTCATTCGCGAGCCGGACTTGCTCGAGGCGCTGTTGTGAGGCCTGTGAAACACATCACAGATTGCCCGCCCTGCGTGGGCGATAATCTTAGCTGATAGAATTTAAGCGAACGCTGACGGAATCAGACACATGCCTATTACACCAATCGATCCGAACAGAGGTATCAGACTGGATTCCCCTTTGGGTGACAAAGTGGTCTGCCATGCCTTCAATGGCAACGAAGAGCTCAGCGGTATGTTCTTCTACGAATTGCAACTGCGTAGCCTGGACCGAAATATTTCTTTCACGGAGATTGTTGGGAAACCGGTCACGCTGACCCTGGACCTTCCTGATGGAACGGAGCGATATTTCCACGGGTTTGTTACGGAATTTCGCTATACCGGTTCGGTGGGGCAGTTTGCCAGCTACGAGGCTTCGATTCGTCCACGACTCTGGTTTTTGACCCGAAAAGCCGATTGTCGGATTTTCCAAAAACAGAAAGTTCCTGACATCATCAAGGAGGTGTTCGGCGAGCATGGCATGTCGGATTTCAAAGATCAGCTCAGCGACACTTATCGGAAATGGGATTATTGCGTTCAGTATCGAGAAACCGACTTTAATTTTGTCTCGCGCCTGATGGAGCAAGAGGGTATCTACTACTACTTCCAGCATGAGAAGGGTAAACATACCCTGGTCCTGTGTGACGGCGTAAATGCTCATCAGACGTTTCCGGGTTACGCAACCGTACCTTACTATCCACCCGACGCCGCAGATGCGATACGCAAGCGCGACCACATCCAGGACTGGAACAAGGTGCAATCAATCATGCCTGGCAAATATGCCATTGATGATTATGATTTCACCAAGCCCAAAGTTGACCTGATGGTGAAGCTTAAACGGGACCGACCGCATGCCTATCCCATCGATAATCCCGAAATCTACGATTATCCGGGTGAGTATTTTGAAAAGTCCGACGGGGATGCCTACATCGAAAAAAGACTGCAGGAACTGCAATGCCAGCATGAGCGCGCGCAGGCATTTGGTGACGCACGCGGAATGTGCGCAGGTTACCTTTTCACGCTGGAGAATTACCCTCGGGACGAGGAAAACAAGCAGTACCTGATCACGTCAGTGACCCACTCGGCTCAGCTGGATGCACTGGAGACCGGCTCCGGAGAAGCCACAGACAAGTTTTATCGCTGCTCACTGGAGCTCCTGGACAGCGCTGAACCTTACCGCCCGGAACGCAGAACGCCCAAACCAGTCATTCAGGGAAACCACTCCGCGGAAGTCGTCGGTCCGAAAAACGAAGAGATTTATTGCGATGAGTACGGTCGGGTCAAGGTCCAGTTTCATTGGGACCGCCTCGGCAAGAAAGACGAGAACAGCTCCTGCTGGTTACGCATCTCGAGCCTCTGGGCCGGGACCGAGTGGGGTGGAATCCATATTCCACGGATCGGGCAGGAAGTCCTGGTCGGTTTTATGGAAGGAGATCCTGATCAGCCTTATGTGTCCGGCCGAATGTACAACGCGACCCATATGCCTCCATACGAACTGCCTTCGAACAAGACGCAGAGCGGTATCAAGTCTCGCAGTTCACCCGGTGGCAGCGCGAAGAACTTCAATGAGTTGAGATTTGAGGACAAGAAAGGAAAAGAAGAGGTCTATTTCCAGGCCGAGAAGAACCTCAATTCGCTGGTCAAGAACAGGGAATCAAGGAAGGTCAGGAATTCGCGGACAACCACAATTGGTAACAAGAACAGTACCGTTGGTGAAGCGATTGAGACCACGACCGTCAAAGCAGATCGAAAAACTGAGATCAAAGGAAACGACTACCTGGATGCTGCAACAGACTTTAGCGTCAGCGATGGCAGGATTGTCATCGTTCATAACGGCGACCATAAACTTGAAGTTCCGATGGGATCCCAGGAAATGAAAGCCTTCCTTGATCACTTTACGAAGACTGATTTAGGTGATATTAAGCGCGAAGCCACTGTTGGCATGATCAAAGACCAGGCATTGACTTCGATCGAGCTTAAGGTGGGTTCAAATTCGATCAAGCTTGACCCAAGCGGCGTAACCATAAAGGGTATGTTGGTTAATATCGAAGCCTCGGCCTTCATGAACATTAAGGCGCCCATTGTCAAGATCAACTGATGACACCCGGAGTAAGACGCTAATGTCCGAAAATCATTGGAAAAAGGTAACAGCGAAAACCGCTCGAAGCCTCGTAGGCCCAGGCCTGCTCGAGCCTGAGTCGGCTGAGTTCCTGGATTCGGATATACGACCTGAAGCCTTTATAAAAGCACTTTCGGATGCCGACCAATTGACAGATGCCGTCAAAGTCATGACGCGGGCATTACCCGTCCGGGAAGCGGTTTGGTGGGCCTGTGTCTGTGCACGGCAGATGGTAGCTTTGACCGAGGATGATGTTGAGCTGGCTGCGGTTGCAGCCGCTGAGGCCTGGGTATTTAAGCCGAGTGAGAAAAACCGCGAGCAGGCCTTTGAACTGGTCAAGCAGAAAGGCTCAAATGGTGCCGGATCCATGTGTGCACTGGCGGCGACTTTCAGTGAGGGCAATGTGCCGATGGGTGAGGGTCAGCACCTCGATGTTGATCCAGCGATTTTTCTCCAGCTCGTTGATGGCGTTGTGATGGTTTCCGCTGCTGAAAAGGAGGGCGAGAAGATTAAGGACCGCCTGCGTACCTACCTGCTAAGCGGACAGGACATCGCTTGCGGCGGGAATGGCGAGATCATGGACGGGCCAGGGTAGCGCGATGTTTGCCGCAGCCCGCATTGGTGACCCGCTTACCCACGATATGATCGTGCCGTGCGGAGTGATCGCCCCGCCGATTACCGGGCCGGCACCCGGGGGGCTTGTGTTGATCGAGGGTTTACCGGCTGCTTACGCCACCTGCAGCGGCATTTGTACCGGTGCGATCATCGTCGGTGTGGTCCATCCGCCGCCTGTTCCGCCGGCGCCACCTCCGCCAATCGTCATGGGCTCGATAGGGGTCATGATCAACAATCGACCCGCGGCGCGTTGGGCGCCAAGTGGCGATATAGTGGCCTGCGGTTCATTCCTCGGTGATTTGAAGCTGCTGGCGACACGCCGCACCTTTATCGGTGGAATCTCAACTATGTTCTTCCCGGTCAGCACGATGACCGTGGACGGAAAGACCGTCACCAAATTCGGCGATTCGATCATCATTGAGGGCGATGCGGCTTTTCGTGAAAAGGTTGTCGAAGATCTGAACATCATTGCACAAACCCCGAGTGGTAAAAAACTGCTGGCGTCGATCGCGGCCAGCGGTAAAACCATGCGGATTCACCCCCTCGCCCCGGGAAAAACGGGCAACTGGGCGTGGACTGACCCAGCGCCCAGTGGCAAGAATCCAGCCGGCTACCTGGGCAAAAATGGTAAACCAGGTCCTGCGGCCAATACCGAAGTCGGTTACGATCCCGATAAGACCAGTCTTTCCGGGCCGCCTGGCAGCGCCATTGCCAGTGCAGACTGGGCCAAGGAGGGTAACCGGCCAGCCGATGTCGGATTATTCCATGAAATGGTTCATGCCGACGATATGATGTACGGCAAAATGGATAGCTCCAAAGGCAAGAACACCGGACCGAAGAAGGGCAAGGAGATCAGCAATATGGAATTGCGCGCCGCGGGCATCGAGCCTTACGACAAGGAAGAATATTCCGAAAATACGTACCGAAAAGACCGGGGCCTTCCAGAGCGTGACTTCTATTGATATCTGCGGAGTCCCGGCGCGATGTCTGATGAGTGTGTTCCTGATGGTGGTGACCAGCTATGCCGTCGGCGGGCCGGGAAAAATACAGACCATTGAAAAAAGCTACGATGAAACGAGAACAGCCATGGTGACCGAAACCGACATGCAATTGACCGTCAATACGGCCGTGGAGGACGGCAAACTCCAATTAAGTTACTCGATGGTGAACGGTTCCGGACAGGACATATTTGTCTTTGACACGTTGTATGACATGGCAACCCGGTCGATGAATCCCGATTGGTACTACGCCAGTGTGGAAAACGATGTGATCGTCATTGCCAGGCAGGTATGGCCGCTGCCACAGGGCCTGGCGCACTCGGAACCCGAAGTGCCGTATGGCCGCTGGATCGAAGCGGGACATACCGCCAGTGGTCAGTTCGCCGTTGCCTTGCCGGTAAAGGAAGAAGACCCATATCACTACATAGTCCACAGCAATGACGAGCCTGCCCTCATCAACGTGTCGAAGCTGCAGTTCAGGCTGGGCTGGTGTACCGTCAGCGATATGCCTGACGACGGCTGGGTCAAATGGAACGAAGTGGATCTCTACTACTTTGATTACCACACAGGAATTTCGCAACAGGCAATCGCTGCCTCAACGCCGAATGCACTGAGCGTTGACGTTGAAATTCTCCGGCCGGGTCAGCAAACGCAATCGGGCCCTGATGGCGATTGATGGCTCGTGCTTTGAGCTGTGAGGTCAGCGGGCTCCAAATGGAGTCGGATCCAATTGATTACTCACGTTAACGACCCCTTCAGAAAAGCAGTTCTACCCCGAGGTTAGCTTCAAAGCTATTTTCAATTTTGTCTGCACCTGCAGGCATAAACTGCCGAGTTCTTCCGCCTTTGACCTGTCCTTTGAGGTTTAGCCCGGGCGTGCCACCTCTGCCCCCAGTGAGGCCATAAGTCAGTTCACCTGCAACCCCAACAGTCTGCTTGGTTGGCACCTGGGTGATATAACCTTTCACCTGGAGACTTAAGTTTGACCTGTCTGATTTGCCGCTGAATTTCGCACCCACCGACAAGTCGTAGACCAGGGGTTGCTCACCCGGATTGGCTGGCTGTATGTGTCCAATGCCTGCCTTTCCAATCAGGCTGGTGCCCTTGGCAACGTCGATCACCACCTCGCCGGTGGCTTTGGTCTTGGCAAATTCGTCCTCCTTGAAACCCACCTGCAGGTCGAGCGTGGTTTTGACAGCGCTCCATTTGGCGGTGATGAATGTGGTCAACTCAACCTGGCGCTCGGAAGGTTTGAAAACCAGGCTTTTTGAACCCAGTTCGAGGTTTCCGAGCATCTTGAACCGCAATTGCTTTGATGCAAGTGGTGCAAGTTTTGATGCCACCCAGTCGCCGGAACGGGTTGTATACATGGCGACCGCACCACCCAGGGCCAGGCCAGAAGCCAGGATGATGAGAAGACCCTTGTTCTCATCGACAAAAACACCAACCGGAGTTTCCTTGAACCGGCACTCCAGGGTTTTGATGCCTTTTTGCAGCGCCTTGTAGTCAGAACTTTTCTTGATTTGTTCCTCGGCCCATTTTTCGGATGATTTACTGGCGGACTTGCCAACAGACTCGAGCACTTTCAAGCCATCCTTGTTGGAGACCGACTTTCCCTCGCTCAGTTGTTTGGAAAGGCGCTTGCCCTCCGCGAGCAGGGCCTTGTGGATCGTTTTCCTGAAGGCATCATCCTGAAACAGCCGCGCGGCCAGTTCCGGCATTTTTTTTGCCGTTCCTTCGCCCAGCTCAAATCCGAGAGCAATCACGTCTGTTGCCGCGTCAAATACGCCTTCTCCACATTTTTCCATCGTCAATTCCTGCGGGTCATCTGTTGTTTGTCATCCTGGATGCCGGCTCAGGGCAACATGGTGTCGCCTTCGTCCGGCAACGGTTTACCTGAAACATCCTCGAAAAACTGTTGAACCCATTCGGTACCTGGTTTCAGCTGGAACTCTGATCCTTTTGCTTCGACCCAGGCCAGGGCAAGGATCAGTGGAACATAAGGGTTGTCACCTTGCTGGTGTGTTCCTTCCATCCTGCTGAAAGCCGAGGATACCGACGCCGGAATTTTCAGGCGCTTTATGTTGTCGCCGTCAAGCGTTGCGCAATGTTTTGGTGAGGAAACTACCAGGTATTCACGACAAACCAGGGGTCGTTGCTGGTGAATCGAGCAGGATTCGTCCTCCAGGAAAGGACAGGCAATACCCAGGTCAAAATAGGATTTGCCTAACTCCATTCGATCCTCGTTGGGAACCAGGTGGAAGTTGATCGCATCCGAGCCCAGCCCTGATTCTGCCAGGCGCCTGACCGCATCCTCAAAGCGTGTCCTGACTTGCGAGCGCCTGGGCTCGGGCATGTCCTCGACCAGTTGGGCGAGCAATCGGGCTTCCGGCCTGGAAATCGGGACCAGTTGTCGGCAACATGCGCCGCAGCCTTTCTTGCAGGCGATTTTCAGGCCGTTCTCCTGCGCCCGGCTCTCGACACCATCGATGATGATGTTTGTGAATTGCTGCAATGTCTCCACCAGGGCTTCCGGCGGGACTTCGTCTGCTGGAACCACCAGCTTGAGATCGATCCTTTGTGACCCGACTGCGATTCGGGCGTTGGCTGTTACCAGGTTACCTTCTTCAGTCTTGCTGCTCATCGTCTCCGCTCTCGAAATCCTCTGGGTCAGTTTCCTGCACATCGGTGCCAGCCGCATTGTCGGCGTAAGTAGCCGGCCCGAACAGACCGGGCAGTGAGTCCACCACGAAACGAAGGAACAATTCCCGCCGCCATGCATCATCGCTCATGGTATCAACGCGATAGTCGAACAGCCGGTGTCGATTGACGCAGCGAACGAAGATACGTTCAGTTTCTCCCTGCCTGCTGAAGCCAATATCATAGTCGGCAACGTCCGGGTGTGCGTAGATGCTCGGTATCCTGTTCACACCTTCCATTACCTGTTTATGGACAAAAATGGTGATTCCCGGGTAACGCATTTGCAACTTCCTGATAAGTTCATCGGTGAGCAAGCCCTCACTCCAGATGGCAATCTTTATATTTGGCCAATCTATGTTTCCCATGGCCCTTTCAAAGCTCTAACCGGCGAGGCGATTGACTGGAATCGTCCGATCACAGCGGTATTCTGGTCCCGGTAGCTGACAACGGGCATGAATCCCTGTTCAAGAAGCTCAACCATGGTGGATTCTGGCATCAGCACTTCTGCGCAGGGGTGCAAGCGGGTTTCACCATCGTGCTCAAAAGTGTAAGCAGGCAATGGGCCAAGATCGACATGGTTTCCGGGCGACATATTCCAGCCATTGTGTTTAAAGCCTTCTGCCAGCAGGCGTGCCACTGAAAATGCCGGATTGGCCCATAGCAGTTCGTCATGTTTGGGCCTGGGCAGTTCCTCAAAATCAAACCGGTCGGTCGGATCTGTCGCCTCGCCATACGGGAGGCGGGCCAGTAGCCTCGGCATTGCCAGCCCGATATGTTCGGCAAAATCGCTTTGGCGTAAAGATTGCCACAAGGATCCTGCCTCTGGACGGGTCCAGTTTCGCGGTTCGATCAGGGACTGCGCATCGGCACAGCCCAGCATCCCGGAGCATGCGCCGCCAAGAAAAACTCCGCCATTGACTGCAGCGGCTGCACCCAGGGCGGTCAGGATTGCAATGTCCTCAGGGTCGTTGGCGAATGTGTAGTCACCCACGATAAGCGTCCACGTGGGGTCATCTACTGCCACGTTACGTTTCACCAGCAGTTCGAACAGCGCACTCTGATCCAGACCTGTACCAGCTTCCGGCAGGCCGGCCAGCAAATCCGAGTGACTGATGTCGCAAACGAAGATCTGAAGATCCTCATCAACTTCAATGTGTTCAAACATGCCATAAAGAGAGCGCCAGCTCGCTTCCAAAGCCTGAAACTCAGGCTGGTGCAGAATGTTGCGCATCAGTTCGGATATGGCCAGGTCGACAGAGTCAATGGCAGTATCAACGCGCGGGTCGGGCGATTTAACGATATGCGGGGCAACAAGGTCGTGGATAAACTCATCCAGGTTCGCCTCATGCTGCACGGGCTGTGCTTTGCCAGGGGACTGAAGGGGTTTGCCCATTAAACGTTGGAACATGTCGTTCGCATCTTCGCCTGAGGATTCGGATCCGGGTGCTTCCGGCTGATCGGCGGGTGCTTCCGATTCAGTCGGTGTCGAACCCAATAACCTGTCCAGTGTCTCCTGCGCTGTAGCCGGATCGAGCAATGCTTTTCGGGTGCGGCGCAACTGCGCAAACACCGGTAGTGAATCAAATAAACTGTCGGGGTGAAAATCGTCGATGTCGCGGGGCTCGAATCTGATCCCTGGCGATCCTAAATCGATGCCCGGCTCCAAAAGTTGCCAGAGTGCATCACAGTGGTCGGTATCTGCAGGATAAATTTTTCTTTCTGCAACCGAGCCACCGTCACTGGCGCCGCTGAAATTGCCCAGCAGCAAAATCCTGAAAGGCTTGTGTTCGATCCGGCGCCCTGACTCCGGTTTGCGGATGCCAAATTCAAATTCCATTGGATTCAAACTCCATTGAACTCACTCCGGCTGTTCATTCACCGGCTCTGAATTATGTTAGCAGGGATACGACCCTGAACGCCGAAATCAGGTTGGCGACCAGGACTGGCCTGCTGGTAACACGGCTATTTGAGCATACCGGAGCCGTACAAGATGTGATTTGATTCACAGCGATTAACCTGTCTGGCTGTCACCGTGGTCTCAGAAAGTTCGGTTTCTGAACCCGGATCAATGAAAACATCCGGCATTTCGACTACCTTTGAAGGTAAGGTAAAGTGATTTTGTATTGGCTGGTTACTTGGTACACACTAGACCAGTTCGTACAAACAGAGATCTGAACGCAATTTCGATAACCCAAGACTGAGAATCGTGCTCCATGAAAACCCATAACTCTCCAACGTCCTGCTTTTCGCGACATTTCATCCTCACAGCTTTATTTTTGTCGCTGGCTTTGGCTGCGACACCTGTGACGTTGTTTGGAGGCTCGATTCTTCCATCTCAGATCGATATTACGGAAGGCGACTTCGTTTCGTTTGATATCAGCATCAGTTCCGAAGACTGGGTTATACCTAATGCTGAGCTGAGCGAACAATGCGATTTTGTTGGTGTTCCCAACGCAACCTGGGTCATTCTTTTTACCCTTCAGGCCCTGAGTTCAGGGGATGCGACCTGGGGAGAAGGCGACTCATTTGACCTTGAATTGTTTTTCAACAACGGCGAAACCTCTATTGGTTCGGGGACAACATTCATCACCTGTTCCAACAGTTCAAGCCCGCCTCTTGATGCCCTGACCGGTGTTTTCGGAATATTCGCACATCAGGACGGGATGACCGAAGGTACCGAAATGGGTGCGTTCGAGTTTTTCAATGAAGAAGTCCCGGCACTGAGTGATTCTGCCGATGTCCTGGTATCCGACGCAGATATGGATGTTGTGAGCATTGATGAATTTTTTGCTTCTCCCGACTCCATTCTTGAAGGCGAATCAACCACCATTTCGTGGGCCGTGAGCAATGCAGATTCCTGTTTCACCAGTGAAGGAACTGGTGGTTGGTTGGGATCGTTCATCGGCTTACCCAGTGGCAGTACCGACATCACCATTAATGCGGCGGGTCTGTACGACTTTACCCTGGTGTGTTCCGGCGGGGGCGAGGAAGACATTGCCACGATATCAGTGTTTGTGGATGGTGCGGGGCCTGACCTTGCGGTGACGAATGTCCTGCCGAGCAAACGGGAGCTGACGCCGTTCGAGACATTTACAATTGATGCTGATATTACCAATACAGGTGATCAGTCGGCCGGGTCCAGTACAGCCAGGTTCGTGTTTTCTGACAACCAATTCATTTCTGATCAAGACGAATTGATTGGCACATTGGGTGTGCCCTCTTTGTCGCCCGGACAATTCTGGCGCGAGGACATCTCGGCAAATGCACCGTCGGACCAGGGCACCTATTTCGTTGGCGTGTGCGTCGATCCGGTGGCCGAGGAATTTAATACGGCCAACAACTGTCGTGATGGTGGAACGATTACCGTAGAAGGCACAGCGCCGTGCCCCACTGGCGCGCTTGCCTGCGGCCAGTCAGTTTCAGATTCCCTCGGGGCTGGTTCCTGCCTGCAGGGCCCACGTGGTCCGGAGCATTTTTCTGAGCCGTATATCCTGACAGGAAATATCGGCGACACCGTCTGGATCGACGCCGAATGGTCCTTTGATGGTTATCTTGTGCTGCAAGGCCCCAGTGGATTCACCGTTGCCCAGAATGATAATGACACCAACTCGAGCAATTCCCGTCTCGAGTACACCTTTGCCAAAAACGGCACGCATACGCTTTGGGCCACGACCTTCGCACCAAATGACGGTGGCGGTGATTTCGATCTGAGCGTTGATTGCCAGGGTCCTCCGGGGCCTGACCTGACCCTGAACAGGCCATCTGTTAATGGCTCCGGTCTTCTGCCGGGCTCCTCGATTGAGTTGCGTACGCGTGTTAATAACATTGGTGATGTAGCTTCTGATTCGAGTACATTGCGCTGGGTGTTGTCTTCTGATGACATCATCAGCCCCCGTGATCCACAGTTTGCCCAGCAGGTAACGCCTGCCCTGGGTTCAGGAAACAGCCGGTCCGCAACCCGCAACACCGTGGCGCCAACCACTCCAGGCACCTACTATATCGGCGCTTGCGTGGATGCTGTCAGTGATGAATCTTCGACTTCCAACAATTGTTCAACCGCTGTTGAAATCCAGGTGGCCAATGATCCGTCATGCTCCTTCAGCACTTTGAGTTGTGGTTCTTCGGCGAGCGGTCGCCTGACCACCAGTGACTGCACCGATGGCCCACGTGGTGCCGGCTTTTTCAGTGAGGAATTCCGGATCAATGCAGTGGCCGGCACCTCCCTGGCCATCGATGCACAATGGTCCAGTTTCGATGGCTACCTGTACCTTACCGGCCCCAATGGGGAAATCGTGCTCGAAAACGATAATATTCCCGATCCTTCGGACAAATTCAGTTCGTACATCGAGGTGATTATTCCCGAAAGCGGCGAATACACCGTCTGGCCGACGACCCTTGCTCGTGGCCGGACCGGAGATTTCGATCTGGATATCAGTTGTGGTTCAGCGACAGCGCCTGACATCGTTACCGTTGCGCGCCTGCTCGGTGACCCTGTCGTCAGTGTCGGGGACGAAATTACAATCGAGTACGAAATTTTCAATGTTGGTGACGTTCCATCCAGCCCGACCCAGCTGGCGATGTGCCAGTCACCCAATCCCGTGATCTCGTTGCGCGATACCGGCGTTCAGATCGAAGACGTCGAGCTGATCCCGCCGGGGTCTTCCATCACTCGCCAGATGACCGTCACGGCTCCGGATGAGCCGGGGAATTTCTATTTTGGTCCTTGCGTATTTGCAGTCGAAGGCGAATCTCTGGTGGACAATAACTGTGCGGAACCAGAGTCACAGTCACAAGTTCAGGTCCAGGGACAACCGCAACCCCTGATGGCCGTGGGTGGCGGTGCGTTGGCGATGGTTTCTAATGGCGCTTCATGCAGCAGCACCACCCTGTCATGTGGACAGCAAACGCAAGGTGCACTCGATTCCGGCGACTGTGACACGGGTCCGCGCGGAGCCGGTTTCCTGACGGACAGGTTCAACCTGAGTCTGTCGGCAGGTGACGTTGTGAGCGTTGATGCTGCCTGGAGCGATCTTGATGGGTACCTGTATCTGACACGTCCCAACGGTACCGTGGTGGCCGAAAGTGACAATTTTGAAGGGCCGGATGGTTCCAGGCTGGAGTTTGAAGTCCAGAGCTCGGGCAATTACCGCATCTGGCCTACCACCTTTGCTAAAGGCTCAGAGGGTGGTTATCAACTCTCCGTTGACTGCAATGATCCGATTGCCCCTGACTTTGTGATGGATACGCCTGACCTGAGCACGAATTCGCCCAGACCCGGACAGAACCTGACTGTATCCACGGTCACACGGAATGTTGGCGGTGGCCCATCAGACGACACGAAGGTCCGATACATCCTGTCGCAAACGCCACAGCTCACAGATGATGCCATTGAACTTGGAAACAGCGATGTTGACGGCCTTCCGGCAGGTGGCAACGCTTCCGCCAGCAAGTCTGTGCGCATGCCAAGCACGGCTGGCAACTATTACATTGGGGTTTGCACGGATTTTGATGAACAGGAACTCGAAATTGACAACAACTGTGCGATGAGCGATCAATTCACCGTCGAGGCCATCATGGATCCGATTGAAATCAATGTTGGACTCAATGATGCATGGTTTAACCCCGCTACTACTGGCCAGGGTTTCTTTATCAATGTCTTTCCGAATTCAAATCAGCTGTTTCTCGCCTGGTTTACCTACGACACGGTCAGGCCGCCTGGAAACGTGAACGCTGATTTGGGCGACCCCGGTCACAGGTGGCGAACCGCTTTTGGCACCTTCGACCAGGGTATTGCAGAACTCGATATCGAACTGACCCGAGGCGGTGTATTTGACAACGTACCCCCGATACCATCCCAGTCAATGGACGGCACGATCGAGATTGCGTTCAGTGATTGCAACAATGGTTCTTTGTCCTACACGATCCCCTCCATAGGCCGGTCAGGTGTGATTCCGATTCAACGTATTGCCCTGGATAACTCGCAGGAGTGCGAGGATCTGATCAACGCCGTCCCCGCACGAGCTGATTCGAGCCTGACTAAAGCAGGCAACAATTCGCAAGTCCTGGCGGGCGGGCTGCCTCCTGAGCAGGTCCTGAACGAAAATCTCCCCACCTCCCTGGGCATCAATCCGGCATTGAATGATGCCTGGTTTAACCCGGATACCAGTGGGCAGGGTTTCTTTGTCAACGTATTTCCGGATTCATCACAGTTGTTCCTGGCCTGGTTTACATACGACACCAGCCGGCCTCCCAACGGAACGCCAGCCAATCTTGCGGAGCCGGGTCATCGCTGGATGACGGCGTTCGGAGATTTTTCAGGTGATGTTGCAGAGCTGGATATCGAAATCACTTCCGGCGGTGTGTTTGATTCGGGATCGCCGATGCCGACTCAGGTAACCGATGGCAGCATGACCCTGACATTTGAGAATTGTAACGATGGCATGGTTGAATACAATATTCCTTCAATCGGCCGCGCTGGCAGTATCCCGATTCAGCGTATCGGCCTGGATTCGGTACCCATCTGCGAGGTGGCTAAATCCGGTGGTCAATCGGACACGGAAGCCTTTTTGCCACCAAACAGCACTGAGCTTGCAAACCTGTGCGACCAGGCAGGCGGTACCAATTGGGAATTTGACTGGCCCGATGTTGAAGGTGCCAATTTGTATGCTGTGCAGGTCTTTAGTCCTGACAACCCGCTGGGACCAAACAATGAACGCCCGGACCGTGGCTTCGAGGAACTGACCCAGGAAAGTTTCCTGAGAAAGCCCATTGTTGACCAAATAGAAAACAGCCGACGGCTTGGGTGGCAATGGCGCTTTAAGCCTCTGCTTGGAGTGCACAAGCTCGCCCGCGAATGGTCAGAAGTATTCACATTTGACGTTCGGCCGGAAGCAGACCCGTGTCTTGACTGACCGGTATCTGTCACCTGGGTCTGATGATTGGAATGGTGCGGTGACCATGTGATGCACTAAATTGAGAGATTGGATTCTCTCACGGAGGAAGTATGAGAAACGGAATTTTCCTGGTAGCGTTGATGCTGGTTTCTTCTCACCTGGTTGCGTCTGGAACGGCGCAATCCGCAGATCCCTCTGCAGGCCCGGCGACTATTTTTGAGGCCGGCATTGATGGCAGTGTGATTTTCAATTCCGCGGGCGAGACCGGGAATGTTCCCGCTGCACAAACCTTCCGCTTCTTTCAGGCAGATCTGAGTGGTCAGGCTCTCGAGGAAGCAATGGTTCCGGATGAGGATTCCCAGCCTGAAGGAGGTTCTCCTTCACTCGCGGAAATCGCTTTCCTTTCAGGACATTACTTTGATCCGGGCAATCAGGGTGACGGATTCGATTTCTTCGTTGTGGATCGGGGCAATAATCCACCTGGAATCGTGGTCTGGTTCTACGGCTATGACCTTGGCGGCAATCGCCTCTGGTTGATTTCAGACCTTATCATTCCTTCAGACGCCAGCGGTTTTACCAATCAACCAATGTTTCGTTCAACCGGCAGTGGTTTCAGCGGCGCCGGAAATTATCAACCGCTTGAATGGGGCAGGCTCGACTTTGCGTCAACCGGCTGCGGAACAGCTGTCTTTACTTTGACACCAAATGGGCAGGCGCCACGAGTCACCAACGCGGTGCAGCTGATTGATATTCCCGGACCAGGGTGTGTTCGTGAATCTCCAAGGGCTTTTGAGACCATCGCCGGCCTTTCCGGTAACTGGTTTCGGCCCGGCGAGCCTGGTGACGGCTTCAACGTTCATGTCGCAAATTCCGGACTTGTGATCTTCTTCTACGGCTATAACGGACTGGGAAATCCACTGTGGCTGTTGAGCGAGGTGCCTTACTTTGGACCGATTCTTCCTGGTCTGGAATTAACTTTCAATCTGAAGACCGGTTCCGGCGGCAGTTTCTACAACGCTTCCAGTGCTTCTACCAATGTCTGGGGAACAATGACTCTGTTGTTCAAGGATTGCACAACAGCAGAAGCCAGACTCAATGGAACTGACGGAACCAAACAGGTTTCTGTCGTACAACTCGCCCAGGCGGCCGAATCGCTCTGTGCATCGCCCGGAACCGTCGAACTCAGCCAGCCCATGGTGACTTTTGATTCGCTTGGAGAAATCCGTGTGGTCGAGGCAGAGGTTTTCAATGCCCAGGGTGGGTTATCCACATCAAGCGCATTGAGTATTGAAATTCAGGACGAGAACATTGCGAGCATCAATTCATCCAATAATGGTCTGGTTGAGCTCGAATCCGAAACAAACAGCATATCTGCAACCAGGGCAACCTTTTTCGACCCCATAACCAATAGTGTCGAGGAAGCCGAAATCCAGGTTGTCGATTTTCAACCGAATGCGTTCGTGATCCCGGTTGACGACGTCATTTCCGGAAATACACCACTGGCAGGGCAAATAGGAGAGGTCGTTCTGGAAAGAAGTCCGGTCGCTGATGCCCTCCAGCCGCAACACTATATCTGGGTTGAGGATGGCTTGTACGGCAGGGTGGATTCTCTTCAGCTGGAAAGTGACCGGGTCCGAATTCAGTTATTGGGTGTCAAACTGATTGAAGTCCTGGCAAACCTGGCACTTGAAGGCGGTGGAACAACATCATCTGCGCAAATGGCAGGAAATATGCGCATCAATCAGGTTGAAAAGTCCACTTCGACACTGCAACAGACCGGCACTTCAGAATTCAGCAACCTGATCCAGGGCGCAACCGCCAGTTGTTTCATCAATGGCGATCCCATATCAATCGGAGATTACTCGTGGAACGTGTCAGTTGATCAGCCGGGCCAGGCCCTTTCGCGCGTTTACAGGATCGTCAATGGCGTCCCATCGAGCGATTCACGAGTCGAAGGCCGCCTGCGTCTGACCGGTGAATTCGACATTGATCTGCCAACTTCACCTCCGCTCCGGTCTACCATTGATTGCGAGGTTGCTAATCTCACTCTACAAACCCCGGCAACACCACTTTGGGGTCAGTATTCCGGCGGATTGATCTTTCCTGTGGATATCTCTGTGCAATTTACCATCGTAAGTGAACCGCCTGACCAACTGGCCAGGTTTGAATGGGGCATAGAGCCGACCTTTACGTATTGGTTTGCGACACAGGAGCTTGAAATGGGTCTTGACACGGGGCTCACCGGATCGAGGGTGGCAAACTTTTCCCCGACCGCATTTGCCAGTGTGCCACCGGAGAGTCTCATCAATGTGACCCCGTCACTAAATAGCAGGATCGGTCTTTACGGTGATGGACCGCGAACGGACTTTGAGCAGATGAACCTGATACAGGCAGACTTTGGCTTTCCGCTTGATGTTTCATTCGACGGCCCGGCCGACATGGCCGACCGTGATTTCCGCGGTCCCGAGCACCTCTTGTCCTTGGAGATATTTGCGCAGCAGGATGTGGACAATGCTTCACCACTGCTCGACCCATTAGGATTTGATGTGCCCAGCTTGCCAGTCGATGTCCTGATTCCTCCCTCGGAAATTCCCCTTCGCGGTTCACCGGTGCTCGAAATCGTTGATCTGGGTTGCGGGAACCTCTGTGGTGTGGGTGATCCACGGCAGTTTGCCATTACCCTGAGTCGACCCGGCCTGGTCAATTTCGCAATGACGGGCGAACTGGACGTTTATCGGCTCCAGGAGCTCAGCGAATTCGGCTTTACAGCCTCGTTGCTGGGATCAACAGTTTTCACCGGACAAACCCCGGACACGCTGATCTTCCAGGTGACACCCGACTCAGGTGGGTTCTGGGAAATTGCACCACGATTCACCTCCTGGGATCACGGCGGCGTGTATGGAGGCCCCTCAGTCACATTTGATGTCAATGACGATTCCTGTGCACTTAACGTGACCGTCAACGGTAATGGCATCGTGGATAGCGATCCGAGTGGAATCAGTTGTCCCGACGACTGCAGTGAGGTTTATCCCTTTGGTACGCAGGTGTTCATGGATGCTTCAGCTGGATCCGGCTCGGCTTTCGAATCCTGGGACGGGTGCGATGCGACCGATGGGCCATTTTGCCTTGTGGTGATGGAGTGCGGTCGCTCGGTTGAGGCCAATTTCATGTCACTGCCAGCAGAGTAGATTCGCGGGAAACAGGCAGTCTCTTTTTTGGGCGGGTGCTTCGTTGACTGACACGAATCGAAAGGTAACCAAACCTGACCTGTATCAGGCTGTATAGACGGTTGGTTGAATATTACTGCCTTCGAAGAACCCCCTGGTACGCGACAGTCCATCCCAGGTTCCAGTGCCAGGTTGATGAGTGTCCCGGCTTGAGTCTGCGAAATCTAAATTGGTCACACTGCCGGAAAGGGGGTCAACTATGATCCAGTCTCCGTGCATGATGTCATAGCCGGCGATGATCACGGCGTGGCCTGAGGCGCTGTCATGGAAGGCAATAATTGCCGGGCCATGAACGGCCACTGTCCTGTTGATGTCGTTGATGCAGGAAATTGTATGTTCGCGAAGGCCCAGCCTGGATACATAGACTTCCCTTGCCAGAGTCCATGGCAGACCGCCCGTGAGATTATTGTAGTGGCTGCCCAAAATGCGGGTAAATCTTGTTTGAGCGGTTGCCGTGTTGCTGATTCGATGCTTTCTTGCCCAAACCATGAAACCGCATGCACGCCAGCAGGTGTGGCTTGTGGCCTGGGGCCAGAAAATCGGGAAATCGCGGTGAACCTGGTTGGGACGTGCCTCCATCGGGGCGATTTCATCACTCGGCGGGATGCCGATCACATCGCCCGGACGAATGTGGCTGGGATCAGAGCGAAGCTGAATGAAATCTGTATTGCAATCAGCCAGGAAGATGTTCGGCCAGTGGCGAACCCCGTATTGACGGGCAATTCCCCATAACGTGTCACCGCGGACGACTGTGTGTCTTCTGACTCTATTATTCACAACCTGGCACTTTGTATTTTTCTAGTTGCATTCTGCTCCTGCCAACCCAGCCAGTTTAACCACATTCTCTGATAGAGAACCATCATTGCCGGTAAGGGTGAAGTTACCCTTGTCACAATCTGTGAACCGGGCATTGATGGTGCCCCAGCTCCTGAGTGCTTCATTGGACGGAAGCGGATGATAAAAATCACCCCCCTGGGCCTCATACATGGTGCCTGAAAGGGTAGTGCCATCGGAGATGTTGTCTGAAAGCAGATCAGAGATCAGCCACAGGCGTTGGCCGTTATCGGTTGATCCGTAGTAGTAAATGATGGTGCCGGGCAGGCCTGAGATGACGTTGTAGCCTTCACCGTCACGGGAGGCGTCATACCAGAGCCCGGAATAGAGCGCTGCATTGGACTCGGCATCCAGCAGGAAAACGGCTTTCGATATTTTCGTACCATCGAAGCCATTGAGAATAAACGTGGCGGAATCCAGTGATCCATAGGTCATCGAAAGCAGGCCCCACTTGACCAGCGACTCATCAGAGGGCACAGGATCCCCAAAATCACCGTCAATGGCCTTGAACATATCGACATAGATGTCTTCGCCAAAGCGGAAGGTGCCACTGACTGTTCCAATCAGCCAAAGCCTTTCTCCTTCGGTGTCATAGCCGTAGAAATAGATCACCATGGTGTTATCAGACACCAGAACATTAAACCCTTCACCATCAAGCTCCGGGTCATACCAGAGCCCGGATAATTCATGGGAATACACCACATCAGGCGCTGACTCAAAATCGCCGCGGTTGTTGTCCGTCTCAGGCGCACCAATCACGATACGGCCGTTGTCAATATCCAGTGACCGTCCGTATCCTTCACGGCCATCGGCCAGGCGTGTGAACAAATAACCAGTTTCCACCCGGTCACGAAGCCGGTTTTTAAATCCAAAGGTGTGAACAGCGCCTGATCCGCCAGAACCATTCTGGGGCTTGCCACCCCGGATCTTGTTAGACTGGACATCTGATGTGACACCAGTCAGGTCTGGGGCACCCACCACCAGCTTGCCATCTTCAATCGCAAGGGCGGCACCAAAGCTGGAACTCGAGGGATCGACAGGGTCACTCAGTACTTCGTTCAAGGCCAACTCACCAGTTTCAATGGTGTAGTCAAAGACCATGCCGCCTGAACCATCGGGCGCACCCACAAACAAGGTGTCATCTTCCATCGCCAGCGCTGCGGCATAGTCCGAAACATTGGCAGGGCCTTCGGTGGTGGCATTAAGGACATACTGGCTGCCCTGGCGTGTGAAGTCCTGGACCACAGCAGTTGATGATCCGGAATCAGCACCCACCGCCAGACGATCACCATCGAGGGCGAGACTCTTGCCAAAACTGGAAAGACTGCCTGATGCGGGTCCAACGCTTCTGGGGTTACCAAGGTTACGGGCATCAAACACCACCACTTCGCCTTCACCACCATTGGCCTGCGGGGTGCTGACGGCAAAGTAACGGCCATCAGAGACCAGGTTCGAATCGGAAGCGCCAGACACATCAGATAAATCACTCGAGAGGTCATCGCTCAATGACCAGTTCTGGCCCTGCGAATCAAGAGAATAAGCACCCAACTTGAATGATGAGCTACCCGAGCCGGACTCATCTGAGGTGCCAATCACTAGCTTGTCATCAGCAAATGTGACCCGACTGCCAAATCGATTAGCAGACTGACCAGAAGGGGGCTTGAGGCGATCGCGCAGGATTGGGCGGCAGTCGTTGTCCTGGTAGACAAGCACTTCACCGGTGTTGGAACCGGAGCCCGGTACGTTTGGGGCGCCAATGGCAAGCCAGTTGTCCCGTCTGGCAGAAGCGCGACCGACGTTGGCGCCCGATACAATGTCACCGGGAATTGTCGAATTATCCAACGCCCCCCCCATTGTTATTTTGACGACAGACCAGCCCGAATTCTTGCGTAAGCGAGTTGCCAGGAATAATTCCCCATTGGAGGAAATATCGAGCCCGGAGGGGGACAACGATTCAATGCCGAAGATGGCCAACTCATTTGAAAGTGACAAGTTTGGAAGGGTGATCGCGAATTGTTCACCTGTTTGCAGGTTCACTCTGGTTACAGGTATGTATTCTCCGGCGTTCCTGTCATACAGGTTGTTGTAGTACAAAAAACCACGGTCGTCATCGACGGCGAAACCGATACCTCTGGAGGGGCTGTAATTGATTGTGTACTCCTGTGGGTCCAAAGCCGAGATCTCGGAGAGTACCTTGGTCTGAGCGTCAATTTTGTAGATGCCGACGAGTACGTTTCCCGAATCATGTGTCACAAACCTCTCAAGATAGACATAAATATTCCCATCATTATCTATATCGAAGGTCACCGGACGCCATCCCCGATTATCAACCGTTTCTCCAACCACCAACGGGTCACCGGAAAAATCCCCCAATGCAAAAATCTGTTCTTTCGTTCCGGTTTGCGCATCAATCCTGACAAGGCTGCCATCATTAAAACCTCCGCCAGTAAACTGTATTGCGTACACAAATCCATTGGCGTAAACAAGAATGTCAAAAACACCTTGAGCAAGCGTGGAAAGAATCCCGGTTTCAGAATCTACACGGCGAATCGGAAGGCTGTCATTAAAGGGGTTGTAATCAGCAAAGTAGATGGTGCCATCCGGCGCTGCAGTGAGTGCCTGAAAATCGATGTCAATCGGGTTTCCAAATGCAGGTGCGCCATCACTGGTCTGTCCCGCTCTTTGTAGTACACCAGCCGATGTGTAAATTGCGTCCAGTGATGGATCAACCGTTAAGACTGCCTCCAGAGTCTGCATATGAATTCGGCCAAAGGCATCGAGCTTGATTGTAGCGAGAGAGGGTAAACTCGATCCTGTTGGGCTGGCGCACTGGAGAAATCCAGGTGATCCGGCCACGGTACTCACGAAAGCTTGTTCGGGATCGAACACACGAACAGTCGGTGGCGTGCCGAAGTTTGCAAAGTAGATTGATTCATCAGGCGCCATGGCCAGCGCCAATGGGTCCAACGACACATCCTGTGCGGGTCCACCGCCTATATCCTGGCCTCCGAACGCACTTCCTGCCAAGGTTTCGACCTCGTCCGAATCTCGTAAGTAACGCAGGATTTGACCTCCATACGTGAAAACAATGTCGCCAGAGGGCGTGACATCGATTCCATTGATATTGAAGGGGTCAGACGGTGCGAAAAGAAGAGTGATGATGCCGGACTCGCCGTCTATCCTGGCAATCCCATGGTTTGTCGTGACGATGAGAGAATCTGATTGTTCGTCAAGTTTTATCTCGCCGAAGGAGATATTGCTTGCCTCAGTGGCCGGGATTCCATAACTGTTTTCGGGCGGGAGTTCAGGATCAACGAAACCCCCGGTTCCGGCTACCAGGCTGACCTCACCGGATTGTTTGTCAATCGAAAAAATCTGGAACGATTCGTCAAATCCGGCGCTGTAGGTTACAAATGTAGTGTTGTTTGGAGAGACTTCAATTTCGCCAACTCCCGAGCCAAAAAAAATCCAGCCACCTGGCGGCGTGAATGTCACCCAGTGATTTGTGCTATTGGCACCCGGAAGAATTCTTTGAATGCTGTCCGACCCGGTTTCAAACAGGTAAATTGAGTCAAACAGAATTTTGAAATCAACAATAACAGTCGACGATTGGTAGTAGGTTGAAATTCGCCCGTCAGTTTCAATTCGGCGAATCACATTGGTAAAACCTGGTTGGCTGGTCGATTGCTGAGAACCAAGATTGTAAGTGTCGGAAAAGTAGACTCGGCCTTGACTGTCAACATCAAGCGTCGAGCGAGCAAGTCCAAAAGTTGGAGCAATCAGGGCCGGCCCACCGTCCCAGCCTGCAGCAGAACCTGCCACCAGGCTCATGTGGCCCGGGCTGGGATCGTCAACTACGGATAGAGTTTGCGAGCCTTCAATATCGTCACTGGATGCAAGAGCGCCTGTCGAAACTGAACTGCTAATGACAATTGCATTCAGGATTGTCACAAGCGTTCTGGTCTTGAGCGAATTAAATCCTCGCATTACATTTCTCTCCATGTGCCTGTTAGGGCATCTGCCACGAACTCAAGTCACCACCTCGTTGATTGACACAAGCTGTCTGATATATCGGTGGTGATTTCTGTGTCTATAAACATAGTCCAGTTATTGGCATTCTGCTCCTGCCACTCCAGCCAGCTTAACCACATTCTCTGACAGCGACCCATCATTTCCGGTGAGGGTAAAGTTACCCTTATCACAGTCTGTGAACCTGGCATTGATGGTGCCCCAACTCTCCAATGCTTCGTTGGATGGCACCGGCCTGTAAAAGTCACCTCCCTGGGCCTCAAACATGGTGCCTGACAGGGTGGTGCCATCAGAGATATTCTCCGGCAGCAGATCAGAGATCAGCCACAAGCGTTCACCACTGTCAGTTGAACCGTAGTAGTAAACGATGGTGCCCGGTAGGCCGGAGATGACGTTGTAGCCTTCTCCATCTCTTGATGCGTCATACCAGAGTCCGGAATAAAGTGCGGCATTGGACTCGGCATCCAGCAGAAAGACGGCCCTGGATATCTTGGTGCCATCGAAACCATTCAGTATGAACGTGGCTGAATCCAGCGAACCATAGGTCATCGAAAGCAGGCCCCACTTGACCAGCGATTCATCCGAAGGAACCGGATTCCCAAAGTCACCATCAATGGCCTTGAACATATCGACATAGATGTCTTCACCAAAGCGGAAGGTGCCACTGACCGTTCCGATTAACCACAAACGCTCACCGTCTGAGTCATATCCATAGAAATAGACCACCAGGGTGTTGTCGGCCACCAGCACGTTAAAGCCTTCGCCATCAAGCTCCGGGTCATACCAGAGCCCGGAAAGCTCATGCGAATAAACCACATCGGGAACCGACTCAAAATCCCCACGGTTATTGTCTGTCTCTGGCGCACCCGCCACGATCCGGCCGTTATTAATGTCTACCGAACGGCCATAACCCTCCAGCCCATTCGCGAGGCGACTGAACAGGTGAGAGGCAGCCACACGTTCTCGCAAACGGTTTTTGAACCCAAACAGATGTAGCCCACCAGAGCCATCTGCGCCGTTTAGTGTTGTGGAATTGGGAATTTTGGTTGACTGGACATTGGTTGTGACACCGGATAATTCCGGTGCACCCACCACCAGCTTGCCATCCTCGGTCGCAAGCGCTGCACCGAAACTGGGACTCAATGGATCGAGCGGATCAGTCAGAATATTATTGAAACTAAGCACCCCGGGGGTAATGGTGTAGTCAAACACACCTCCGCCAGAAGGATGTGGCATGCCAATGAACAAGGTGTCGTCTTCAAGGGCCAATGCGGCGGCAAAATCCGGGGTGTTGGGTGGGCCGTCGGTTGTGGCATTGAGGACAAATTGGTTCCCCTGGCGGACAAAATCCTGAACCACTGCAGTCGACTCACTTGAATCGGCACCCACTGCGATTCGGTCACCATCCAAAGCCAGGCTCTTTCCGAATTTTATAAATCCGCCCGGTGCTTCCAGAATTCTTGGGCTACCCAGGTTTCGTGCGTCAAACACAACCACCTCGCCCTCACCCGCATTTGCCTGGGGCGCACTGACCGCGAAATACCGACCGTCAGACACAAGGTTCGAATCGGATGCATCAGTCACGTCTGAAAGGTCACTGGAAAGATCATCAGTCAGTGACCAGTTCCGACCCTGTGAATCCAGAGAATAAGCGCCCAGCCTGAATGACGAGCCAAGTCCGCCGGGTTCGTCCGACGTTCCGATCACCAGTGTGTCTTCGGCGAATGTCACGCGACTACCAAACCGGTTGGCCAACTGGCCGGCTGGTGGCTTCAGGCGATTTCGGAGAATCGGACGGCAGTCATTATCCTGGTAAAGCAGCACTTCACCGGAGTTTCCAGCCGATCCGGGCACATTGGGCACGCCAATGGCAAGCCAGTCTTTGAGTCGGGCAGAAGACTGGCCGGCTCTTGCGCCGGGGCCTATGTCGTTAGGAATTCCCTGCTGCGATTCCAACGAATTTTCGGGTGAGATTCGCCACATGCTCGGCAGGCTCCCAAACTCGGTGGACAGCACCGTGGTCGCTATCAGGTCGCCATTGGGTGCAACTGTCAGATTCCTGATGAATCCCCCGATGCTTTGAAGATATTGCGTCAGTTCACCGGTGTTCAAATCAAGTTTGATCAATTGTGCGGAATCAGGGTTGTCGAATTCGGAATCGTATGGCCCGAAGTAGAGGAGATTTCCGGGCCTGTCTATTGCCACAACAGGTGGGGTAAAAAAGTTGCTGAAACCACGCTCGTCGACGAAGTATTCCTGATTCAACTGGCTCAATGTCCGCGAGCCTGCTTCGATCTTGTACAGGCCGTTGACCACGCCAAAGTAGATACTTCCCTGCGAGTCAACGACGAAACCGTATGGATAGAATATTGCACGCCCCTGGGCCGATTCACCCAGAGCCGGGCGGCTTGCGCCACCGCTTACGTATTCCTCGACGTCACCTGTCAGCGTATCGATTCGAACGATGTCGTCAACCAGGTCTCCGCCACTGTCTGAGCTGCGGGACGCATAGAGATAGTTGTTATCGCCCATGTGCAAATAGTTGGCATCGATATTAGCCAGCGTGCTGAGCAGGCCTGAGCCCCGGTCGATTTTGCGGATTTCGTTGGACCCGAGGTCACTGAAGAAAATGTCGCCGTTGGGTGCAACTGCCAGCCTTGAAGGTGAAATCGGACTTCCAAAGGCCTCGAGCCCATCATCAGAATTTCCAGGGACGCCATAAATGCCGCCAACTACGAATAATGATTCAATGCCAGAATCAATAGCGAGGACCGCATCATTGGACTCGGCGTAGATGATCCCGTTGTCGTCGACACCAATTCCACCAAATCCAAAACTGCGTAACCGGCTCTCAAGCGGGCTGGCACAACTCAGGAATCCGGGCTGTCCCACGACGGTGGAAATGACATCCCGTTCAACCTCCACGAATCGAATTCGACCATCTCCGGCAATGTATATGTTGCCCTCGGTGTCTGACGTGATTTCTCCCGCCTCAATGGCTGCTGCGAATGCTGAACCGCCGTCACCGCCAATACCAAACGACCCGTTTCCTGCCGCCACACTTATTGATCCGGTATTTGTTGAAAGCCGCCACACATGAACCTGGCAGCCAGAAAATCCGAAGCTGCCGCAGGCTTCTGTGAACAGGACTTCCCCGTTATCCAACACGTCGACGGACTCGATGGAGCCAAACGTAGAGCTCGGAGGCTCGCTCAGTACCGTGTTAACCAGGCCAGATTGGAGACTAACCTCATGAATCCGATTGCTATCGGCCAGATACAATTCACCGCTTTGCCGATTCACCGACATGTCGAAAATTTCTTCGAGATACACACCCAGGCCATTTTCACCCTGGTAAATTCGATCATTATTCCTGTCCGCGAAACCGGCCAAAAGAGCTGTATTTCGAGAAGATCTGTCAATTCTCAGTACGCCCTGTCCATCCCAGATACCCGTAACGGATGCAGCCGCAGAAATGAAAACATTACCTGTCGAGTCGACAGCCAAATGACAACGTAAACAGTAACGGAAAAACTCGTTGCCAATTTCTTCCGGCCAGTCAACGGTCGCAAACAGACTGGTGACATTGGTCTCCAGGTTGACGCGGTAGATTTCTGAGGTGAACCCACGTATGAAATAAAGAAAATCACCCTGAATATCAAAATCCATGCTGTTGTTGAGAAAGTCGCTCTCGACGGTGCTTTCAACGATTGTTTTTACGCTTCCATCATCTTCAACTCGCTTGATGGCGAACGCATCTTCGAAATACAGTTGTCCGCGACCATCAACTTTCATTTCAGATGAATTAAAAAGGGTTGGAACCAACAAAGCCGGGAGACCTTCGCCGGAGTCACTGCTTCCCGCAACCAGGTTTTCCTGCCCAGGACTGGGTTCGTTGGGAATCGGAGCCGGCGGATCTGATGGTGTGCCGTCTGAGATTTCAAAAAAAAGCAGTTCGGACGTAAATCCATCCGGAGAAGTCAGAAAAATCGAGCCACTTTCAAAACCTTCGACGCGATTGTCCAGGTAAAAATCCAACGCAAAACGTCCATCTACCGTGTCTTCGACCGGTGGCTGCCCGCCGCTGGATGCACAATAAAGTATTGAGAGGGATTCTATGTCCTGGCCCTCAAATACAGGCTGATCGTTCAGCAGTACATCGCCATCAAAGCTGAAGTTGTTTGGAAATGGTTCGTCACCGCGCAAGTCCCCTGGGAATATCGAAAGCCGAAATGAATGCGAAATGTTCTGTTGGGGGTTTTGTTGCTCACATGCTTCCAGATCGGCCGTCACATCGTCTCGCCAATCCTGCGATTCCACTATTAAGTCAAAATTTACTGCAGTGTCCTCAGCACCTTCAATGAAGTCGGGTTCAAATCGAAGGGCGAGGGCAGCTTGCGGCAATGTGAATATCAGAGATAAAGCAATAAAGAAGTCGAGAAGATTACCCTTACGATCTGATTTCGTTTTTTTATTCAGCATATTTTGTTGATCCCAAATTGATTTTGCAGTGCTGGATTGATGTTAGCAAATTGGTCCGGATGAACTGTGAATCACGCCACAGAGGTATTAAGTTGCGCAAATATTGTGAATCAAGGTTGCTGCACCCGAGTAGGTCTTCAGTGAAATTCAGTATACTTCTTGGCCAGTTACGCAGTTCGCGGTTGAAAAGGTGGGTTGACGGGCAATTTTCGTATTCTTATGAAAAAATGGTGCCCCGCTGATGACTGATATATGCCGGTCGAAATTGAAATTCCAGGTTATACCCTAAAGGAGCAGATTGGCTCCGGAGGCATGGCGCGTGTCTTTCTCGCCATCCAGGAAAATCTCGGCCGTGAAGTTGCCGTCAAAGTGCTTCATCATTCGCTCACCGAGGGCAGTGAAGAGTTCCGTACCCGCTTTTTGCACGAAGGGCAGGTTCTTGCCCGGCTGACCCATCGCAGCATCGTGCCAATTTACGACATCGGCACACACGATGAAATCGTCTACATGGTCATGGAATACCTGCGCGGCGGGACGCTTCAGGACAGGATGAAGTCAGGCGTGATGAACGTCGGCGACGTCATCAAGATTTGTGCCCAGGTCGCACTCGCGCTTCATACGGCACACCTTCAGAAAATTATTCATCGCGACCTGAAGCCTTCCAACATCATGTTCCGCAACAACGTCACACCGGTGCTCACCGATTTCGGGATCGCGCGTGTTCTTGATTCGGGTCATACGCTGACTCAGACAGGCATGATGATCGGTACGCCGCAGTACATGAGTCCTGAGCAAATCATGGCTCATGACGTTGATCAGCGCTCGGATATCTACAGCCTCGGCCTGATGTTGTACCGGTTGCTGACAGGCGAATTGCCTTTCGAGGCTTCTGAGCCGATGGCAATGGCCATGCACCAGATCAACACGCCGCCCAGGCCGTTACCATCGCATTTAGCCGAGTTGCAACCGGTGATCGACCTGATGCTGGCCAAGAAGCAGGAAGATCGCTACCAGAGCTGTATCGATTTTTGTAATCACCTGCAGCGGATATCCCTGACTGACGAAGATTACGCCACCGAAATTTCCAACCAGACACGTATTTTTGACCCTTCGCAGCTTAGCGACCCAAAATTTCAGGTCACAGACAAGACATCCAGGCCGAAGACCGAACAAAACACCTGGACAGGCGCCACCATCAATACAATTCTGGGTAAAACCAGTCTGCAGAAAAAGATTCGTCTCGGGATTTTTGGTCTTGTCCTCGCGGTATCAATTGGCGCTTACTTTTTCCTGGCCCCCTCATACGACCTGTCGCCAATCGAGGAAAGGCGGATTGAAAAACTGCTCGATCGCTTCGATGGCTACATGATCACCAACAATTTTTACGAACCTGAGGGCGAAAATGCCGCCGATATGCTTCGCAAGGTTTTTGAAATGGCCCCTGGGTATGGGCCTGCCCAGGAAGCTGCGGATCGACTCGCCGAGGAGTACTGGACAGACGCAATTGATCGTATTGACCAGGGCAATCTTGAGGGTGCACTGAGCTTCGTGGACGATGGCCTGTTGCTGGCACCTGAAAATGAGTCTTTACTCGAAGTGAAGGCCCAGATCTCCACTGCCATAGCTGAACGCCAACGCCAGGAAGACATCAGCAGGCTGCTCGCCACGGCCGAGCAGGCGGTGGCAGCTGACCGGTTGGCCCCACCCGATCCGGATAATGCCTACGAAGCCTTTCGTGAAGTGCTCCAGCTCGACGATCTCAATGAGACAGCGCGCAGTGGTTTGAGTGACATACAAAGAGACCTGGTGTCGCGAGCGCGGGAGGACTGGAATGCAGGAGAGTCTTTGTCTGCCAAGTCGATATTGACGCAGGTCGAATCTCTTTTCCCCGGGTCAACGCTGGCCGCAAATCTGCAGAGCGAGATAACCGAGGCAGAGCGGATTGCAGGCGAGCAAATTGAAATCGATCAGTTGCTGGCCCGTGCCGAGTCGCAATTAGAAAATCAGCAGCTGGTTGCCCCGGCAGGAAACAATGCTCTTGAGAGCTTCGACCGTGTTCTGGCGATTCGGCCGGACAGCCCTGAAGCCATTGCCGGTAAAAACAGGATCGCCAGCGCTTATCTTTCGCAAGCCAACGCCGCGCTGGAATCAGAAGACCTGCCTGCAAGCCTTCGCGCCGCAAGCGATGGGCTCAAAGCCGTTCCCCAGCATCCGGAATTACTGGCTGTGCAGGAGCAGGCGACCGGAATGCTGGATGAAAAGAGCCGAGCGGTTCAGACCCGTTTGCAACTCGCAGAACGATTGGCCAATGCGGGACGGTTCTTCCCTGGTTTCGCAGTTGAGCAGGGCACTCCGGGATTCATTGCTGTTGGTGCAGAGGGTAATGCACTTGAGGTTTATCGCAGCATTGAGGAACTCGATCCTGATAATCAATCTGCCCGCAACGGTATAGCCTCAATTCCAGACAAAGTTTTTGCTGCTGCCAGGGCCCTGCAAAGAGAAGGCGAACTCCAGCAGTCGAAAGCACTATTGCAGGCCGCACTGACGCCCTTCCCGGGTGAGTCCAGGTATTCAGGGCTGATCCGAAACCTCGACCAGGAGATTGCCCAGGTTGAGGCCAGTGAACGTCTCGAAAGTCAATTGGAATCGCTGGATGCGTTGCTGGCTCAAAGCCCCGTGAACTCTGCGCTGATTGATGAGTTTGATCGGGTATTCCAGGAATCGATCCGGCAATTTCCCAATGAAGTTGCCGTTTCAGAGCGCCTGAGTCGATTTCTTACCCGGATCACTGACCAGTCGCAACAGTACGTTTCTGTTGATGACTATGATCCTGCGCTTGCATTGCTTGAATACGCGTTAAATGTATATCCCGGTAATCAGGATCTGGAGAATGCGCAGACAAGTCTGATCAGCAGTCAGAATCAGTGGATTGCGTCCATTTCCGGCCGCCTGGCGATTGATGCGACCCCGTGGGGTCGAGTGATTGAAATCCGTAATCAGCAAAACGAGACCGTTGCGCTACCTAACCGAACTGAAACGCCTGTCATGATTACCTTGCCTGCGGGAACCTATTCGGTTGTAGTCGAAGCGGGCGATGCCGTTACCCGGGCGGAAATGTCGGTGGATGTTATTGCCCAGCAAACGACCGTCCGGCGCACAGATTTGAACCTCATGACGGCGCAGGCCTATTTCGAAAAATCAGGCTGGCACAGGCACGGCAATGACTGATCGCAGGTTCATATTGATGATCGCGGCCGCGATCCTGTTTGCGCCCGGTGTTGTGCTGGCCGATTTCAAACGGGATTACGGTCAGGGCCTGGCGGCGCTACGAAAAGACGACTGGGAACGAGTCGCCAGCAAAATGCAGGAAGCCATCGCTGAAGAGCCCCGATCACAGGCTGAAATCAGGTTGTCAGGAATGAACTTTGTTCCTTATGTGCCTCACTTTTACCTGGGCAAGGCGTTGTTTGAGCAGGGTGACTGTATTGGTGCAGCCCAGGCCTGGCAGACTGCCACGGAGCAGGGCGAGATTCAGAACATGACAGACGAGTTCGCCGAGCTTGAAGCCGGCCTGGCGACCTGTCAGCCTGAAACGGTTGATGTTTCGCGGATTGCACAGGCCGCGAGCGATGAGGTTAATGTTCTCGAAGAAGCCAATGCGGAGTTCGCTGCCCTTTCAACCGACCCGAACCTGTCGGGCGAATGGAATTCTGACTGGAAACCGCGTCTCGATGCATCACTCAATATCGTCGGACAATTGCGTGATCGTCTTGCTGTAGCTGTGGAAGCGGCCGATGAAGGTCAAATTTCAGATATCCGTGCGGAGGCCATGCTCGCGGCCAATGAGGCCAGGTTGAATACTGAGTCGGCTGAAAATCGTGCTGCCACGCTTCGCCGTCTGGAAGCCGAGCGGCTGGCTGCCCTGGAGCAGGATCGTATCCAGCAACAGCAACGTGAGCAGGATGCGGTACAACAACAACAGCGTGAACGGGAAGCTCGTGCACTGGCTCATCGCGAACTTCAGGACGCCATCGTTGCCGCCGAGAATGTGCTTTCAGACCAACGGGCCAGCCAGGAAACTGCCGATGTCAGGCAGGCACTGTTGACGGCCGTTACGGCAGGCAAGAGCCTGACCGTGGAAGATTCTGTTGCGGCGCTGGAGGCTCAGGCGCGAGGGATTGCAAATGGACGAATTCAGCTGACCGCCGCGCTGCAGGAATGGCAGGCCCAGTTGGATGAAGAAATCAGGCGGACCCCACCTGAGCAATTACAACAGGCTGCCAATGCGTACTTTGCGGGCAACTACCAGGAGGTTGTCGACATGGTCGATCCGGATGACCTTAGCGAGCCCAGCGAAAAAATCCAGGGCATGCTGTTTCGCTCAGCAGCGCTGTTTAACCTTTACACATTGTCGGGTAGTGAAAACACAAACCTACTGGAACGGGCGAAATCTGATATTCGTCAGATTAAAAGTATTGATGGCGGGTTCTCACCGTATGTAGCGGCATTTTCCCCCAAATTCATGCTTCTGTTTGGAGACACAGGTTAGGTTCCTGAGCCATTAACAAACCCTTTCGAATACTGCTATAGTTTGTAGCATAGTCATGTCGTATCCCGCATCATCGGAGGATTTAAGGTTGAAAAAATTTCTTATCGCACTACTTTTGTTGACTGCCTCTTTCAACGTTTTCGCTCAGGATTTTGCTGCAGAACTTCAACCGCCCACTGCAGAAATATCGGGCCTGCCATTTGATCTTTTACCTCCCGGCGCGCGTGCCCTGGGACTGGGTGGCGCCTTTGTTGGCGTGGCTGACGATGCAACAGCATCCCTGGCCAACCCGGCAGGGCTTACAAATCTGACTGCGCCTGAATTTTCACTCCATGGTCGCGATACGGATGCTGACTTTGCTTTCCTGGACCCGGACGCATATGACTCGGCAGCGCTTTATGAAGCGGGGGATTTGCAAAAGCAATACTCGGATTCGACCACCGATGTATCCTTTGCCAGTTTTGTCTACCCACTGGATCGCTGGGTATTCTCCGGATATTACTCGAACCAGATTGATTTCAGCTCAGCACAGTCCCAGCCGGATTCAAGGCTGGACCCCGTATTTCTTGACGAGTACACCAACTTCAATTCGGTGAGTGCTTCGTTGGATAGCTATGGGCTGAGTGCGGCTTTTCGTATGACTGACAGCTGGTCGATTGGCGTGAGTGTCCAGCAGTCAGACCTGGACCTGAGCAGCCAGGACATATGGGAAATCAATCATTTCGGCGACATCGAGCAGCTTTTGGCTGAGGGTGTGGGCGGAATCGGTGGTAACGGCACTGCAGAACAATATCGACAGGTCGTGCGCGACAATTTCACCTACGATGCACGCGTCGACGCCTCCGATGACGACGTTTCATTCAACGTCGGCTTGCTGTACAACCCAGGTGGAAACTGGTCTTTCGGACTGGTGTACAAAGATGGGCCTGAATTCACCATGCCAACTAGCGGAAGTATTGACGCTGGCGCCGGTTGTAATGCAACTGGTGCGGATCAACTCCTACAGGATTGCCAGGCCCTTTTCGCTGCACTTGGGCCGGATTTTGTTGCAGAAACCTGGATGGATCAATCGGTTTCAGGAACAACCAAAGTTGCTGTTCCGGACATCTTGTCGTTGGGTATAGCCTGGCGCCCCACACAGACGTTATTGCTGTCACTTGATGTTAACCAGATCTACTATTCTGACCTGAACCCACCACGCATGGTCACCCAGGGCTTTGGTACGAACATCAATGATCAGTCGCAGAGAACCAACTTCCAGGGTTCCGGATTCCCGATGAACGACCCGAATATTGCGAATCTGCAGGGCCCGATTACCGAACCCATTGATGATGAAGTCAGCTTCAACTTCGGGATTGAAAATGTCTTTACTTTCGGCGGAAACGTGCTCCGGACATTTACCGTCAGGGGCGGCGCCTTCACGATTGAAGATCATGATGGAATCGTTGCACTCGATACCGATGAAACTGTTTTGACCCTGGGGCTTGGTGCCACATTTGGTCGCCAGGGTATTGGCGAGAAAGTCTTCCAGGTCGACCTGGGTGCGAGTTTTGCTGACGATGTCGATACCGTCATTCTGTCGGGTATTTTCAGGTTCTGATTGTTGGTTGAGAGCGCCGGCCACTGCCGGCTGCTCTGAGCACCATCATGCCCGGCGTGTGCTGTCTATGAACCATTTCACAGCGTCGCTATCCAATAGTGCATTAGGCTATCGGAATTGAACGAAAGGATGCATCGGAAAAGGAAAATGAACGCGCGTCGTAAACCACTGGCCGGGGCAATCGCCGCTGGCCTGGTGGCACTTGCCGTTGGGCCTGTAAACGCAAATTTCGATCCTGAATCAGGCAACGGCCAGGGAGAGTCCCAGGAGTCAGAATTATCTCAACCTGCTAATCAGCCCCTTTCCGAAAATCAGCTTCAGCAACTTCGCCGTGATGTGTTGCGCCGCTGCGCATTGTCTACAAAAATTGACCGGAATAAGTTGCCCTGGTATTTCCACTACGAGTTTGGTGTGGCGTTGCTGAATGCGGGCGACGCTGAGCGCAGCCTGGAAGCCCTGCAGATGGGCGCCAACCTGAAAAATGAACCCATGCGCGACAAACGCATGTATGGCATGTGGTTCATAGACTACCTGCCTTATTTCCAGATTGCCCGTGCATACTCGGAGTTAGGAAACTGGAAAGAAGCGGGTGCTGCCATTCAGCTTTCCGAGGAAGTTGAGCATATTTCACCCCGCGATTATGACTTTGATGCCTATGAGACACTGCGCTCACGCATCGCACAGCAAACCGGTACATCCATCAAAGATTAG
The DNA here is from genome assembly GCA_035267185.1 of Lysobacterales bacterium. Taxonomy (GTDB): domain Bacteria; phylum Pseudomonadota; class Gammaproteobacteria; order Xanthomonadales; family SZUA-36; genus JAUIBE01. The sequence goes on along the minus strand of DATFLY010000153.1, from coordinate 3,712 downwards.
CCAATCAACCCGGGCATCAAAACATGCAACCAAAACGGGTTGAAATGATCGGCTTGTGGTCCTCGGGCGAGGAAAAGTCATTACCGTTTTATTCTGGCTGTCCGGATCCTGCCGAACTGTTCGGAACATGGAATCAACAGGATCAAAAGGCAGTGATCAAGTACCTGCAGTCCGGGATTCCCTGCCGGGAGTACCTGGGACATTCAAAGTGCCTGTTGTGTGAAGAACCCACTGGACATTTGGAGCTGACCGACGGCGAATGGGGCTGGCCTGAAGGACTTTCACATTATGTGTCTACTCATGATGTCATGTTGCCCGATGAATTCATTGAAAAGGCGTATGTTGGAACGCAAATTCCTCCCAGGCTTAAAGAGGAACTGGGCGAACCTCAGGTCTATCTTGAGGCGGGGCGCGGACCGGCCATACCTGCAGGAGCCGATACTGAGCCAAACGTCGAACTCAGCTATGTAAAGTGGCTGGACTGGGCTGCCGCCAATACACCTGCCTGTCCGATGCCGAATGCCATCTCGATTGAAGAGGCACAGAAGCTGACTGGTGATCTATCACATAACTTATGGCAGGCCTCGGTCGAGCCGGTGCATGGGCGCTGGCAGATCAGGTTCGAGCCCGACGGCGACAGAATCTACCTTCAGCAATGCACCGCGGATGTGCTGACTGCATGCCTGGCAGCGCGCCGACCATCGGACCCGACAGCAAAACTGGACATTGAGCAGGCCGATCGCATTTCAGGCGAGTATGACGGCGACTGGGGTGCTGTGCGCATCCTGGCAGTCGCTCCTGGTGCCTGGTTTGTGTGGGTGAAGCCTGCATCGGCTGATTGGCCCACGAAACAAGAAATCAATCAGCACACCAGTGGAAGTCTGGAGCTTGGATGGTCGAAAAACCATCCGGATGGCTGTCGGTCATTCGCAGTTCGTGAACTGGACGAGTTCTGCTGGCGTCAGACACTGAAGCGTGTTCGTGGTGAGTTCCAGTCATAGGACTATATGAATTGCGATACGCCCAGGCGCTCACGCTTTTTGTCGTGGAGCACGTCGGGCATGCCTCGCGCACTCCAGTATGTTCACCGGGTACGGGTAGCAAACTGAACCTCAGCGGTCGAAAGCCAACCACCTGAATCAGATGCGCTCCGTATCTCTGATCTGTACACCAGCACCAGGTCGCAACCAAACTTTGCCGCTTCAATCTGTGATTGCACCAGCGGCGCGTCAATATCAGTGGTGCTGACCGGTTGCGGTACGCGCACGAGCAGCAGGTTCGTGTGAGCCGGAACGTAGTTGCCGGCATGTTCCCTGATGAATGCTCGCTGCCCACCGATATCCCGACCGCCATAGGACCGCAGGTCCAGCACCATGACCTGGTTTGTTGCGATTGCAGGGCCACACAACTGGACACTGTCAGGCCTGATGATTTGTGCTGAGGCTGATGTGCTGAGCAATGTGGCCATGGCAATAGTGAACCAGATATATATATTTTTCTTCATGAATCCTTTTTCTCGAGATCTGAGTGGTGACTCTTTTAGAGACAGTAAATTTTTGAGTTGGTGCCGTGGCTAACAACGAAGAAGAAGAATTCGAGAACAGCGCTCTGAACTTTTTGCTGTTTTTACCAAAGCAGGTGTCTGACCAGCTAGTACTCGAGAGTCTCCGCGGTAAATGGCCGGCCGCCATTCATCTTTCGAACAGTAAACGGGTTTGCAGAGGGGGGCACGCAAAATATTTAGAGTCAAGCCAAAAAAGCCCTTCACCATCAATCAAGAAAAAATAGACGGAAACCCATACAATTCATTCAATCAATGGGGTCAGAGCCCACTTTTCGATCAAATGAATCCTGAAAGCAGGAGCAGGAGCAGGAGCAGGAGCAGGACCCGGTGATGACCAGACATTTTTTATTAATGCCATTGTTGTGCCTTTCATTGGCGGGCTGTGCGCCAGAGGGCGATTCTGAAAACCAGCTCGCCGAATCGACCAATGCCCAGGTCATGGCTGCTGAACGATACACCCGGGGTATGGTCTCTTCCGCCCATCCTGTTGCAACTGAAGCAGGTCTCGAAATCCTGGCGGCTGGTGGCAATGCTTTTGATGCCGCGGTCGCGATTGCTTCCACCCTTAATGTGGTCGAACCGATGATGTCCGGTATGGGCGGATACGGGACGATCATGGTTTATTCCGAGGCTGAAGGTCAGCCGTATTACCTCGATGCCAGTGGCAAAATTCCGGTGGGGGTTGATCCCGATGTTTATCGTGCGCCAACGCCCAACTATATGGAAAACCGTGTCGGCCCAAAGGCGGTATCCACACCTGGTGCATCTGCTGCATGGCAGGCCATGCATGACCGGTTCGGTACGCTGGATTGGGGCTCGCTGCTGCAACCGGCAATCCGGGCTGCGAAGGATGGCTTCATGCTGGATGAGCGCAATGCCCGTTTTATTGAATATTCGTTCGATGAATTTCCCGATTATCCCAAAAGCATTTTTGGCGATGATGATGGGCCGCTGAAAACCGGTGAGCGACTGGTGCAAACCGACCTGGCAAACACTTTTCGGATACTTGCTGAACAGGGCACCAGCGCGATTTATGGCGGGGAACTGGGCAATGTCATCGACACCGCGATGAGCGAATCGGGTGGTTTCCTGGCGATTTCAGACCTGGAAAACCACGTCGCGGACTGGTGGACGCCGTTGCATCTTGAGTTTCGTGGTCACGATGTCTATGCGCCATCTGCACCAGCGGGCGCGTTTCCCATGCTGGAACGCCTTGGGATGATGGATGCTGCCAACAGCAGTGAGCTGGGCCACAACTCGCTGGTCTACCTGCATACATTTGCCGAGCTGACCAAGGCCGCTTATTGGGATCGACTGGCTTTCTCCAGTGATCCGGATATTGCACAGCCACCCTATGACCGTCTTTTGTCCACTGATTACTGGCAAAGTCGGGTTGATGCCATTGACCCTGCCGCTGCAAAAGATTTTGACTACAGCGGCATCGTCACGGCCAACAATGAGAATACAACGCATTTTGTGGTTGCCGATGACCAGGGCAATATCGTGTCTGCCACGGTCACGCTGGGAGGCCTGTTCGGCAGCAAAATCATGCCGGAAGGAACCGGTTTTTTCCTCAACAATTCGTTGCGCTATTGCACGTTTGAACCTGCCGGTAATCCCATGGACGCGCATCCCGGTCGTCGAAAGCTGTCCAGTGATTCGCCTGCGATCCTTCTCAAGGATGGCAGGCCTGTCTTCGCCCTTGGCACGCCGGGCGGACACACGATTACCCAGGCCGTGGCGCAAATGATTCTGAACCTGCTGGATTTTGACATGACAATCGGCGAGGCCATCGCCTCACCACGAATCTCGTTTATAGAGCCCAATACCCTGGCGGTTGAGGAAACGATTCCCGGGTCGATCAGGCAACAACTGGAAGATATGGGCCACGAGATCGAGGTGCGACAAATTGGCAACGCCAATGGTTTGGCCATTAAGTACCTGGATGACGGTAGTGTGGTTTTCAGTGGTGCATCGGACCCGAGAGGGGCAGGGTTGGCAAAAGGACGCTGACCCCTTTGATCAGATTGATTATGGATTCAGTGCTTCCGGGCAAGCGTTTACCTGCGGCAGGGGTGCAGAACAGGTCTGATTCAACTGACATTGCAGTTCCTCTGCGTACAGCAAAGAACTAACAAGCCTGGCGAC
>DATFLY010000152.1:0-32361 GCA_035267185.1 Lysobacterales bacterium | reverse complement strand
AAGTAAAAGAGCGATGACTGGGATGGTCATCCCGCCCGGCAATCTGAACTGACCTGGCCTTTCACCCAGGTTCTTCCTGAGCCTGGGCAAGGTGAGGATCGTGCCCATGTAAACAATCAGGCGCACTGCAGTGCTCATGGCAGCGAGCCATACGAATCCACCGCTAAGCGCCAGGGCCAGGCCGACCACGCCAACAAAAACAATGGAATTGACCGGTGTGTGATATCGCGGACTGACAACCGCAAACCATGAAGGCAAACCGCCATCGCGCCCCATGGCGTACAGCATTCTTGGTCCGGTAAAAAACAATCCTGAGAGATTACCGCAGATGGAAAACACCGCACCCAGAACCAGCAATGTGGCGCCTGGCGTACCCAGCAGTTTTTCAGCCACTTCAGCCAAAGGCCGCCCCGTACTCCCCAGATCCGGTACAACCGAAACACTGACCAGCTGGATCAGGAAATACAGCACGCAGATCACTGACACGGTCCATATCAGTGACCTCGGTACGCTTTTGTGAGGATTCTTTACCTCGCCTGCCGGCACCACGGCGCTTTCAAATCCGACAAAGGCGTAAAGCAATACCAGCACCAGGCCACCCATCCCCTCGAGCTCAGGCATATCTGGCGCCAGGAATACATCAGGATTAATTTGCCCCAGGCCCAGTAAAACAATCAGACCCAGTGGAACCAGTTTGAGTACAGTCAGGGCAAATACGGTGGCCATACCACCGCGCACACCCAGGACATTGATGATGGTCAGCGCAAGACACACCAGGCTTACAACGGCCATCCGTGGAGCGCCAGCATCGAGCTCGGGCCACAACCAGGCGGCATAAGTCACCATTAAGTGCGCGTTGGCTGCCAGTGCGGCAATACGTGCGAATGAGTACAACCAACCGGCCTGGAACCCGGCAAACCTGCCAAAAGCTTCCTCCAGGTAGACCACCGGCCCACCGGTATCACCAAAGAAACTGGCCGCCCTTGCAAACGACAGGACCACGGTCATGATCAGCACTGCACAAAACACGAACAACCACGGGCTGAACAGACCGGCAGCTTCTGCGGCAACTCCGGGCAGCGCGAATATGCCGGCGCCGATGACGCCATTGAGCGCAATCGCACCGACGCCCAGCGGGCCGATGGCGCGTTCCAGACCTTTATCTTCCCGGTGACGGACACTCATTTCGATGTTTCCTGGGGAACAGATGAAGAATCATTGATGCGCATACCTGTTTTTCCTTGTTATTTTTCCGGCAATCAGACCTGGATTGTGAAGATAGTCTCTTTTCGGTAACTATTATCAATGCCTGGTCTTTCATCTTATCAGTCATCTGGCACCAACAACCGGCCTTTTTGATGCCTGGCCTGCCCCAGCAAGCTGTACTAATTTTGAGCAATCAATTCGCTTCGTCGCAAAGAAAATTATTTGCCAAACATCACGATTTTATTGCTTTCAGCAACTTGTGAATTTCTGATGAGAGACATTGTGAATTTCCGTTCCTAAGTTGTCCTTTTTCGTGTTTGACAGAAATTCATACCGGGAGTAACTTTGATCCCCCGTTAGACGAAGTCCCGAGCCAGAAGGCCGACCCGCCGGAAAGCGTTGAAGGGCAACAGAAAACGGTAAAGTGTCCAGGTGGTACTGGATACGTCGCCCAGACCGAACTCTGCCATAGATCGGTCGTACCACAAGGGTGACTCGAGAGGGATACGCGGTCCCTTGAGATAGACGCAGAAGCTTAGGCGGAAGCGTCGAGAAAGAAAGACGGGAGTAGTTTACTCGTGACCTGACCTGCGAGGCGGAGCAAGGCGGAGAAGGACGAAGTTGGGAAGGCCTAGGAGGATCTGCAGTCCACCAGAAGCGGAGTTCCGACAAACTACACGAGAGCGGAGGCGCAAGCCTCCGCTCTTTTTTTGTGTTTTGAAATATTTTCGACATATCACCCAGGACCGTCCGGTCAGGTTAAAAACCGACTACAATACCCTTTGCTGCAACGATAATAAGCAATCATCAAAACCTCTCAATGATCACCATTCGCAATCTCGTATTTCGCCGGGGAAGCAAAACCATTCTAAACGGCGTCAGCATGGACATCCCAAAAGGGCGGATGGTTGCCATCATGGGCCCCAGTGGTGTTGGAAAAACAACCATACTAAGATTGATTTCAGGCCAGCTCACACCCGATTCAGGATCCATCGAGATTAATGGGAAAGACGTCAATGCACTCAGCGATAGCGAACTGCGAGGCCTGCGACGTCATGTGGGCGTATTGCTGCAAAACGGAGCACTATTTACTGACCTGACGGTGTTCGAAAATATCGCGACCCCGGTCAGGGAACATACGAACCTTTCGGAAGCGCTGATTCGGCGCCTGGTGTGGACAAAACTCCGCGCGGTTGGCCTGGCCGGAATCGAGGAGCTGATGCCGCATGAATTATCTGGTGGCATGGCCAGGCGCGTGGCGCTGGCACGAGCGGTTGTGCTGGATCCAGCGGTGGTGCTCTACGACGAGCCAATGACCGGACTCGACCCCATTGCGATTTCCACAGTCCGCACCCTGATGCGAGAAACCAACGAAGCGCTCGGTCTAACCAGCATGATTGTGACTCACAACGTGGCCCAGATGGCAAAACTCGTGGACTATTGCTACATCATCGCTGAAGGCAAAGTGGCAGGTGAAGGCGCGCCGAATGAACTCATGGAAAGTACCGAGCCAGCGGTTGATCAGTTCATGAACGGCAAAGTCGACGGTCCCATTCCTTTCCATTACAACGCCGGCAAGGCAGCGACCAGCGCGGCGCACTGACATGACTGCCGATCAAAACACGGCCCGTTGGGGCCTGGGGCCGATTGCCCGCGCAGGCCAGTGCCTGATCTTCCTGATACGAATGCTGGCATCCATTCGTCTGACGCCCGCGATGATCAGCAGCACCCTGCAGCAGACTTACCTGATCGGCGCCCGATCGCTGGTCATTATTATGATTTGCGGATTTTTTGTAGGGATGGTCTTGTCACTACAGTCAATCAATGCCCTGGAACAATTCGGCGCATCTGACCAGGTCAGCCTGCTGGTGGGTAAATCACTGTTTCGCGAATTGGGCCCTGTTTTGACTGCATTGTTGTTCGCCGGCCGGGCAGGCACCTCGGTTACCGCTGAAATTGGTTTGATGAAGGCCACCAGCCAGATCGATGCCATGGAACTGATGGCAATTGACCCGATAAAAGTTGTCGCGCTACCGCGCTTTCTTGCAGGGTTGATTTCCGTACCCTTGCTAACCGCCATGTTTAATGCACTGGCCATCCTTGGAAGCGTCGTGTTTTCAGTTGGGGTGGTAGGGCTGGATCCCGGAATTTTCTGGAGCAAGCTCGAAACCGGCATCCTTTTTGGCAAGGACTTTATGGGCGGATTCTGGAAAAGTCTTGTGTTTGGCGGACTGGTCAGCCTGATCGCCGTGTTTTACGGCTATACAGCCCGTCCCACCGGCTCGGGTGTGGGAACCGCCACAACCAATACGGTTGTATTGAGTTCTGTTCTGGTTCTGATTTTTGATTTCATTATGACGTCATTTTTTGTTTAGCACGGTCTATTATTTCATTGAGGTAGAGATATGCGCGCGAACTACAGGGTAGAAATCGCTTCCGGAATTTTCCTTCTGCTGGGTATTGCCGCCCTGGTCTGGCTTGCCACTCGCGCCACGGATTTTGGTCAGGATATAGGCGATCAGACTTACATTGTCAGTGCACGCTTCGACAATGTAGGCGATCTGCGCGGAAGAGCCCCGGTGAAAATCGGTGGCGTCACGGTTGGCCTGGTTGAATCTATTGCGCTTGACCCTGTCACATTTGAAGCGCTGGTTAATATGGAGATTGACTCGCGCTACAACGAGATTCCGAATGACACCGGTGCATCAGTACTGACCTCGGGAATCCTGGGAGACCGCTATATCGGTCTGGAACCTGGCGGCTCCCCGGAAATGCTTCAGGAAGGCGATGAGTTATTTATCACTCAGTCTGCCATAGTGCTGGAACAATTGATCGGTAAATTCCTGTTTGGTGGAGGCGGTGAGGAGGAATGAGGGCTAAATAATGATGAGAACGAAACACAGATTTTTTATATGGCAAAACGCGTGGCTGATTGTGGTCCTGCTTGCTCCAGGCATGAATGCCTGGGCAGACGATCTTTCGCCGGCAGAGCTGATTCAGAACACGACTGGCGAATTGCTGACAAAAATTGATCAGAATCGTGATGAATACAACCAGGACCCGCAGGCACTCAAAACGCTGGTTCGGGATGATTTGTTGCCACTGCTTGACCAGGAATACAGCGCCCGCCTGATTCTGGGCCGGCATGGACGTGGCCTTCCGCAGGAAAAAATAGCTGAATTCGGAGAGGCGCTGAGCAGTGCGCTGACTGATCGCTATGCGACCGGTTTGCTGAGATTTCGCGGCGAACTCCAGATGGAAATCATGCCGTCCGGCCCGAAGGACAATGAAAGGCTGACCCGGGTACGAACCAGGGTGAAACTGGAGAATGGAGGCGCTGCACTTGTTGATTATGCTTTCCGAAAAACTGACGATGGCTGGAAGGTATTTGATGTCACCATTGAAGGCATCTCCTACGTGATGACATTTCGCAACCAGCTTGGCCCCAAGGTCGCATCACAGGGTATCGATCAGGTCACAGCCGACTTGCGTGCAGGCAAAATTGAAGTTGTAGAGTCCTGATCATTGAGTGAAGCGACCCTGCAATCCGATAACGGACGTGCCTGGCTGGCAGGCGACCTGACATTTGCCACGGTCATGACCCTTGCCAACAGCATGCAGACATTGTCCGGTAACCAGGGTATGCCCGGGCAGATTGACCTCGATCAGGTTGAGCGCATCGACAGTGCAGGACTGACTCTCCTGCTGGAATGGCAGTCCCTGTTTCGAAAGCAGTCAGGATCAGATTCTCTGATCGAAATCATCAATCCTCCAGATGCTCTGCTAAAGATCGCACGTCTATGTGATGCAGAAGAATTTTTAACCCATCGATCACCATCAAGGGAAAACAATGCAAGCCGTGATTGAACAAGATCGCAGCAAGCGAGTCCTCCAGTCCACCATTCTGGTGCTTTGCTCCTTGTTGCTGTCAGCCTGTGCAACTCAGCCAACCACCCTTACTGATCCTGAGAGAGACCCATGGGAAGGCTTTAATCGCAAAACCCATGCGTTCAATACATCAGTGGATAACGCTGTTTTCAAACCCGTCGCCCGTGGTTATGACCGCGTGATGCCGGACGGCCCGCAACGCGGGGTGCGTAATTTTTTCAACAACCTGAACTGGCCTGTGGATTTCGTCAACCTGATTCTGCAGGGTCGGATTCGGGACTCAATTACCGAGACAGGCCGATTCCTGGTTAACTCAACTATTGGACTGGGTGGTTTTTTTGATGTCGCCACCAGGAGCGGATATCCCGATTTTAATGAGGACCTGGGCCAGACAATGGCTGTCTGGGGCTGGAAAAAGAGCAATTACCTGGTGCTCCCGTTTCTGGGCCCGAGAACAGTCAGAGACACGTTCGGCCGTTCACTTTACGGCTACCTCAGTCCTGTCACCTACTACGCCAGGGAAAAGCACAATTACGTACCTCTCGTGATTGACCTCATTTCGCTGCGTGCCGAGCTTCTGCCGCTGGAGCAGGATATCCAGGGGGCTGAGGATCCTTATGTCCTGATCAGGGATGTATACCTTCAGCGCCGCGAATTTGAGATTTACAACGGCAACCCGCCCAGCCCTGATTACGACGCACTCCTCGAGGATTACGAGTAGGCGGAAACCCATTCAGTCTTGGTGCCCGAGGCCTGGCTGGGCTAAGCTGGCAATATGAGCAAACTGGACGACCTGTGCAGGGCATGCACCCTGTTGCTGTCCCTGACACTGACTGCCTGTGTGGAGGAGCCGCCCGAGCCTTCGGCCGACGGCGAAATTTCAGTGTATCGGCATGCCATGGATGGTGCCCCCACCAACCTCGACCCTGCCCAGGCATCCAACATTTATGCGAAATTCTTCGCTGTCAATCTTTACGACACGCTCTACCGCTACAAATATCTTGCCCGTCCCTATGAACTGGAATCCAATCTCGCCGAGGGTATGCCACAGGTCTCTGATGATGGCCTGATTTACACGATTCGCATCAAGCCCGGCGTGCATTTTATTGATGACCCGGTTTTTGAAAACGGAAGGGGTCGTGCGGTCACCGCGCAGGATTTCGTTTATTCGATTAAACGTCATTTTGACCCGGAAGTACGTTCGAGCGGCTCCTGGCTATGGGCAGGAAGAATTGTGGGAATGGATGAATGGCAGGAAAACGGGGCAGATCATGACCGGGAAGTTCCCGGTTTGCGGGCACTCGATGACCGCACCATACAGGTTCAGCTGATTCAGCCTTTCCCCCAACTTACCCATACACTGACGCAGGGCTTTTCGGCCATCGTTCCCAGGGAGGCAGCAGAGCACTATGGCGCTGAATTATCCCTGAATCCCGTGGGTTCCGGACCATATCGTCTGACGTCTTTCGATTCCGCCCGGGCTGTGCTTGAGCGTAACCCGGGATTTCGCGAAGAGCCGTTCAGCCTGGCCCGTGAGGGCTATGATGCTGAACTGCAATCCAGCCCTGAGCTCGAATCGCTTGAAGGAAAGATACCGCCCTTCACTGATCGCATCGAGGTGGAATTTATTGTTGAAGACGCTGCTAGATGGAACGCGTTCATTGCCGGCGAAACAGACTTCATCAAGGTTCCGGTCAGCCAGTTTGACGCGATTCTCGAAAGCAGGAATCCACCTGCGCTCAATGCTCGTTTCGAAGACCGGTTTTCAATGGACGCCAGCCTTGAGTCGGGCCTGGTCATGACTTACTTTAATATGAGTGACCCGCAGATTGGTATCCACCCCGACCCGGAACGCAATGAACGAAACCGTGCGTTGCGCTGTGCGATTGTCAAAGGCTTTGACTGGCACAAGCGCAACGAAGTCTTCTACTACGGGCTCGGAAAGGTTTTTCCTGGCATCATTCCACCGACCACGCCGGAGTATCAATCGGACCAGGACTTCGATTATGTGAGTCATGACCCGGATGGTGCACGCAATCTCCTGCTCCGAAACGGCTGGCACGAGGACAATTTACCAACACTTCAGTATGGGATGGTGTCAGGCGTCACCACGCGGCAGATGTTCGAACAGTTTCGAAGTTTCGTGAATGAAATCGGATATCCGGTCGAAAAGATCGAGCCATTAACGTATGCGAGTTATGGTGACTATTCCCGCGCCTTCCAGAACAGGGAGGTCATGCTGATCACAGCCAGTTGGATCATGGATTACCCCGATGCCGAAAATACCATTCAGCTGTTCTATGGACCCAATGCGTCGCCGGGCTCAAACACCTCCAATTACGACGACGATGAGTTCAACGAGCTGTATCGCGCAAGTTCAACCATGCAGCCTTCACCGATGCGAACCACGATGTATAACAACATGAACCGGTTGGTAATGAAGGACTGCGCAGCAATTGCCGGCATCTCCAGGACACTGATATTGATGTGGAACCGCAAAGTGACAATGGTTCCGGACCGTTCATTCATCGGCGGGGGCTTCTTTCGGTTCGTCCAGGTCGAACCCGACCTGACTCAATAGTGACTTACCTGTTACGCAAGATCGGCAACAGCCTGCTGCTGATCATTGGCGTCACCCTGATCAGCTTCATCCTGATGGTGTGGTTCGGACCCGACCGAACCTACGGCCTGCTTGGAAAAAATCCCACCCAGGCGCAGATTGAGAACATCCGCAAGCAGCTCGGATACGACCAGCCATTCATTCAACGCTACCTTGATTACCTGAAAGACATCGCAACGCTCGATCTCGGAAATTCAGATTCCAGTGGCGAAGTGGTGGGTTCAATTCTTGCCCGCACGTTACCCATCACACTGGCACTGGTGCTTCCCGGGTTCATCCTTGGCAATCTGTTTGCCATTGCCCTGGCCATGCTTGCCGCCTGGCACCGGGGAAACTGGCTGGACCGGATCATCACGGCGCTCTCCGTGACAGGCATGAGTCTCAGTTTCCTGGTCATCATCATCGCGTTGCAGGTTCTGCTGTGCACTCCATACGGACTCAATCTCTTTCCGGTGCGAGGCTGGCAGGTTTTCGACTTCTCCTCTTATCTCTACCACGTGACCGTACCCACACTTGCATTGATAATCGTGAGCCTGGGCTACAACACGCGTTTTTATCGCTCAATTTTTATTGAGGAGGCGCAAAAGGAACACATACGCACGGCACGAGCTTTCGGTGCTTCAGCACTGGTAATCATGACCCGACACGTGCTGGCCAACAGCATGAACTCGATCACCACGCGAGTGCTGTTTTCAATTCCTCTGATCGTGATTTCCGGAAGCCTTTTGCTGGAAAATTATTTTGGTATTCCGGGCATCGGGAAAGTTACTTTTGATGCCATCACCAACGGTGACCAACCGGTTCTCAAGGCAGTCGTGGCATTCACTGCGATCGGTTTTGTGCTGGTCCAGCTACTGGCCGACATGCTTTACCGGCTTTTTGATCCCCGGATAGAACAGGCGGTAGCTGACAGTGGAGGCGCAGTTCCTTGAACCTTCCCCCTGCCCGTTTTTCATCAATTAAACCGCCGGGTACCGCCTCAGGTGCGACCAGGATGAAACAGGCATTGCTGTCTGATCCATGGGGAATTCTTGGCCTGGTGATCGTACTGATTTTCTTCCTTATGGCGGCGGGTGTCTGGCTGGGATGGCTGGGCCAGGACTGGGCCATTGCCGATGGAGGACGCTGGGAATCAGCGAGTAGCAATCACTGGTTCGGAACCAATGTGCTTGGCCAGGACATCTTTGAGCGTGCCGTTTACGGCAGTCGCACCGCTTTTGAAATCGGCCTGGTCGTTTCGCTTGCATCGACATTACTGGGCGGTCTTTTTGGCGCCCTGGCGGGATGGAGAGCCACAAGCTGGATTGATGACGTTGTGCTGTGGATCATGGGTGTCCTGGATTCAATTCCCTTCTACCTTTTTGTCGCAGCGCTGGCCTATGCTCTGCAGGGATTTTCATTTGCCATGCACCTGGCCATGATCCTCACATTCTGGACCACCACAGCCCGCCTGATCCGGGCTGAGGTGATGCGGCTCAAGGGCCAGGATTTTGTCAAGGCGTCCCAGGCAATCGGATTACCGGCCTGGCGCATCGTGATCCGTCATGTTCTGCCAAATACAATGCATATTTTACTGGTGCAGGGCACCCTTGTATTTGTTGCAGCGGTCAAGACCGAAGTGATCCTGAGCTTCCTCGGCCTGGGCGTGCAGGATGGTGTCAGCTGGGGCCTGATGCTGGCCGAGAGCACCCAGGAAGTCATCGCCGGACACTTCGGAAACTTCATCGCTGCTTCAGCATTCCTGTTTACGTTTTTGCTCGGGTTGATTCTTCTTTCGGACGCCATCCAGGATGCCCTGGAGCCGAAGCTGGCAAAACGTGGGCAGCAGATCGCAGGGGTGCCGGCATGAATCCCGTTCTTTCGGTTCGAAACCTCACAGTCCACTACCCCGGCAAGCCTGGGGTCTGTGCGGTTGATGGTGTCGATCTCGAACTGGCTGCCGGCGAAGTTGTGGGTCTGATCGGAGAATCAGGCAGCGGAAAATCCTCTGTAGCCAGTGCCATCCTGGGCATTCTCGACACACCCCGGGTTTCGGCTGATGCCATGCTGCTGGGTGAACACGACATCCTGAGTCTGAACGAACGACAGTATCGTCAACTGCGTGGACGTGACATTTCAATGGTATTCCAGGAACCCCAGACTGCCCTTGACCCTGTGTTCACGGTTGGCAGCCAGATCCAGGCGGTGCTCAAACGTCATGGCAAAGCCACCGTCAGCGAGCCCGGCAAGGCGGCGGAAAGAGTCCTGGAGGGCATGAACCTGGGCGATATTCCCGGGTTGCTGCGCAGTTATCCACACCAACTTTCGGGCGGCATGCGACAACGTATTCTGATCGCGATGGCAATGGCTTGTCGCCCGGCTGTCCTGCTGGCCGACGAGCCGACCACCGCACTCGATGTGACCACCCAGGCGCTCGTTCTGGACTCACTGGTCAGGATGGGTCGCGAACACGACACTGCGATCCTGTTCATCACCCATGACCTGGCCGTGGCGGCCACAATCTGCCAGCGGATCGTCGTAATGAAAGACGGCCGTTTTGTCGAGACAGCGCCGACCTCAAGCCTTCTGTATCAGCCATCTCACCCTTACACCCGGCATCTTCTGGACTGCATTCCGAAACCTGGCAGGCCCGTCAGGGATGTCATAAGAAGCGACGATGATCCCGGTGAACCCATCCTTGCCCTGGTGAATCGTCGTGTCTCTCACCCGGTCAGGGTCAGGGGCAAACGTCAACGGTTGGTTGCAGTCAGAGATGCGACGCTCGACATTCGGCGAGGCGAGATTCATGCACTGGTGGGGGAATCCGGTTCCGGCAAGAGCACCCTGGCCCAATCATTGCTGGGGTTGAAACCAGCAGATTCAGGTTCGATGAGCCTGAACGGCCAGCAGGTTTCAGGCCGAAAATCATCCGAATGGTCCCGCGTACGTCGCCATGTTCAGCTGGTGTTCCAGGACCCGCGTGCATCACTAAGCCCCAGGCGTACAGTTGGCCAGTCATTAATGGAACCACTGGACCATTTTAAAATCGACACGCCAGCTGGAAGGCGAAGCCGGATCGAATCCGTTTTGGAACGCGTGGGACTTGAAACTGCCACGACCTCGCGTTTTCCTCATGAACTCTCGGGAGGCCAAAGGCAAAGAGTCGCCCTGGCACGCGCGATGATTTCAGAACCCGACCTGATTGTTGCTGATGAACCATTGTCCTCCCTTGATGTGTCGGTTCAGTCAAAAATCATTGATCTCCTGCTGGAGCTCAGGGACCAGGCGGGTTTCGGCCTGCTGATCGTGTCCCATGACCTGGCGGTCGTCAGGCAAATGGCTGACCGGGTGTCGGTGATGTACCTGGGTCGTATCGTTGAATCCGGACCTGCTCGCTCCCTGTTAAACGCACCGGCGCACCCGTATACCAGGACACTGCTTGAGGCGGTTCCACAACCTGGCCAGGCAAGGCGTGAGACCTTTACAGACCCGGAGCGCCTGGCCATTGAGCCACCTTCACTCTTGACTCCGCCACCTGGGTGCGTGTTTCATACACGCTGCCCGGAAGTATTGAATCGGTGTACCCAGGCAGATCCGCCGGAGTACACACTGGATTCAGCCTCCGAAGTTTATGATTCACACAAGGTCCGTTGCCTGCTTTATGAAAATCACCAATAGCTCAATACTAATTTTTGCCTGTCTGTTCATGACTGCCTGCGGAGGCGGCCTGGTTCGAGGTCAGCCGCCACTGGTTGGAATGTCATCTTTGCAGTCACAGCAAACCGAAATTCAGACCCGGGTGGATATCTACAACCCGAACGGCGTTGACATGATGGTGCAGGAACTGGAGATGTCGATGACACTGGGAGACACCGACCTCGGCAGTCACAATATTCAACCAGGCATCAAAATTTATCCCAACGGCACAGAAGAAATCGGTATTGAATTTCCGACAATGGATGCTGTCCGGCAAACCCTGGCAGATCTCGAATCGGGCGATATCAACAGTGTCCCCTACACGATAAGGGGCCGGGTGTTCGATACTGACGGGGACAGCGAACAGTTCTCACAGGACGGCTATCTCTATCCATTACCCGGCCGTCCCGGTGAGTTTCGTGGTGCCGGTCCGCAACGAGACGGCACCCGTAAATAGGACCTGGCGAAACAATTATGGCGATTCCAATCACTTTTGAACTAAGCGAAACAGACATCGAATACTTCCGCGAGATCATGCGGCGAGCCATGGACCGATCGGGTGATCTGAGCAAGGATGAGATCATTCAGAACGCCAGGTCCATGCTGGTGGAAGTGCGAACCTCGGATTGCTCTGATTTTATCCGTCAGCGCATGAACCAGCTGGAAACCCTGATCGGCATGGTTGTCGACCGGGGCTGGGGCCTCGACGAGGAGGACGCACACCGTGTGCTGCAGGCGCTGTCCTATTTTTCGGAACCCGAGGACCTGATTCCGGACCACATACCGGCACTTGGTTTTCTCGATGATGCCATCATGGTTGACCTGGTCAGTCGCGAACTGAAGCACGACATCGAGGCCTATCGGGATTTCGTTGTCTTCCGCGCAGCTGAATCAAATCGACTTGGCGAGGATGCGATGAAACTGGGCAAGTCCGATTGGCTCGAGGAGCGTCGCAAACAGCTTCATGCCCGCATGCAGCGACGACGGGGCGGCTTCGGTGGAAAACGATCCGGCGGCTCTGGAATGAGTTTCTTCTAGGGGCTTTTCATTGTTCATTCAAACCACGGCTGAGCGCGCGGATTTTGCGTTCCTGATTGCCATTGAAGCAGACCCCGAACGAGCCGCTGACAGCGCCAACGTAAAGCCCTGGATGCGACCTGAAATCCTCGATCAGGCCGATGCCAGTCAAATGCTGGCGCATGTCACTGCAGACCTGGATTCAGTATTGGGTAAAATCGGGAAATGCCATCTTGTCAGTTGTGGCGTTCTGCTTGATCAATGCCAGGTGCTGCGTCCGCAGCTTCCCGTTTTCACCGCACTGTCTGAACTCCTCGGAGACAACGTCAGCGCTGGAATCACACCAGGACAAACCGCATTGGGTGCCACTGATGGTTCGCTTCCTGTCGATACTCTCAGACCTGACCCGAACATACCTCCAACCGTTTTACTGCTGCTGCCAATCCTTGCCAGCGGTCCCCGGCAACTGATTCATGAACTGGCAGAAGAGATGGAACATCGCTTCCTGGCCGAGGGGCAGATTTCTGCTCACACCGCGTCCTGGCTGGAGGCCGCATTCGGCATAGCGATCAAGCATGGCCGGTTCATGACGCTGACAGACCTCAATGCGATGTTCAGGATGCAACTGGAGCACTTTGGCTTTTTGCCTCTCTGGCAGTTGGTCGACGCTGCGGTGCTGGGCACGGATGAGTTCATGTCGCTCACAACCAGCAAGGGCACCGGGCTGATCTGGAAGGACGGCATCGTAACCGTGACTTTCCAGCCATTCAATCACTGGTCGACAGCTGGCTCCGGCCGCGATGTTGAAACACATCGCCTGGGCGAGGAGTATGCACAATGGAGCCGGGAGTTGCGTCAATATACTTCGACCCTTGCCGCTCACCAAATCCCGATCAGGTTTGAACTTCCGGAAGGATGTAAAGGCAGCGTCAGCGACCATTTTCTATGTGAAGAAACTGCTTTACCCACAGGTGCTGAATCGCTGGCGGCAGTCACTGAACATGCCTGGCCGGACCTGGGAATTGTTGCCGTTACTGCAGAAACGCCTGGTGCCCTGAAACACTTCTACCCGCTGACGCCGGAAGGACTTAACGACATACATGAGATCGTTCAGGATCAGGAATTATCCGGTGAGGGAATGTCATTCCCGGGACGAATTGCTTACCAGGATTCCAACCGTCAGCTGCGACCGGGAAAATTTGAAGCCTGATCACAAGCTTGATTAAGTGATGGCGGGCCGCATATTTTCAGGCATCTGCTTAAAATCAACTGTTAATCGATGCTCGGGAAAACCTCAACATGAATAGTGAAACATCAGTCCTTACTGAAGCCACCCGTGACCGAATTGAATCCATGGTCAGGGATAACCGGATTATGCTCTTTATGAAGGGCACGCCCCAGACGCCAATGTGCGGTTTTTCAGCGCGTACCATTTCAGCGCTGGACAGCATCACACCCGAATATCAGACATTTAATGTACTTGATGACCAGGATATTCGCGAAGGCATCAAGGAATATGGTGACTGGCCAACCATTCCACAATTGTACATCGATGGCGAGCTGGTTGGCGGGTGTGACATCGTTGAAGGGATGTTCAACAACGGTGAATTGCACACCATGCTGGGGATGGAAGCGCCTGACCGAACACCCCCGGAAATCAACATCACCGATGAAGCGGCCAAAAACATCAAAGAGGCCATGCAGGGTCACGAGGGCATTGCGCTCCACTTCCAGGTTGACTCCGGCTGGAGCGCTCAGCTCAACCTTGGACCCGCGCAGGGCAACGAAATATCCACACAGTCAAACGGGATTGAAGTGCTGATGGACGTCGCCACCGCACAGCGCGCCCGCGGCGCAAAAATTGACTGGGTTGATTCAATTCATGGTGAAGGGCTGGGCGTGGAACTCCCCCAGGCGCCGCCACCTGTCAGGCAAATGTCAGTCGAGGAACTCGCAGAGGCCCTGAAGTCAGGTTCGGTAACCCTGGTTGACGCACGCGGAGCCGAGGAGCGCGAAAGCGCGAAAATTGAACCGTCAGTTCTGCTTGACCAGGACACCCTTGCAGAGCTTGAAGCAATGCCCAAAGACAGCAAGCTGGCTTTTTACTGCCACACCGGTGTGCGCAGCCAGGGCGCTGCGGAGCATTTCCGAAAGAAAGGATTTACAGAAGTCAGCAATATAGCCGGTGGGATCGAGGCCTGGTCAAAGGAAATTGACCCGAGCGTACCGCGTTACTGATCAATTCTTCATTCGTCAAAATGGGCAACAGCCGGGGCATGATCCGAGGGTCGCTCCATCCTGCGTGGCTCGATATCCACGTAGCTCTCGGTGCACCGCGGCTGCATGGCCTCGGAGGCCAGTACGAGATCGATTCGTAAACCCATTTTGCGGCGAAAGGCATTCATTCGGTAATCCCACCAGCTCCAGACCCTTTCCGGTTGATCAAACTGCCTGAAAGTATCGCTCAGTCCCAGGTCCAGGATGCGTTTGAGTGCAGCGCGTTCCTGCGTGCTGCATAGAATTTTTTCATGCCAGGCATCAGGGTCATGAACATCCCGGTCATCTGGCGCAATATTGAAGTCTCCCAGCACGATGACATTCTCGTGAGCTTTCATTTCTGTTTCGATCCAGCGGGTCACCTTGTCGAGCCAATCCAGCTTGTAGGCAAATTTCTCTGAGCCCACTTCACTGCCGTTGACCACGTAAAGGTCGATGACCCGAACGTTGCCGACGGTTGCTGCCAGTATCCGTCGCTGGGGATCATCAAGATCCGGAACATCAGTCACCGGGTCGGTCAGCGATTCACGACTCAGAATGGCCACACCGTTGTATGTTTTCTGACCCGAAAAAACACTGTGATAACCAATCTCCATCAGTTGCTCTACAGGGAATTTTTCGTCCACCAGCTTGGTTTCCTGCAACGCGAGCACGTCCGGTTGGTTGGCATTGCACCAGGCCAACACATGGGGAAGGCGCACGTTGAGTGAATTGACATTCCAGGATGCGATTTTAAACATAGCCCTACTCTAACCCGGCCAGGTTACGGCTATCCAACCGCACACCCGGCCCGAATTAATTCCTGCAGTTACAAACGGCAAATGGTAGCATGACCACCGTCCTGAATACCTTTCGATCAAACCCTTTTACCAGGAATATGAAACCGCGAAAAACGGGAATTGCACGGCTGCTGGCCGCGACCCGATATTCAATGGCGGGACTGCGGGCCTGTTACGTCAATGAAGCAGCATTTCGCCAGGAAGTGCTGTTGGTCATTATTCTTCTTCCCTTATCGTTTTTTGTTGCAGGCTCAACAACCCAGTGGCTGTTTCTCGTCATCCCCTTGTTCCTGCTTTTGATTGTGGAATTGCTCAACAGCGCCATCGAATCCGTGGTCGATCGCATGGGCCAGGAATTGCATGAGCTTTCAGGGCGTGCGAAGGATATGGGATCAGCCGCAGTTCTGATTTGTCTGCTGCTGACCGCTTGTTGCTGGATCACAGTCATCTCAACAAATTTCCTTCAGGCCGGTTAATTTTCCGGCAACAAGATCAGATACAATATTCACGTTGACCATGAAAAGAGCCATCCCCTCCATGAACATGCAAGGATTCTGTAATTGGAAACAAGCGGCTTTCAGCCTGGCACCACTGCTCGCGCTGTTTGTCGTTGCGTGCGCCTCGACCAGTCAGATGGACAAGAGTCGCAGCGACACTCTCAAACAGTATGAAACCATGATTCGCTGGAGCGAATGGGATGGCGCAGTCAATTTTATTGCCCCGGAGTACCTGGAGCAGAATCCGATCAGCCGGCTTGACCTGGACCGATTGCGACTGTTCAAGGTGACCGGGTATACAGTCCGTTCAACCCAGGTATATGACGAGGGTCTGACCATGTCGCAAGGGGTTGAGATAACGCTCTTTCACAAATCCCAGGCAGTGGAACGTTCCATCATTGATGAACAGATCTGGCGTTATGACCAGGAGCGCCAGGCATGGCTGCTTCACACTGGCCTGCCTGACCCGACCGCAAGTCGATACTGACGGACTCACCCGCTAGCTACTCGATTCTGCACCAGCAGTGTGATTCGATCACCAGCCCGCCAGTGGCTCGATTGAATAGCCTGAGGTCACGCTGGAAGCTGCCAAAAATCTGACCCTGGAACACATTTGACCAGCGCCAGGAGCTGAAGCCTCCGGCCCTGACCATGACATCGCCCGCCATATCCAGCAGGAACATCTCCAGCGCACTCAGCTCGCTTTCTTCGTACTCGACAGCGAAATCAGTACCAAGGCCCGCCATGCGCCCGGCAGAGTCAATCGCCTGTTGCAGGGTGCCCGTATGATCCACCAGCCCAAGTTCCAATGCCTGCGTACCCGTCCAGACGCGCCCCCTGGCAACCTCGTCGACTGCTTCCGGGGTCATGTTGCGTGCTTTGGCAACCAGGTTGATGAACTCATCATAAGTACGCTCGATCGAGAACTGGTAGATCCTGGCCACATCAGGGTCGAGCTCCCGGGTCGGATCAAACTGTCCGGCAAGGGGTGTGGTTCCGACTCCATCGGTGTGAACACCGATCCTGTCCAGAGACTTGTTGATCCTGGGCGCCATCGCATAAACCCCGATTGAGCCTGTTATGGTGGTGGGGCTGGCCCAGACCTCGTCTGCTGCCATAGATATCCAGTATCCACCGGAGGCAGCCACGTTACCCATCGAAATCACCACCGGCTTACCGGCATCGCGCAGTGCCTGGAGCTCAACACGAATTTTCTCGGAGGCCAACGCATCGCCGCCCGGACTGTCCACCCGAAGCACCACTGTGGCAACGTCTGATCGACTCGAAAGCTTGCGCAGGCGAGCAATGGTGGGCTCCGATGCCACGTATCCGCTTTCAGCATGGCCCTGCACAATATCACCCTGGGCGACCACGACGGCGACTTTCTGACCCGGTTTCTCAAGGCGCTGAAGACTGGTTGTCAGCAGGTAATCATCAATGGCAATGTGTCTGTAACCCATCTCGTTGAATTCCGGGGCGCTTAAGGTAGCCAGCTCCTGGGCAGCCTGGGATTCAGTGATCAGTCGATCAACCAAACCCATTTCAAGTGCAAGCTGTGCGAAATCCCCACCAACCGCTTCCAGGCGATCAGGAAATTCTGCAATCGATTCCCTGAGTTCTGCAGGTCGCAGCCCGCGCTGAAGAGAGATGCCGTCGGTGTAAAGCTGCCACAGGCTACGCAACCAGGAAAGATTGGCCTCTCGCGCCTGGGCAGACATATCGTTTCGAATCCAGGGCTCCCCGGCCGATTTGTATTCCCCTGCCCTGAACAGGTTGACCTCAACAGACAGTTTTTCCAGAAGCTCCTGGTAGTACTGACGGTAAACCGAGAATCCATCCATCCAGACCAGGCCCTCGGGATTCAGCCATACCTCATCAGCCAGTGCCGCCAGGTAATACTGCTGCTGACCCAAAAGATCACCCACGGCGATGACTGGTTTTCCAGATTCCCTGAAATCCTCCACAGCAGCCTCAATCTCCTGCAAAGCAGCGAGACCGATGCCCCACAAATGGGAAGGATCGATGACAAGGAGAGTGATTTTCGAATCGTTCCTGGCCCGGCGAATTGCAGCAACCACGTCACGCAACCGGGTTTCCATCACCCGGCCTTCGCTGGCTTTTTGCAGGGCCTGGTCGAGAGGACTACCTGTGTATTCCTCAACAACACGACCGGATGGCTGGACAAGAAGAGCGGATTTAGATTGCACAACCAGTGATTCACTGGAAGCAAAGAAGAGCCCGAATATCAGGAACACAATCAGGAAGAAAACAAGGTTCAGAAATACCTTCCTGGCACCATCAATGATTCGCCAGATACCTAAAAAGAATCGGGTTACCCCGGAACGTTCCGCTGACATTCAGAATCCTTGTGTTTCCAATGGTTCGAATTCGCCATTGTAAGACAAATGACCTGTTTCAGGCTCGCCAAATTTCAGTCGATTTAACCAAGCGGCCCAGGAACAATACCAGCCGAAAAACCTTAAATAATTGTATTTATTATATTTTTTATGATGGCACGAAATCTGCATCACTATATACATCATTCACAGAAATTTGGAGACAGTGTTATGGGAGCCATTTCGAGATTGCGATATGTCATCGCTGCCAACGTCAATGCCCTGCTTGAAAAAGCAGAAGACCCGGAAAAACTGCTACGGGCATTGATACGTGAGATGGAAGATGCCAGCGAAGAGGCGCGTATGGCATGTGCTGACCTGCTGGCTGAGCAACAACATCTCGAACGGCTTGAACGCCAGCTCGGAGAGGAAAAGGCTGAATGGCAACATCGTGCTGAAAGGGCGGTGTCTGAAGGCAGGGATGACCTGGCTCGCGCTGCGCTGAAAGCTGTGCATGATATTGGCCAGCGCCACGATGCAGTGGTACGCGATCAGGGTGAGGTACGGGATCGTGTCGAGCAGATGGAAAATGACATGGTGACGCTCAAGGGTAAGCTGGCTGAGGCCAAAGGCAAACGGAAAGCCCTCAAAGCTGGTAAAACACCAGCTGCTGTTTCGCATCGGGAACAAAAGATTTCACCCACTGAAAAGAAGGTAAGGCGCGCCATGAGCCGCTTTGATCGCCTGGAAACGCAGGTTGAAAATCTCGAGGCACGGGTTCGCTCCTACGAGGTGGGTGGTAGTGCTCCATCTGTCTGGGGTCCGTCTCATCACGATCCGGATCCTCTGGTCGAGGAAGAACTGGCTGCAATGAAAAACCGGCTTGGCAAGGATGCGCAACCCCGTTCCGAAAATACAGCCGACCAGAATTCGCAGGAAAATGCCTGACAGCGAACCCATTCCTCCCTTCGTGGTCGTATTGACTGGATCAAGAGAATAATCCGACCACGGAGGGGCTTATGGCACGCCCGGACAACCAAATTACAATTCGAACGCTGGTCATTGTGTTCCTGGTAACCGCAGGCATTTCTGCCTGCAGCCGGGACGATGTCGGCGTACCTGAGGAATCGGTGGCTGCTGAGAAACCTTCGACCGATGAATGGGTCGCTGACACAGCTGAGCCCAAAAAGGATCAATACGAAATGATGGGTGAGTGGCAGTTGGTTGCCATTGATCAGCAGGAATTGAGCCAGGGTGGCACGCCCACCGTGTTTTTTGGCGATGAAGGCAAGTGCTGGGGCTACACCGGAGTCAATGATTTCACAACATCATTCTCGCTGGAAGGCCCGAAGAACGGCAAAGTGGAGCTGGGCAATGCTGCCGTGACCCGCAAAGCCGGACCACCGGAAGCAATGGCGCTGGAAAACCTGTTCCTTGATCGTTTCCAGTCGGCCAGTTCTTACGAAGTGGAAGGCGACATGCTCTACCTTTATTCAGGCGAGCAGGAAAACCTGACTTTCAGGCGCATTTATTAAGCTGGAATTTCAAGGATATGCCGTTTGCTGGTGACCAGGAACCGACTGGTCAGCAGAATGGCTGCAACTGTCAGACCCAGGATCATGCCAATCCACATTCCGCTGGGCCCCATTTCAGCATTGAAAGTCAGAAAATAGCCTGAAGTCAGGCCCACCAGCCAGTACGCCAGGACATTGATGATCATTGGTATCCTCGTGTCCTTGTATCCCCTCAGGCAACCGGCAGCCGCGATCTGAACACCATCCGACAACTGAAAAATTGCAGCCAGGAACAATAGTCCCAGGGCCAGCGAGGTCACTGCAGGGTCATCGGTATACATTGCAACAATCAATTCCGGAAACAGGAAAATAAATGACGCACTGAAAGTCGCGAACCCCACGGCTATAGCGAGCCCGATCAAACCGGCGTATCGCGCACCGTGGGGATCTCCGCGCCCAAGCGCGTTTCCGACTCGTACAGTGATTGCAGTTGTAAGTCCCAGCGGCACCATGAACACCAAAGCTGCGAAATTGATCGAAACCAGGTGCGCTGCCGATGGAACCGGGCCCAGTTTCGCAATCAACAGTGCTGCGGCCACGAACAGGCTTCCTTCCACGAAAATAGTTACCCCAATCGGCAATCCCAAGCGGAGAAGTTCTGAAATCACCTTCCAGTCAGGTGGCTCTGGCTTTTTGAACAACTCAAAATCTTTGAAATGCCTGTGCTTGCGAATGTAATAGAGCAACATCAGCGCCTGCAGCCACAGAACAATGGAAGTGGCATAGCCACAGCCTGTGGTTCCCAGGGCGGGCAGGCCAAATTTTCCATACATCAGCACGTAATTCAGCGGGATATTTAGCAAGGCACCCAACAGGCCATAAAACATGGTGGGCCTGGTGTGCCCACTACCCTCGCTGAAAAATCGCAAAAGAAATACCAGGCAGATTGCCGGTATGCCCCAGACCAGTGCTCTCAAATAGTTTTCAGCCACGGGAATAATCTGTGGATCGATTCCGAGTGACCGCATGATGCTGCCGCTGTAAAACAACACCAGTGCGTAGGGAAAACACCACCAGATTGCCAGGTACAGGGCCTGCCGGGTCTGTGCGCCGGCTTCAAGGCGTCGATTGGCTCCATCGAGCTGGGCGACGGTAGGCTGAACCGCCATCATTGAGCCAATCACCAGCATCATCATTGCCGACCAGATGGCCCCACCCGTTCCAAGACCTGCGAGTGCGATGTCCTTTTCCGGCAGCCGTCCGGACATCACCGTGTCGATAAAATTCATGCCCAGCACCCCGATCTGGCCAATGATCACAGGCATAGCCAGCTGAAGTGTCCGGCGGATTTCCGCAGGATGGTTGCGCTGTGTGGTTGCAATGGCCATGTGTACAGACGGCTCTGGGGCGAAGACCGGCAATTCTACCTGAGACTGTAGCTGATCATCTCAATGAATCCGATTCTCATCACCTTGCCTTGCACTCGAACCGACTGACCGATAACGTGGTGCACGGGAGAGTTGGAGATGGCCTAGATGGCTTCTTAGATGAGTCTGACAGCATTCGTAACCGGCGCCAACGGATTTCTTGGGTCCAATCTCGTTCGGGAACTGGACAGACAGGGCTGGGAAACCACCGTGATTGTCCGGCCCACCTCCCTGCTTGATGATATTCAGGATATTCCTCTGAAAATTCACCAGGGCGACATCGTTGACGTGACGTCTGTTCATGAGGCCATGCCGCGGGATGTAGATGCAGTTTTTCACGTGGCCGCCAGCACCAATGTCTGGGCTGGCAACAATGATGAGCAAAACCGCATCAATATCGACGGAACCCGCAACATGATTGAAGCTGCCATTACGGCGCGTGCGGGACGATTTATACACACATCCAGTTTTACAACCTGGGGATTTCTCGAAGGGGATATCAATGAGAACAGTCCACGCTCCCGAAACAGTGACTGGATTAACTATGTTCGCAGCAAACGTATCGCAGAAGACCTGGTCAAAAAAGCGGTAAGCGAGCAGAAATTTGAGGCTGTGATTCTGAACCCGGGACACATTCTCGGCCCCGGCGATCGACACAACTGGTCACGAATGGTGAAAATGGTTGCAACCGACACTTTACCCGCACTTCCCCCCGGAGGAGGCGCGTTTGCAGACGTGCGCGAAGTGGCCAAAGCCCACATTACGGCCTTTCACAAAGGTGAGAATGGCGAGCATTACCTGTTGGGCGGAGACGATTACAGCTTTGCTGAAGTCATAGGACTGGTCGGTGAAATCCTTGGAAAGGAAACCCCGAAGAAGCCAACGCCATCATGGGCCTTGAGAACCATCGCCCACTTCAATGCCGCCGTCGCATCGATCACCCGCAAGCCACCAAAAATTACACCGGAGTCGGCTGCGATGATTTGTCATCACATGCGATGTCAATCCACGCGTGCAAAGGCAGTGCTGGGTTACCGGCATACGCCCATCCGGCCCCTGGTCGAGGACACGGTTAACTGGATGAGACAGGCAGGGCTGCTGAAATGACGGATGAAGCCAGCGTCACGGACACGCCACCATCGGCGCCATCACCAGCGCCATCATCGGCACCTTCAAAGTCACTCACGATCAAGCCAAGCCGGCTTGCCGGCTCGGAGCGTTGCCTCAACTGCAGTACAGAGCTGGTTGGCCCGTTCTGTCATTTTTGCGGACAACCTGACAAGCGACTGATCCGGTTTTTTCCTGTCCTGGTTCGCGAGTTTTTTGAAGATTTTCTCGAACTGGACACCCGCTTCACGCGAACAATGAAACCATTGTTGTTTCAACCCGGCCGGCTGTCACGGGACTACCTGGATGGGCGTCGATTCAGATACACCACGCCCATCCGATTGTTTATTTTTTCCAGCATGTTGTTTTTCATCCTGGCAGCAACCCTTGCCAGCAACGCCATCAATGTGGGCGATGTGACTTTCGACGATGACGATGACATCGACATCACGACCCTGAAGGACAAGGATGAATTGTCGGGCCTTAGCGAAGAAGAGTGGGCAGAGCTGGAGGCCCAGATAAACAAGGCAAAACAAGCGTCGGCAGCAGAAGCCTGGGAAGACATGAAGGGCACCCCTGCACCTGATGATCCAGTCGAAGCGAGCAAACCTGATGATGATGAATTACACATCAAGTTTAATGACGAGGAATGGGACCGCGAAACCAATCCCCTGATCATTCCGTTTTTGCCTGATCGGTTTAACAACTGGATCAACGATGAAATAGAAAAGTCGCCGCAGAAAGGCAAGGAGATTGAGAAAAACCCGGACATCATCGTCGACAAGGTCTTCGAATTGCTCCCGGCAACCATGTTTATCATGCTGCCATTCGTCGCACTGCTGCTGAAAATCTGGTACCTGTTTGCGAAGAAATACTACGTTGAGCACCTGATACACGCACTGCACAACCACGCATTCCTGTTTGTGGTTCTGACCATCACCTTGCTGATAAACGCGCTGATTGACTGGCAGGATCCGGGAGGACAGAGTAGGTTCTGGCAGAATCTCGGCTGGATCAACGTCGCCATTTACATCTGGATTCCAATTTACCTGTTCCTCTCATTGCGAACCGTCTATGGGCAGGGCTGGACACTCACGGTCTTCAAATATGGCGCGATGGGCATCAGCTATATGATGTTGTTGATTTCTGCGACCACGATCGTGGCGCTGCTCAGCTTCCTTCTGCTTTAGGCCTCTCATGCTTGTGACCTCAGGGCAGGCTTCTCTTCATTGACCTGGAAGCGCCGC
The DNA here is from genome assembly GCA_035267185.1 of Lysobacterales bacterium. Lineage (GTDB taxonomy): Bacteria > Pseudomonadota > Gammaproteobacteria > Xanthomonadales > SZUA-36 > JAUIBE01. Next base: position 8,771 of record DATFLY010000152.1, on the reverse strand, counting down.
GCGACGCAGGTGCGACTGGACAATTCGGCAGGGAAGCCGAATTAACGCTTTCAGGACATGGAAGTCCTGTAAGCGTGAGTCCATCAAGCAACAAGGAGTAAGGGGAGCCCCCCATTGTTTATCGGGGGGCCGCGAACTCAGTCAATGAAGAGAAGCCTGCCCTGCGGTTACTTTCACCCAGTAGCAACGAATTTCTTCTCCAGGTAAGCAAAAACAGCACGCAGACTCAGCGCCTCACCACCCTCCGGCCTGCCGGGGCGACTGGTCTGGTTCCAGGCAAAAGTATCAATGTGCGCCCAGCTGTCATCGGAATCCACGAAATGCTCCAAAAACAGGGCAGCAGTGATGGCGCCACCAAACGAAGTGCGGGCATTGTTACTGATATCCGCAATATTACTCTTGATCAGGTCTTTGTATGGCTGCCAGAGTGGAAGTGTCCAAAGCGGATCCTCGCAGGCATCGCCAGCAGCCTGGATTCCGGATGACAACGATGAGTCATTGCTGAACAGGGGTGGAAGATCTGTGCCCATGCCAACGCGCGCAGCACCGGTCAGGGTGGCGAAGTCTATGATGACCTCGGGCTCCATTTCACTTGCATATGTCAGGGCATCCGAGAGAATGACCCGGCCTTCGGCGTCAGTATTGCCGATCTCTACAGTCAGGCCCTTGCGTGTTGGTATGACATCGCCAGGGCGATAAGCATTGCCTGAAACAGAATTTTCAACCGCGGGTATCAGCAACTTCAGCCTGACCGGAAGATTGTGGGCCATCACCAGTTGAGCAACACCTAATGCATGGGCAGCGCCACCCATGTCTTTTTTCATCAGGGCCATTCCGGCAGTCGGTTTAAGATTCAGGCCGCCAGTATCAAAACAGACGCCCTTGCCGACCAGAACTACGATTGGCGCATCTCTTTTACCCCAGGTCAGTTCAATCAGCCTTGGCGGTCGGGTCGAAGCCCTGCCAACAGCATGGATCGCCGGGAAATTACTGCTGAGAAGATCGTCGCCGGATATGGATTTGCATTCCGCATCAAACCGCTTTGCAACCTCGGAAACAGCATCTTCAAGCTGTTGCGGACCAAGATCTTCAGTGGGTGTGTTGACCAGGTCCCGCACCAGGTATTGCGCTTCAGCAAGAGACTTTACACGGTCTGCGATGTCCTCATCCAGGACCAAACTGCAGGTTTTTGTGTTGTTGTCTTTCTTGTAGCGATCGAAACGATAGGTGCCAAGACCCCAGCCAAGACTGGCCTGAGCCCTTTTATCGGCATCCCAGTCGCTGTCGAGACGATAGGTACCCTCCGGCAGTTTGCCAGGCAAAGCAGCCAGTTGATAAAGACTACCCTTGTCATTCGTTCCGAACAGACAGGCCTCGATACCACCGTCAGCCCCTGGCAAGACGCAAATCTCACCAGCGCCCGACATAAAGCCACTGGACTCAACCCATCGCAACCGGGACCCGGAAGCCTCCGACTTCCAGTTCACAAACTGATCCTTGTCAAGGGGAACCAGGGCGATTGCTGCTTGTTGCGAGTCCGTTGTGTATGTCATTCAGTGTCTTCCGAAAATGGCAGGGGCTTGCTAATCAATTCGGGCGACATAATCACTCCGATTGCGTCGCAATTGCAAGATCAATTGCCTGTCTGCGCGCATCAGGGCGTCCTGGAAGTCAGCCAGGCTGGAAACCCGGGTTCGGTTTACCCCGGTGATAATGTCGCCACTACGAAGCCCCTGTCGAGCCAGACGACTTTCTGCCTGCAGTTCGGTGATCAGCACCCCCCGCACCCTTTCAGCGCGGGATTTGGCTGGCAATTCTTCAAACACCGCGCCACTGAGGCGTCGATCAATCGATGCTCCATCCAGTTGCCTGAGTGCTTCAACATCCAGGGAAACCTGCCGTTCGCGTTGATTTCGAATGTACTCAACCTGCACGGGCTGGCCAATGGGTAATTGGCCCTCGATGTTATGGAAGTCCTGGGCGCTGGCCACGCTCAAACCAGAAACCGCCACGATGACGTCTCCGGCCTCAAGCCCGCCACGTTCTGCCGCCGACTCGCCAAGGACTTCGGCAACCAGCGCACCACCCCTGACGTTGACGCCCAATGCACCTGCAAGCTCTCCGGTAAGGTCCTGAACAAACAAACCCAGAGTGCCCCTCCTGACTTCTCCAAACTCAACCAGTTGTTCCATCACGTAGCGCGCCATGGACGAAGGAATAGCGAATCCGATTCCCACGTTGCCGCCACTGGGGGTAAAAATTGCGCTGTTGATTCCGACCAGTTCGCCGCGCAGGTTGATCAGCGCGCCACCGGAATTACCCGGGTTGATGGACGCATCGGTCTGGATAAAATTCTGAAACTCGAGGCCTCGTACACCTCTTCGACCAAGTGCACTTACAATTCCGGAAGTGACTGTTTGTCCCAGCCCGAACGGATTGCCCACAGCCACGACGAAGTCGCCAACCCTCAACTCTTCAGAATCGGCCATTGGCAGAGCATCCAGCTCATCTGCTTCAACACGGATCATGGCCAGGTCGGTATCGGGATCAGTACCAATCACTTCCCCTGAGAGGCTACGTCCATCATTCAGGGTGACCGAGATATCAGTAGAGCCCTCGATCACGTGGTTATTGGTGAGAATGTACCCCAGCTCTGCATCAACGATAACGCCCGAGCCAAGGCTTCTCGATATCCGCTCACGCGCTCGCTCAGGGACATTAAAAAATCGCCTGAAGAACGGATCGTTAAGCAGCGGGGAGCGAACCTGTACCCGCGTTTCAGTGTAAATATTGACCACCGACGGTGTGACTCTCTCCAGGACCGGGGCAAGTGAAGGCAGTGGTTCGCCGTCGACTGCAACTGGCAGTGCCGCACCAACCGAAGAAGGGAGCAAAACCGCGACAAGGGTTGCAACCCCGACCAAATGGATGGATTTCCTGAATAACATCTTTAGCAAAACCTGGATTCTCCTCTGCAATAACAATACTGTCAGGATTTATCTTCTGCCCGCTAGGACAGGGGTTAAAAGCAAAGGTTCTCACAGCCTTTTTTGGTCCAACCTCCCGGCCCAACCAGGGTCGAATTGCTTGTGTTTTGTCAAAAAACCGGATATATAGCCATAGAAATGAAATAAAACCACAATATATTGTGGTCAGCCGATCCGGCTTTTGAGTTTCGGGCAGTCATTGTATTCCTCGAAGCTCCATTGCAGAATGGGGACAATGGATCTACAGCAACAGGTATTGAGAACAGACGTTGCAGGCATGCCGCTCGAGTGGATCGGCTACCAGGAGGCTGTCCGCCTGATTTCTCTGTCCCAGGTCAGTTATTCACTTGGCCGCCGGGTCTATACGGTTCATGGTGGCATCAATGCCATCTCCGGAATACAAAGCGTCATTGATGTCAACGCGATCATCGCGACCACCGGGCAGCACCCACACGAACACCTGTTCTCTGAAGCCTATACGCCACCGTTGAGCAACAAGGCGCTGTTCCGCCGTGACCAGTCCCTGTGCCTCTACTGTGGCGAGCAGTTTCCAAACTTCCTGCTTTCCAGGGATCACGTCAAGCCGCTGAGCCAGGGTGGCCTGGATAAATGGGTCAACTGCGTGACGGCCTGCAAGCGTTGCAACAACTACAAGGCAGGGCGCACTCCAGAGCAGGCGCACATGCAGTTACTGGCAATTCCCTTCAAACCGACTCATGCTGAATACGTCTATTTGCAGGGCCGAAAAATCCTGGCCGACCAAATGAAGTTTTTGTTATCGCACTTCCCGCGCAACAGCCTGTTGCGAAAGCGCGTCGAAAGTGGTGAAGAGCTTCTGACTTAGTAGTCGAGGAAGCTGTGCCCGTTCCACGACACGCCGTGAATACGTCCCTGTAGGCTCTTCGCTGACTTCCCTGTCAGCGAAGGTCGTGGAACGGGCACACCTAGCCCTCGACTTATAGCGTCCGAGTTTTCTGATCAGCCGACCCACCTCTATTGGAACCTGGCAACCAAAGTCGGACTCTGTTTTCGCCAGAGCCCGAAGAACAGCAAGAAACCCCCAGGGTGAAAGCCGCGGCGAGGTGTCTTCTTGCGCAACCTTCGGCGACATGGAAGTCGCCGAAAGAGCTTACAGGGATGTATTTATAGCGTGTTGCGCAAGAAGGCACCTTGTTGCGGCCTTACCTCATGTTCATGTCATAATCTCTCGCATGAGTAACCCTCCTGTATATCTTGTTGACGCCAGCGTCTACATCTTCCGCGCCTGGTTCTCTATGCCGGATGAATTTCTTAACCCTGCAGGGCAACCCACCAACGCCGTTTACGGATTTTCCGGATTTCTTTGCAGCCTGCTGGAGCAGACCAATGCCTCGCACGTGGGCGTCGCATTCGATGAATCGTTGACCACCAATTACCGCACGGCAATCTATCCTGATTACAAGGCCAATCGTGACCCTGCACCCGAGGAACTGAAACGCCAGTTCGCATGGGCCAGGGGCGTGGCTGAAGCCATGGGGTTGAAGTGTTACGCCGATCCGGAATACGAAGCTGATGACATCATTGGCACACTCAGCGAGCACTGGCGTGGCCAGGGTCATCCGGTTTGCGTGGTCACCAGCGACAAAGACCTGACCCAGCTGGTGCGCGAAGGTGATTACTGGTGGGATTTTTCCCGTAATCAGAAATTATCGCCAGCAGGAATCAAGGATAAGTTTGGCGTGACACCGGAGCAGATTGCTGATTACCTGGCGCTTGTAGGAGACTCAGTAGATAACATCCCTGGTGTGCCCGGAGTGGGGCCAAAGTCGGCCACGGCGTTGCTGGAGCACTTTGGAAACCTCGATTCAATCTTTGAGCGACTTGCCGAAGTGGAGCACCTGAGCGTTCGTGGTGCGAAGTCACTGATGAAAAAGCTTAATGATCATCGCGATGCAGCTGAACTGGCAAGATCTCTCACCGGTATTCACCTGCAAGTCCCGTGCGCCCTGGAGGAACCGGACATTCTTCGATCAGATACGGACGAGGCTGCCCTGCACCAGCTTTTTGACCAGCTCGCATTCGGTAACATGCTCCGCCAGCGCATCCTGCAATCATAGCTCTGACTCGCATGGAGCCTTGGCACCCGCGATGGTACGAAGCAGGCACTTCTTGCGGAAAGGATGCAAGCCGTACCTGCTTCGGAACCGACGCTTCCATGTGCCACGTCTCAACCAACCCCGCCAAAAGCTTGTGGGACTGTATTCCTGATGAGGGAATTCGAATGGTACCCGGACCATCGCTCTTCACTAATCGTGGAAAAAAAGGGCCAAAAATGGAACGTCACCCCGGAAATGCGAATAGCATTGTCCGGGGCCGATCTTGCTCATTCAATCAGTTGTCGCGTGCACGCGACAACGTCTCTTCCTCGAATTTCTTCATATCCGGCCGGACGATGTCCTGGCCTGCATCAAGCCCGGTTTTCAACACGATGATTTCACCATCAGCCGTGGCCGGATCGAGTAAAGGGGAGTTTGCGAAATAGTAAATGGCGTCCTGGTGAAACGTGCCGCCAGAGAGCTTGTCGAACCACTCCAGCGCGATGGCCATCGGCCGCACTTCTTCGACCAGGCCTCCGGAAGGGTCAAGCTGCAAAGCCAGAAGCCGCTGTGGCTGAATGCCGGATTGAATCAGGATCAGTTCGTTGCCGACGTGAAACATGCCTTCGATACCGCCAAGATTCAACGTTTCAGGACCTTCGAGCATCACCGCTGTTTCGTTTTCCGGATCAATTACCAGGATGCCTTTATTGATATCAGCCAGGTAAAGGCGCGCGCCATTTTCTGATATCGCGATATCGCGGAAACCATAAAGCTCCTTGTCCACTATAAAGGGCGCAATGACATGAGAATCCGCTGGCTTGCGGTAAACCACCGGAACCTGGCGGTCAACGACGAAGACATCGCCTTCAGGGCCGACGGCAAGAGCGCCAAACTCAAATGGCGCATTGGTATCATCTGGTAGATAGGTCCCAACCAGCCTGAGGGAATCCAGTTCGAAGGCAAACAGGCCGGATCTGCCAGCTTGTTTGTCGCTGAAGCCTTGAAACTGCGGGATGGAAGCGCTGGAAACCCACAACCGATTTCTTTCTGCGTCCACAGCGATGTCCATGATGGCCCACAAGCTGTTGTCTTCACTGGCCTTCAATAATTCCTTTGCTTTACCCTTGTCATCGACTGCCAGCACTGATCCCTCGCCAGCGGTGCCCACAAGGAACTGCTCTCGGGTGGGATCCCATGCAAGTGCAGTAGGCAGCTCAGAATCAAGCTCGAAAGTCGGCTCTGCCTCTCCGGCCGGATCACCCGCTCGAATCAGCAGGTCGTTCATGTAGTCGTAGACTTCTGTACCGCGAAGTTCGATGGTTTCATCAAGCTGATTAAAATCGTAACTCAAGCCTTGCTGCTGCATTTGTAGCATGTAGTGATAAGCGGAAGTGGGCCTGCCCATCATCGCCGAAGCCCTCACCATGTTGACGAAATGCTCAACCTCATAAGGCTGCTGCTTGCGAAGCAAGATGGTGGTTTGCAGAAGCCTCAGCCAGTTTTCTTCTTCAAGGGCAAGCTGGGCCATTTCTTCAAGTCCGGTAATATCTGAAGGAAACCTACCGGTCGATTTCCTTGGCTTGGGTGCTTCCGATGCAGGCTCCTGGGCCATTACAGGCATCACCAGCACGGAGGCCAGCAAAAACATTATCAATGTGACGATTTTGGATTTCATATTCATTCCTGACGGGTGTATTGCAGCGCCCGATTTTTTTAGTCTTGTATGTGTCGGTTTCGGAGTGCTAATTGGAGGGCCAAAGCCCAAATTGGTTCAACACCAGCAGATTACAAGGATACAATTGAATACATGCCTGAGAGTAATGAATCCGATCCGGATCTGATCGTTCACGCCAGTGGGCGTTTCCTGAAGCTGCTGGAGCGCGACAACTGGGAATACGCCACGCGCTCCAATGCAAGCGGAGTGGTGGTGCTTGTGCCAGTCACTGACGATAACCACCTGGTCCTTGTCGAGCAATACCGAATTCCTGTACAGGCCACTGTCATCGAGCTTCCTGCAGGACTCGCCGGGGATGTTGAAGACCAGGACGAGAGCCTGGCTACAGCGGCTGAGCGCGAACTGCTTGAGGAGACGGGTTACCAGGCAGCGCAACTGAAGTTGTTGTTTGAGTGCCCGGTCACCGCAGGAATGAGCGATGAAATCGTTACCTTTTTCGAAGCACGTCAACTGACCAAAATCGCAAGAGGCGGAGGCGACGAAAGTGAGGACATCACGGTTCACTGCATTGCGCTTGAAGAAATCGACGACTGGTTAAAAGCGCAGGCAAGAAAAGGCTTGCTGGTTGACCCAAAAATTTATTCAGCGCTTTACTGGCTGAAATTTCCTGAATCAGCCCCATCTGCATGAGGCAATCAATGAACAATAATCAATTATCGAAGCCTCTTAACGGCCTATACACACTGGCGCTCAAGGCAGTGATGGTGGGCGGAGTCTTCATTTTCGGAGCATATTCAATGAACAGCGAAGTCAACGCGGCGGGTGATTCACCTACTGCCATAGTCATCCATGGCGGCGCGGGCACCATTCGCCGCGAAAACCTGGGGGCTGAGAAAGAGGCCGCAATCAGGAGCACCCTGGAAGAAGCTGTCAAAGCAGGTCACGCCGTACTGGCCGCGGGCGGCACCAGCCTTGATGCCACCATGGCAGCGGTTGTGATCCTGGAAGATTCGCCATTGTTCAATGCCGGGCGTGGCGCTGTCTACAATTCAGTCGGTGGTCATGAACTGGATGCTTCTCTGATGGAGGGTAACGGGCTTCAGGCAGGTGCGGTTGCCGGAGTTGAAGGCGTGCGCAACCCCATCCTCCTGGCTCACAAAGTCATGACCGAATCACCTCACGTCATGTTGATGGGCGAAGGTGCAGAAGAATTTGCCAGGATGAACGGGGTCACTTTCGAGGACAGCAGTTATTTCGATACCGAGTTTCGCCGTCAGCAGTGGGAACGCGTGCGCGAGCAGGATCCAAATGCCGCAGCGGTGTCTGAATCTTCGGATGAGTGGAAATCAACGGTGGGTGCAGTGGCCCTGGACAAGCATGGCAACCTCGCAGCCGCCACTTCAACCGGCGGAACCACCAACAAACGTTGGGGGCGCGTGGGTGATTCTCCCATTGTGGGTGCGGGCACATTTGCTGATAATCGCTCCTGCGCGGTGAGTGCCACAGGCGACGGTGAGTATTTCATCCGCGCAGCGGTCGCCAAGGACATCTGTGCAAGGGTTCAGTACCAGGGTGTCAGCCTGAGTGATGCGGCAAACGCTGTCGTTCACGGAGAACTGGTTGAAATGGGTGGCGAAGGTGGCGTGATTGCAATTGATCCGGCCGGCAACATCGTTGCCGACTTCAACACCAGTGGCATGTATCGGGCCGAGATTGATACCACAGGTGAATTAAGCGTCAGCATTTACAAAGACGATTAAAAAATTCGCGGCCAAAGCCGCTCCTACAGGATCGTTGTAGGAGCGGCTTTGGCCGAGACCTGAGAATTGTAGGAGCGGCTTTGGCCGAGACCTGAGAATGGTAGGAGCGGCTTTGGCCGAGACCTGAGAATGGTAGGAGCGGCTTTGGCCGAGACCTGAGAATTGTAGGAGCAGCTTCAGCCGAGACCTGAGAATTGTAGGAGCGGCTTTGGCCGAGACCTGAGAATGGTAGGAGCGGCTTCAGCCGCGAACAGGTTTTGAAGCAGCTTTG
>DATFLY010000151.1:0-4972 GCA_035267185.1 Lysobacterales bacterium | reverse complement strand
TGCCCCACCGTGGCGCCATGGCTGGCTTCGACCTCGTCTGCATAAATCTCGAGTTCAGGCTTGGTATTGATTTCCGCCATGGGCGAGAGCAGCAGGTTTGCATTGGACTGGCGCACGGATGAGCCATCGGCTCCTTCACGGATCAAAGCCTTGCCATTAAAGACACCGCGACTTTTACCGCCCAGCACGCCGCGGAAAAACTGGTCGCTTTTGCAACCACCCGCTACATGGTCGATCAGGACGTGATGGTCAATGTGTCGGCTTCCATCCTGTAAAAAGGCACCGTTGATGGTTGCGCTGGCGCCGGTGCCAAGGAGGCGCACCTGGTTGTCATGACGAACCAGGGCGCCGCCCCAGTCAAACAGGCTGGATTCAAACTTTGCGTCGTCGTGAATGTCACATTCAGTCCGTGTAATCAGCATCGTTTCATCTGATTCCTGCTGGACCCGCAAGTGTGAAAAGGAAGCGCCTTTGCCAATGTCCACCTGGCTCACAAGGTTGAGTGCATGTGACCGGGCAGGCTTGCCTTCGGGAGCACAGCTTTCAAACTGTTCAACAAGCTGCAACCGGGCACCCTGCTCCAGGCGAATGATCACGCGTGTGTTGAACAGCATTGCAGGTGATGCATCATCAAATGAATACTGCACAAGCAATGTACCGCCATCAGTGCCGGCCGGTACATGAATCACAACGCCATGATCCAGCATGGAGGTATTCAGCGCTGAAAATGCCCTGGCAGCACCATCAAAAGGCAATATCGAGAGCGTGTCCTCAAGCCATGAGAGCTGGCTCGAATCAGCAAGAGCATCTTCAAGCGGGTAAATCAGGATTTGTTCTGAGGCCCTGAAGTCAGGGTTTAGAACACCATTGCGAAATTGAAGCGCGATGTTCTGGCTGTCCAGCAATGCATCCGGCCATTCACCATTGATCGCGGAAGTCTCTGTTTCTCGCTGCGCCAGGCGATGGCTGCGTGCCTCCAGTAGCTTCAAAGGGGTGTATTTCCAATCCTCAACCTTGCGATGAGGCAGGCCATAATTACTGAATGCCACTGCACCTGCTTTTCGCAAGTCCGCGACCCACTTTGGACGGCCGGAATCCTCTGAATCCTGTTGCTTCAGTTCGTTGGTCCACTTGTCTGCAAGTGAAGTCATTGTCTATCCCGCCGCAGCCGGCTGGGCGGCATTTGCGCTGTCATTTTCCAGCCATGCATAACCTTCGTCCTCCAGCTTGCGTGCCAGGTCTGCGTCTCCGCTGGCGGCAATCCGTCCATCAGCCAGAACGTGGACTGCATCCGGGATGATGTAGTCCAGCAAACGCTGGTAGTGGGTCACCACCATCATGCAACGCTCTGGATTTCGCAGTTGATTGACCCCGTCAGCCACCAGCCTGAGCGCATCAATATCAAGTCCGGAATCGGTTTCATCGAGAATCGCCAGCTTTGGCTCGAGCACGGCCATCTGGAAAATTTCATTGCGCTTTTTCTCGCCGCCGGAAAACCCGGTGTTGACTGAACGGTGAAGCAGGTCATCCTTGATATGCAGAATTTCGAGTTTTTGCCGCACCAGCTTCAGGAACTGCATGGAATCGAGTTCGGGCTCCTGGCGGGACTTGCGCTGGGCGTTCAGCGCCGCTCTCAGAAAATAGGTGTTGTTTACGCCGGGAATCTCCACCGGGTACTGAAATGCCAGGAACACGCCAGCATGGGCACGCTCCTCCGGCTCGAGCTCAAGAATATTAATTCCATCAAACTCGACACTGCCCTGTGTCACATCAAAACCTTCACGACCTGCGATGACATTAGCCAGCGTGCTTTTTCCGGATCCATTCGGGCCCATGACGGCATGAACTTCACCACGGCCGATCTCCAGGTTGATTCCTTTTAATATCGGCTTGCCTTCAGCGGAGGCATGCAGATCCCTGATTCGCAGCAAACTCATCCGACCGCTCCTTCAAGGCTGACTTCCAGCAAAGCTTTTGCTTCTACCGCAAACTCCATGGGCAGCTCGCGAAATACCTGTTTACAAAAACCATCAACAATCATGGATACAGCGTCCTCTTCTGAAATGCCTCTTTGCAGGCAATAAAACAGCTGGTCTTCGCCAATTCGGGAAGTGGTTGCCTCGTGCTCAATCTGAGCCGATGGATTGCCAGCTTCAATATATGGAAAAGTGTGTGCGCCGCATTTCTTGCCGATCAGCATTGAATCGCACTGTGTGAAATTGCGCGCGTTGTCGGCCCTGCGGGCAACCTTGACCAGGCCCCGGTAGCTGTTCTGGCCATGTCCGGCAGAAATACCCTTGGAAATGATCTTGCTGCGGGTATTCTTCCCCATGTGAATCATCTTGGTGCCGGTATCGGCCTGCTGGTAGTTGTTGGTCAGCGCAACCGAATAAAATTCTCCCCTGCTGTTGTCACCACGAAGAATGCAACTGGGATACTTCCAGGTGATGGCTGAGCCGGTTTCCACCTGCGTCCAGGAAATTCGCGAACCGTCTCCTCTGCAATCACCTCGCTTGGTCACGAAGTTATAGATGCCACCTTTGCCGTTTTCATCACCCGGGTACCAGTTCTGCACGGTTGAGTACTTGATCTCTGCATTTTCCAGCGTCACGAGCTCCACAACTGCCGCATGCAGCTGGTTCTCATCGCGCATGGGTGCGGTGCAGCCTTCCAGATAACTCACGTAACTGTCGTCTTCTGCCACAATCAGGGTGCGTTCAAACTGTCCGGTTTCTGCCGCGTTGATGCGGAAATAGGTACTCAATTCCATCGGGCAGCGCACGCCCTTTGGAATAAACACAAAACTGCCGTCCGAAAAAACGGCCGAGTTCAGTGCAGCGAAAAAATTGTCACGGCTTGGCACGACGGTGCCGAGGTACTTCCGGACCAGTTCAGGATGATCATGCACCGCCTCAGAAAATGAGCAGAAAATAACGCCGGCTTTTTTCAGCTCTTTCCTGAATGTGGTACCAACCGATACTGAGTCGAATACTGCATCGACAGCGACACCAGCGAGGCGTGCCCGCTCATGTAACGGAACGCCCAGCTTGTCGTAAGTTTCAAGCAACTTGGGATCGACCTCGTCAAGACTTTGCGGCCGGTCCTTGTCTGATTTTGGCGCCGAGAAATATGAAATAGCCTGGAAATCGATCGGGTCGATCTTCAGATGAGCCCAGTTTGGCTCAGCCATCTTCTTCCAGGTCTGCAGCGCCTTGAGACGCCACTCCAGCAACCACTCGGGCTCCTTCTTGCGGGCAGAGATCCAGCGAACGGTGTCTTCATCCAGGCCGGGCGGCAGAGATTCAGACTCGATATCGGTGATGAACCCATCGCGATATTTACGTCCGACAAATTCGTCGACTGCCGACTCACTCCTTTCCACTTCCATATTCATTTCGTTAAGTTACCTGTATTTCAAACTTGCCTGGGTGTTGAATCCAGGGTAGTGATATTGAGAACGCCGGAATCAAACTGCATGGGCATCGACATCTCTTCGAGACTGACCTCTCTGAGCGCCCTTGCCACTGCCAGGCTGATGCGTTGCCAGTTGCTGCGCATGCTGCAACTGTGCTCAACGGTGCAAAGCCCCTGCTCGACGCTGCATTCGGTCATTGCGATGGGCCCTTCGATGGCCGCGATGATTTCAGCAACGTTAATTTCGGCTGCGCTTTTGGCCACCCGGTAACCACCGTTCGCACCCCGGCTTGAAACCGCCAGCCCCGCCTGGGCCAACAACTTGAGTACCTTGCTAACTGTCGGTGTTTCAACATGAACGCGATCAGCCAAACGCTGCGCGCTCAGTTTGCCGCCATCACGTGCCAACTCAACCATCGCCAGGATGGCGTAGTCCGTCATTTTGCTGATTCGTAACATCGTGTTCTCGGCCTCTTAAGTTCCCAGGAATACACGGTCTACAGCTTTTCAAAACACGCTACAAGTACGTCCATGTAAGCTTCATTCCGGCATCCTGCCTCCAAGAGTTTTGAAAAGCTATAGCCCGTATATTCCGTACGCCTTCGCTCACGTAACGGAAATATAGTACCACAATGGTCCTATTTAAATACCTGAATCTTTCCCTGATGGGTTTATCAATTGGCAGCGCTGATGCAGAATGCTCTGCATGCCCGAAATCAACTCCGATTCACGCCTCCAGCAGGCCACCATGTGGGCGCACGAAAAACTGAAAGGCGAACCATTCAGCATCGAAACGATATCGGCAGATGCGAGTTTTCGCCGTTACTTCAGAATCGTGCCCGCAAATGGCAAAGAGACACTAGTGTTAATGGATGCACCTCCCGACAAGGAGGATTCACGACCTTTTATAGATGTGGCAGGAAGGCTGCGCGAAGGAGGAGTCAGGGCGCCAGTGATTCATCATTTTGATCTGGATCTGGGATTCGGCATTCTTGAGGATTTTGGTGACGAGCTTTACCGATCGATCATCACTCAAGAGACAGCGCCACAGGTATTTCCTGAACTGTTTTCGGTATTAGAAGGTATGGCCCGAAACGTATTATCAGGGGGCCTGCCGAATTACACAGAGGAAGCCCTTCAGGCGGACCTGGACCTGTTCACGGACTGGTACCTGGCGCGTCATCGGAACCGGCAACTGACGAGTGAAGAGACCCGTTCATGGGAATTCCTGTGTGACGCGCTGATCAAAAGTGCAATGAGCCAACCACAGGTCTTTGTGCACAAGGACTTTCATTCCTGCAATTTGTTGCGTGAACCCGGGAAAGAACCAGGCGTCATCGATTTCCAGGACGCTGTACATGGGCCCATTAGCTATGACTTTATCTCGTTGGTATGGGACCGCTATATCCACTGGCCCCGGTCACAGATCGAAACATGGATGGCAGACATGCATCAACGCCTGCAACCGGACTTTGCGCTTGAGGACTGGATTCGTTATTGCGACCTGATGGGATTACAGCGCAACATCAAGGTCGTGGGAATTTTTGCCCGCCTTTTT
>DATFLY010000150.1:0-26789 GCA_035267185.1 Lysobacterales bacterium | reverse complement strand
AAAGCCTTTACATTCGAACGGGCTAAAAACTAGAACAGAGGCTCCCTCATGATCGGCACCATCGCTTTCGGAGTATTCGGACTGGCTGTGCTGGTCACCCTTGCCTTCCTGATTTGCCCCAACAAGAAAGCCGTCGACTGGAAGCTGGTTGGGGCGGGTATCTCGCTGCAGCTTGTATTTGCGATCATCGTGATCATCGTTCCGGGTGGTCGTGACATCTTCGATTTCATCAGCCGAATCTTCGTGCAGATCATCGGCTTTGCCCTGCAGGGGGCCAGTTTTATCTTTGGCGACCTGGCCAGCATCGAGAATTTCGGTTTCGTTTTCGCGTTCCAGGTGTTACCCACGATCATCTTCTTTGCATCGCTGATGGCGGTTTTGTATCACCTGGGCATCATGCAGAAAATTGTCCAGGGCATGGCGTGGGTGATGCTCAAGATCCTGCGAGTCAGCGGTGGCGAGTCTCTTTCTGTGGCTGCCAATGTCTTTGTCGGCCAGACCGAGGCCCCTCTGGTGGTGCGGCCATACATTGCCCGCATGACCGAATCAGAATTGTTCACCATGATGGTGGGCGGTATGGCCACCATCGCCGGCGCAGTACTGGCGGCTTACATCGCCATGCTGGGTGGCGGCGATGAGGCGGAGCGCCTGTTCTATGCCCGCCACCTCCTGGCTGCCAGTGTGATGGCTGCGCCTGCCACCATCGTGATTTCAAAAATTCTTCGGCCCGAGGTTGGAGAATCCCTGACCAAGGGATCCGTGAAGCTGGAAGTGGAAAAATCAGCCACCAATGTGATTGAAGCTGCAGCATCTGGTGCCGGAGATGGTGTTCGATTGGCAATGAATGTTGGCGGCATGTTGCTGGCCTTTATCGCACTGATTGCCATGATCGATTATCCGCTGGCATGGCTGGGTGAAATCACCGGACTTGAGACCGTGATCGGAGAGCCACTCAGCCTCTCGATTATCCTTGGCTATATCCTTTCACCCCTGGCCTGGGTGATCGGGGTACCGTGGCAGGATGCGGTCACGGTGGGTGGACTGATCGGCACCAAGGCAGTCACCAACGAATTTGTGGCTTACTCAAACCTGGTCGAAATCAAGGACACGCTGACGCCCAAGGCAACCCTGATTGCAACTTATGCCTTGTGCGGATTTGCCAATTTCTCTTCCATTGCCATCCAGATTGGCGGCATCGGCGGACTTGCGCCCAATCGCAAACCCGACATCGCCCGCCTTGGCTTGCTTGCGGTGCTGGGCGGAACCCTGGCCACCATGATGACCGCGACCATCGCGGGCGTCCTGACCACCATTTCAAGCTAGGACCAGTCTTGCATCAATCGACTTGTGGCAAGTCTGTGACCACAGCCTGATATGTCTAACCAATCACAGTTTTCTCTATTCGGGCAGCGGCGATTTATGCCGTTCTTTATGACCATGGCGCTGGGGGCCTTTAACGACAACGTCATCAAGAATGCCCTGGCGGCCATGCTGGTGTTTGAGGCGACCCGCCTGGCTGGCATGAACACCGACCAGCTGGTCAACCTGAGCGCCATGTTGTTTATCCTGCCGTTCTTTCTGTTCTCGGCATTGTTCGGGCAGGTGGCGGACAAATTTGAAAAATCTGTTCAGATTCGCCGGGTCAAACTGCTCGAAGTTGGCATCATGGCCGTGGCGACGGTTGGCTTCTTTTTGCAGAACATTCCCATACTATTGGGCGTCTTGTTCCTGCTGGGCCTGCAATCAACAATCTTTGGCCCCATCAAATACGGAATTCTTCCGCAGGTGCTGGAAGAAGAAGAACTCGTTGGTGGCAACGCGCTTGTGGAGATGGGCACTTTTGTTGCCATTCTGGCCGGCACCATTGCCGGGCCGCAGCTGGCCGGCATCGAAGTTTCGTGGCCCTACTGGGTCTGTGTCGTGGGGTTCGCCGTGGCGTTGCTGGGTTACTGGTACAGCCGGAAAATTCCGAAAGCAGCACCAGCCGATCCTGAACTGAAGATCAACTGGAACCTGGCCACGGAAACGGTTCGAAACCTTAAATTCATCAACGAAAACCGCACGGTCCTCAACAGCGTGCTGGGCATCTCCTGGTTCTGGTTCTTCGGCACCATTTTCCTGGTGCAGATTCCCAGTTACAGCCAGAACGTCCTGGGGGGTGATGAGAACCTGATGTCGGCCCTGCTGGGGCTGTTTATCGTCGGTATCAGCACAGGGTCACTCCTGTGCGAAAAACTCTCAGGCGGCCATGTCGAAATTGGCCTGGTGCCGCTGGGTGCTTTCGGGCTGACGGCGTTTGGTATTGACCTGTATTTCGCATCACCCACCACACCCGGCGTGGCAGTCACAGCCGCGCAGTTCTTCAGTGACGGGGCAAACCTTCGCATTGCCATTGACCTTGTGCTGATCGGGGTTTTTGGTGGCTTTTACACCGTTCCACTATATGCGCTTGTGCAGTCGCGCTCGGACCCGGGGCATCGCTCGCGAGTGATTGCCGGACTGAATATTCTCAACTCGCTATTCATGGTGGTTGCAGCAGTGATGGCAATGCTGGTGCTGGGCGGCCAGGGCTTCTCCATTCCAACGCTGTTCCTGATGACTGCCATTCTCAATGCAGTCGTGGCAATTTACATCTTCTCGCTGGTGCCCGAGTTCCTGATGCGTTTCCTGGTATGGCTGCTGATTCACACCATCTACCGCGTGAAAATTACTGGTTCTGCAAACATTCCCAGGGACGGGGCTGTAATCCTGGCCTGTAACCATGTCAGTTTTGTCGACCCACTGATCGTGGGCGGGATGGTGCGACGGCCGGTTCGTTTCGTGATGTATTACAAGATCTACAACATTCCCCTGCTGAAATTCATCTTCAGGACAAGCAAGGCCATTCCCATCGCCTCAGGCAAGGAAGAGCCGCAGATCCTGGCGAACGCTTTTGAAGGAATGCACGATGTTTTACGTGAAGGCGACGTCCTGGGAATCTTTCCTGAGGGCAAAATCACCCACGATGGCGATATCAACGAATTCAAACCCGGCATCGACAAGCTGATCGCAGACCAGCCGGTGCCGGTTGTACCGATGGCGCTCTGCAATTTATGGGGTTCAATGTTCAGCCGCCGCGAGTCTTTCTGGAAACGCAGGCCCTACAAGCTGTGGGCGAAAATCGAACTGCGTATTGGTAAACCAATACCGCCCGACGAGGTTTCTGCCGAACGCCTGCAGATCGAAGTGGCACGACTTCGTGGTGATGACAAATAAGAATTCCGCGATCAATCACAACGTGAATCAAGGCGGAAAAAACCATTTCGACTCGGCGATCTACCAATACCTCGGCTTTATTTCCGGCCACTCACTCAAGCACCTGTTTGCCGCCATCGGCGCCGCATTCTTCTTGCTGCCGCTTTATAGGGTCAAGAACAGAGCCTGAACAGAGTTGTGCAGATCACTCAATCATTTGCTCCGACCAGGCAGGATTGCCTTAAAAAACACGCTGTAAATACATCCCTGTACGCTCGGATGATTCGTCCCTGAATCATACGGTTTTTGAAGGCAATCCTGCCTGCCCGGAGCAGTGGATGCCGTGCCAGTTTCGTGGGATGCAGACAACAATCCGAAGGCATAAAACACGCCAATCTCGCACTCGCGCAGGAGCTGCGTTGGAGGGGTGCCTTTCAGAAACACACGCGCAGCGGCCATTTTCAGGCACTTCTCTCCAAAAGACGAAAGCCGTACCTGAAAATGAGCCTGCGCTGTTAATACATCCCCTAGATTCGGATGCGGCCGCGACGGCTTCGGCTCCTAATTACGATACTTCGTGTCTTTCATCACGTCGCCTTTGGCCTGCTTCCATGCCGCATACGGTTTCTGAAGGGCAGCCTCCCACGCGGTTTGAGCGTGATAGCGAGATCGGAACCCCGGAAAATCGAGCAAACTTAGGTGGCGCGGGCAGTTGGGCAAACTCCGAGGTCACAGCTTCGGCTGGGCAGTATGGCTTTCAAAAACCGTATGATTCAGGGACGAATCATCCGAGCCTACAGGGATGTATTTATGGCGGGTTTTTGAAAGCCATACTGCCCAGTTGAAGCCTGCTCGAAATCTTTCCAAAAGCACTTATCCATCATCACGGTGCATACCGCATTTCCAGCAGTTTTCAAACTGCCCTTCAATGTTGATGCCACATTCCGGGCAAACCCAGTCGGAAGCCTGTATTTCCGGCGGTAAATCAACCTGCAGGAGTTTTTTGGCCCTGGGAACATCCGCTTCTTCCAGCACGTAAAGCTGTGGGCAGATCTCGACAAACGGTATTTCACCCAGGGCGCCAGATGAATAATAGTTCTTGATGTAAGTCTGGATGCCATTGGCCTCGAGAACCGATTGCATCTGGCCAACGCGGGAAATATCAAAATTTTCGTAGACTTTGAACAACCCCTAGTCTGCCTTTGCGAACAAAAGATCTGGATCGCTCATCGCCTTGAATTCCAGGTGATTGCCGGCAGGGTCCTGCAGGAACATGGTGGCCTGTTCACCCACCTGCCCTTCGAAACGAATTTGTGGCTCAAGGATAAACTCGGTACCGGCCTCTACCAGCCTGTCGCGCAATTGTTTCCAGGACTGCATGGAAGTTGCCAGGCCATAGTGGGGAACGGGAACGTGTTCTCCGTCGACATCATTGTGAATGCCATCGCTTTTTTCACCCAGATGACAAACCAGCTGATGACCAAAAAAGTTGAAATCCACCCATTCAGTTGAACATCGACCTTCCGCACATCCAAGCACCCCGCCGTAGAACCCACGCGCAGCATCAAGGTCGTCAACCACGACTGCAAGATGGAAGGGATCGATTGTTGTTGGTTGTTTCGTGTTTTCCATAGGCTTTCGCAGCTACACTGTGTCGCAATCATTCTTGAGTAAGTGATCCGGTTCGATTATGCAGGAATCATCTGCAGTTAGAAACAGCGCCCCCGAAGAACAAATCCAGGGCCGGCTGGTACGCCATCTGGATGACCTGGACTGGCATCCCAGGGGCCGCTCACGCTGGGCGTGCGCCTTTGCATCCGGCCAGGGGACGGAAAAGCTGTCCCTGCACGTTCTGGAAGTGAGCAATGAAACCCTTTCAGTTCCTCCGCAACGCAAAAGTGAAACAGTCCTGTATGTCATGGCTGGCAGCGGAATGATCTCAATCGCCGGGCGTGGTTTTTCGGTTTCTGAAGGTGACGGGGTTTATGTGCGAATGGCCGAATCATTGATGCTGAGTCCGGATAATGATCAATGTCTCCGGCTGGTGATGGCAATTTGCCCAGCCAGTGATTCTCCCTGGGAAGGGAATGACGAAGCGCCCGAAGCTGTTACTGAAGCATTTGACGAAAAATATCCTACGCGGATAGTTTCTGTCGGCAATGCCGCAAAAGAAGCCACAGGTGACCGGTATTTCAAGGTGCTGGTCGGCCCCAAAACCGGTTCCACTGCGGTCACGCAGTTCATCGGTTCGATACCGCGTTCTCGTGCTCCGGAGCATTTTCATCGTTACGAGGAAGTCATTTGCGTGCTTTCCGGCGAAGGCAGAATCCACATGGGGGAATCGAGCACTCCGGTCCGGGCGGGCAGCCTGATCTTTCTGCCGCGCAAACAACCCCATTGCATGGAATGTACAGTAGACGATGGCATCGAATTGCTGGGTATGTTCTACCCTGCCGGCAGCCCCGCAATAAACTATTCGTCAGAACGGAGAAAAGAAACATGAAATTTTGGTTGGCGAGCAAAGCGAGTCAGAGAAATTTCCAAATCATGCTGCCGAACACAGCCGCCTTCGCTGCAATAATTTTGCTTGCAGCGGAGCAGGGAAGAGAGGCTCGATAGATGTCGCGACCACAATTCAGTTCACGATTCGCAACCTTGTTGGCCATGGCGGCGTTCGCAGTCGGCGTGGCCAATGTCTGGCGCTTCCCGTACATGATGGGCCAGAACGGTGGCAGCGCTTTTCTGATCATTTATCTCGTATTCGTTATCGTTCTCGCCGTACCGGTTCTCACCTCGGAGTGGGGACTGGGCAGGGGAACAGGCTCGGGACCAATAGGTGCCTACAAAGCCGCGTTTGGAACGCGCTTCGGCCTGCCCCTGGGTTTTTTCCTGGTGCTGGTGGTTTTCACCGCCCTGACCTACTACAACATCGTGGTTGGCAACGTGATTTACAGCGCCGTGTTCGCCTTGTGGCATGGTTTTGACGGACAGGGGATTGTCGAATACCAGAAAGGACTGGCCAACAATCGCATGCAGTTCATGTACGCGATTGGCCTGACCGTCGTGTCTCTGTGGATCGTCCAGCGAGGGTTGAGGCGCGGCATTGAGAAAGCCAATTTCATCATCATGCCGCTTTTTGGAATCATCGTGCTTTACATGGTCGGCGTTGCCCTGACCCTGGATGGCGCCATTGAAGAGCTCAAACAATTTATGCGGCCTGATTTCTCACAGGCAGGCCCGGGCGTCTGGTTTGCAGCAATGGGCCAGGCCTGCTTTTCCGTGGGAATTTCAGGTTGTATCGGTGTGCTGTATGGCAGTTACCTGCGAGAGCAGGAAACACTGGTGCCATCAGCGGCTGCAACCGGGCTGATTGATACCGGCGCCGCAGTTCTGGCGTCCCTGTTCGTGGTGCCCGCAGTACTGGTATTTGGGCTCGACCTCGCCGCGGGGCCACCACTCCTGTTCAACACACTGCCACGACTGTTTGAAGTCATGCCTGGTGGTCGCTTACTGGGCGGACCGTTCCTGGCCGCCTGGGCACTCGTCGCGATACTGACAATCGTCGCCGCTTTCGAGGCCACCATTGGCGCCCTGCATGACCATTTCAGCGACAAGCTGAGCCGCCGCGGCTGGACGCTGGTTGTCGGAGTGGCAATGATTGTTGCCATGGCTCCGGTTGCCTACAATCCGCAAATCATAGGCACTCTTGACCTGGTGGTCGGCTCCGGCCTGTTTATGCTCGGCTCCATGATGGCTGTGATTGCCTTTGGCTGGGGCCTGGGCAAAGCTGCGGTCAAAGCACAGGTTGCGCTGGGGCTTGGAGAGCGAGCCGTTTCCATCGTGACATTCTGGATTCGCTGGGTAGTGCCAGTTGTATTGTTCGCGATCCTGGCTGGTGGCGCGCTTTCGGCACTCGGCGTGGTCTGATGTCAAAGTCCCCACCGGACATCGACAAAGGCATCACGGCGCTTAATCGCGAGTTCCGCAAGTACGAACAGGTCGACAAGCAGCAGGCGTATTACCTTTCCGAGCAGGCTGGAGAGGAATCATTTGACGATGATTACCAGATTCAAACCTGCGATATGTCAGCTTTGCTTTCCAGGAATGAAACCGAAACGACCGCCTTTTCCGAGCAACTGGGCGCAGCGCTTGAAGGCATCGGTTTTGCCATCCTGACCGGTCACGGCATCGATCTGAAACTCTACAATCATATCGAAAGCACCACCCGCCGCATGTTCGAAGAAACCACGCGTGATCAACGCATGGCTTTTCGTGCAAAACGACATGGCTCAGTCAACCAGGGCTATTTCCCGGTGAAGGAAACCACCATCATTCATCCTGACCTGGTGGAAGGCTGGGTTTTCTGCCGCAGGGCGTTCGCCCTCGATGAGGCTGATAGTTTTAACGAGAACATATTCTGGCCACAGCCAGGATTCGAATCAGAATTCAGGAAACTGGTATTAGCCCAGGAGCAATTGATCCTGCCGGTAATGCAGTCGCTTCTGAGATACCTTGGCTGCGACCCGCACCTTTACGACCAAAAACTGACAGGTTGTAACTTCGGCTTCAGGCTGAACTACTACCCCCTTCCCGATGGGAAATCACCTCCCCCAGGAGGCAGGATGCTGGGGCATGAGGATGTTGACCTGTTCACATTGCTGCCGGCACCCAGTGTGGATGGACTTCAGGTACTGAACCGCCGCAACATGAAATGGATTCGACTGGATGCGCCACCCGGAAGCATCATCCTCAACACCGGGGACTACATGCAACGCATCAGCAATGATGTTTTTCCTTCAACCACCCATCGTGTTGCACAACCCCGCGATCCTGCGTCGGTCACCGGGCCGCGCATCTCTTTTCCCATGGCGATTTACACCTGGGAGGACGAAATCCTCGAGGTCCTTCCCGGCCTGGGCGAGCCCAAATACCCACCAGTTCGATCGGAAGACTTCCACACCGCCATCACGTCCAAGTACTACGGTGATGATTACGCAGATACACCTGTCAGCAAGGCTTAAAAGGCCCAGCTATTCCCCCAGTGTCTGCTCGGATGGCCTTAAAAGGCTACCCGAATAATTCCCTCGCTTGGTGGACACGCGCCGACAGCACGTCCCTGTGCTGGACGTCGCTGGCTCGGCCGCTACGGCGTCGGCTCCTTACTACGACGCTTCGCATCTTTCGTTACGTCGCCTTTGGCCTGCTCCCTGCCTCGCTGTCCAGTCGCTCAGGAATTATTCGGCATCCGGCTTTATGCCACTGGTGGAAACACCTGGGCCTTTCAAGCCACGGTTAAGCTGTGTCCCTTTCGCGACCTTTGGAGACAGGGAAGTCGGAAAAGAGCTACAGGGATGTACTTGCGCGTGTCGCGGAAGGGACACAGCTTCCGTGGCCACTGAACTGGCTATCATGGCCATCCGGGCAGACACTGGGGGAACACCTGGGCCTTACCCCTTTTCAGTTGTCTTCTTCCAGAAACTTCAACGAGGCGGAATTGATGCAGTAGCGCGTCCCGGTTGGCGGCGGGCCATCTGGAAAGATATGCCCCAGGTGAGCATCGCACTTCGGACACAACAACTCGACTCGTCGCATTCCATGACTGTCGTCGAATCGCTGAACGATTTCAGCGTCATCCAGCTCACCATGAAAGCTGGGCCAGCCGCAGCCAGCGTTGAATTTGCTGTCAGAGCCAAACAGCTCATGTCCGCAGCAGATACAGGCATAGCGCCCCGTGTCGAAGTGCTCCTCGTATTCGCCACTGAAAGGAGCTTCCGTTCCTGCCTTTCTAGTAACCCGATACTGTTCATCGGAAAGCTGGGCCTGCCATTCCTCGTCTGACTTGCGTATCTTGTCCATCGTTACCTGCCCGATTGAATGATTTTTAGGATGATTAGCTGAATGCTTAACCGGCAAGATGGTCCCAGAACCAGTGTTTTCCAATAGCAAAAGAAAAAATACACGCCTGGTGATCCAGCTCATGCTGATCGTGGGCGCAGTGGTCGTGGCATCACAGATGAGCAGTTGTGCCAGTCCGGCATACTACTGGCAGGCCGCCTCTGGCCATTTTGCCCTGATGCATGCCCGCCAACCGGTTGACGAAGCCCTGGAACATGGAACAGTTGACGAATTCACCGCAGAGAAACTGCAGCTCTCGCGTCAGATCATTGCATTCGCCATTGACCAGCTTGGGTTGCCGGATAATGGCAGTTACACCGAGTTTGTTGTAACCGGCCAGGATGCCGTGGTCTGGAACGTGGTGGCTGCCCCCGAGTTTTCCCTGCAAGCGAAGCAATGGTGCTTTCCGGTTTCAGGTTGCGTTCCCTACCGGGGATACTTTGCTGAAGACAAGGCCGGGGCGTTTGCGGACAAACTGGAAAAGCGAGAGTATGAAGTGACCGTATCTCCTGCAATCGCTTACTCAACCCTGGGCTGGTTCGATGACCCGCTGCTGGACACCATGTGGAGCCGATCCGATGCAAGGTTCGCGGCGTACATCATTCATGAGCTGGCACATCAGCAGCTTTATCTGAAAGGCGACTCGCGCTTTAACGAATCCTATGCCAGCTTCGTCGAACTGGTGGGCGTCCAGCAATGGCTGCGGAGCCTGGAAGACCAGGTAGCGTTGCAGCAATGGCTGGAACTGGAAGAGGCTGAGGGTGACTTTACCGAGCTGATGCAGGTCACACGCAACGAGTTGGAGGAAGTCTACGCCTCGGGCGAGGAGCCGGATGAACTTCGCGCCCGAAAACTGACAGTTTTTGAGAGAATGGAAGATTCATATGGCCGGATTCGCGACTCAAAGTGGGATGGCAGGGATTACTTCGGAGGCTGGTTCCTCAAACCGCCCAATAACGCACGCTTTGCCCTGCTCGATACCTACCAGGGAGGCAACTGTGCTTTCAGGCAATTGTTTGTCGAAGCTGGTGAAGACATGAAGGTTTTTCATGGCCTTGCCAGCGAAAAATCACGCCTTCCTGACGGGGAAAGACAAGCATGGTTGGATCAAACTTGTGCCGGAATTGCACCCGGCGAGGAACTGTGACAGTTTAGCGCGGCCGTGACGCTCATCCGATCCAAAAAATTTCCATCCAATGGACTCGCCGGTTTCTCGCGACGATGCTTGTGTCTTTTGACAACAGCATGTCTGCTCGCCTCTTCAACAGTTTTTGCACAGCAAGATGAGCCTGGCACCGAGCCCAGGGCCGAGGTCTGTCCGGATCCTGCGATGGCGCCCATGAGCGTCAACACGCCCGAGCGGGCCCAGTCTCCAATCATCATGTATGCCGAAAGCATGGACGCAGGCAAGCTGGGATTCAGCGAGGCCAGCGGTGATGTGGAGATCACCCGCGCAGACCAGACACTGCAGTCTGATCTGTTGCAATATCAGCCCGACAATCAACGAGTCATCATGCCGGGCGCAATGCGCTACTCCGACGCCCAGCTCTGGGTTGAAGCCCAGCAGGCTGAATACAGTTTCACAAGTGAGGCCGGGTCCTTCGTCGACATTGACTATGGCCTCTCCCAGTCGAGCGCCAATGGCAGCGCTGATTCACTCGAAATTGTGTCGGGGCAAAGAACAACGGTGACTGGTTTGAACTTCACCACTTGTCCTGGCGAACGTCCGGATTGGGAGATCCTGGCGGAGAAGATGGAGCTCAATCACGATCAGGGCTATGCCACTGCCCGCAATGCCCGACTGAAATTCAAGGGCGTGCCGATTCTGTATGCGCCCTGGTTTACATTCCCGATTGATGACCGTCGCAAAAGCGGATTTTTGTACCCGAGCTTCAGCAACACCAATGACAACGGCTTTGAATTCAGCATTCCGTACTACTGGAACATCAGGCCTAACATGGACGCAACGCTGGAGCCACGTTACTTCACCGATCGCGGATTCATGTTAACTGGCCTTTACCGATTCCTGACCAAACGCACATCCGGTTACGTCGATTTCGATTACATGCCCGATGACAAGGAGTCGAATGACGAGCGCTACTCCTACCTGTTTGAACACCGCATCAATTTGCCGGGCGCCTGGGGCACACAACTGCAGATCGAGCGAGTCAGCGACGACCAGTATTTCCAGGACTTCGGTGAAGGCCTGGTCGAAACCTCTCGCCAGTTCCTGCGCAGCGCAGGCACGCTTCAGGGCTATGGGCACTACTGGAGTTTCGAAACCCTGGTTGATGACTTCCAGGTCATTGACGATTCGGTTTCGCCCGAAAATGAGCCCTACAGGCGCCAGCCACGTATCGAGTTCCTGCTGGACCGACCTTTTGGTGCAACCGGATTTGGCTGGATTCTCAATTCAGACCTGACTTACTTCGACAGGGATGTTGGCGTCACCGGCGCACGTGCTGACCTGGCAACCCATCTTTACTGGGAGCGCTGGGCAAGCTGGGGATTTATTCGACCCAGCGTTGGTTATCGCTATACAAGTTACGAACTTGACGACACCCTGCCTGGCCAGGACACCTCACCGGACCGTGGGACATCGATTCTCAGCGTGGATGGTGGCCTTTTCTTTGACCGTACGCTTGCCAGTGGCAATTCCCAGACCCTTGAACCTAGAATTTTCTACCTGAATGTTCCATATGAACAGCAGTCAGAACTGCCAGATTTTGATACCGGCGAATTCACTTTTGGATTCAGCCAGCTGTTCAATACCAACCGATTCGCGGGTGGTGACCGCCAGGGTGATGCCAATCAGTTGTCAGTTTCATTGAGTACCCGAACTTACGACGGGCTGGATGGCGATCAGATTTGGGCATTAAGCATCGGCCAGATTTTCTATTTCGAAGATCAGCGTGTGCAGCTGAACAACAGGCCGGAAGGCACCGAAAACCAGTCGCCTTTTATCGCAGAATTCAGCCTCAGGGCTTTTCGTCGCTTCTCGGCGACGGCCGGCCTGCAGTGGGAATGGGACGATGCCCAGGTTGACGTTGCCAGCCTTGGGGTCAGTTACTATGGCAAGTACGGCGAGCGAGCCGCTTTTGAATACCGCTTCCGGCGAGACCGGGTCGACCAGTTTGACTTCAGGTTCAGCTGGCCCATCAACCAGAAGTGGACCGTGATCTCGCGGGTCAACTATTCGTTTGAAGACGACGACCTGCTTGAAACCCAGGCAGGTTTTCAATACGAGAGCTGTTGCTGGGCCATCAGAACCATCTACCGCCGCTATCTGAAGAACCGTAATGGTGAAGACCGGGACGGCATTTACCTCGAACTGAACCTAAAGGGCCTGGCCAGTGTCGGTACTGGTGGGCAGAAATTGTTCCCGTATTAGAGGGGTCAGAGTCCAGTTTTCCGGGCCGGACTCTGGTACTTTTTCCGGACCCCGATTATCCTTGACTGGTTTGGTGTTTGCCGCTTTGGCCCCACATCAGAGATATCGCATTTTTGGAGACATCGTCAATGACGTCTATTAATTCAACCCGCCGCCCGCTATCGGGCAGAAAAGGGTGGTCGCTCATCCCGGCCTCGATTTGCGCTGTTGCCATGTTCGTGCACGGCAGCGCCACTGCACAACAGCGTGTAGAGCCCATTGATGGAATCGTGGCACTGGTTGAAGAAAGCATCATCATGCAGAGTCAGCTGGACCTTGCGATCGCCGGTATCGTCGACCGCATCCAGGCCGCCGGCGAACAAATGCCGCCCAGGGACCTGCTTGAACGCCAGGTGCTGGAACGCCTGATCATTCGCGAACTCCAGGTGCAACGAGCGCTGATGACCGGCATTCGGATCAGTGACGCGGACGTTGACCAGATGCTGGTGCAACTGGCCCAGCAAAATGGCATCACCGTGCAGCAGATGAGACAACTTCTTGAAGAAGACGGTGAGAGTTTTTCCGAGTTTCGTAACAACCTGGGTGAAGAGCTTTTAACGGAGCGCTTGCGTCAGCGGATCGTCGCCAACATGCCGCCGGTATCAGACACCGAGGTTGATATTCTGCTGGCTTCGGACGAAATCAGTGGTGGCGAATACAACATTTCACACATCATGGTCGGTCTGCCTGAAGGCGCCACACCTTCACAAATCGAGGCCGCAAGTGATGAGATCAATGACATCCACCGCCGCCTGACTGAAGGGCTGGACTTTGCATCAGCGGCCATCAGCTATTCTGACGGGCAGGAAGCACTTGAAGGCGGGGAAGTGGGCTGGAGAGACCTGAACAGCGTACCCGCATTTTTTGCAGACGCCGTGGTCGATCTCCAACCCGGTCAAATTACCGATCCGATTCGCAGCCCGGGTGGATTTCATATTGTCAAAGTGAACGACTACCGTGAGAACCGCCAGGTCCTGATGAAAGAGTACAACGCCCGTCACATCATGATCGAAACCAATGAGATCGTAACCGCTCGAGACGCCATGGACGAAATCACACGTATCCGCGAAGAGCTTGACGACGGCACCGAATTTGCCGAACTGGCGCGTGAGTATTCCGATGATCCCACCAGTGCGAATCTTGGCGGAGACATGGGCTGGTTCCCGCCTGAAGCCTATGGTGATCGCGTACAGCTGACACTGGAAGCACTTGAGATCGGAGAAGTCAGTGAGCCATTCCAGTCGGCTTCCGGCTGGCACATCATGCAGTTGTTGGACCAACGTGAAGTGGACCGAACCGAGGATGCCATTCGGGCAGAGGCACGGGAGAAAATTCGCCAGCGTAAAGCGGAGCTGGAAATTGACAGGGACCTGCGCCAGATGCGGGATGAATCATTCGTGGAAATCCGGCTTCCGGGATCATCGAGCTCAGGCTGACCTGAAGCGGAAACCATCTTGATAAAGGATCTGCCGATTCTGGCTGTCACACCAGGAGAGCCAGCGGGCATTGGTCCTGAAATTCTGCTCAGGGTGATTTCTGAGCATCCCAACTTCAGATTGCTGGCGGTGGCCGACATCAGCATGCTTCGCCAGCGGGCTGCTGCGCTCGAAATCGATATCGATATTGAAGCCTGGCACCCCGGGCAGGATGTTTCGACGGGTAAACTCTCGTGCCTGGATGTTCCGCTGGCGGAGGCTTCCGTTGCAGGCCAGCTCTCAACCCAAAACGCACCTTATGTCCTGGAGACTTTGCGAAGAACCGTGGCGCTGATCGAAGCCGGCAGCGCCGCAGCACTGGTGACCTGCCCTGTGCACAAGGGAATCATCAACGACGCCGGCATTGCCTTCAGCGGTCATACAGAATTCCTGGCAGATTGTTCGGGAACCAGGCAGGTGGTGATGATGCTTGCCGCACCGGCCTTGAGGGTGGCACTGGTCACGACCCACCTGCCACTGCGATCAGTACCAGATGCCATTACTGCTGAAAAACTGAGGGGCGTTCTGAAAATCACACACCATGATTTGAAACATCGGTTCGGTATTGTTCAGCCACGGCTCCAGGTGCTGGGCCTGAACCCGCATGCCGGGGAAGGCGGTCATCTTGGAATGGAAGAAATCGAGATCATCGAACCAGTGATTGAAGAATTCAGAAGCAAGGGAATCAGGGTATCCGGGCCGGTTCCCGCTGACACCGCCTTTACCCCTCGGCACCTTGCAGACTGCGATGCAGTTGTGGCGATGTATCACGACCAGGGGCTGCCGGTTCTGAAACACGCAGGATTTGGCGAGGCGGTCAACATCACCCTGGGCCTGCCTTTCATCAGGACTTCGGTGGATCATGGAACAGCCCTTGACATTGCTGACCAGGGCGTTGCGGACCACAGCAGCCTGGTGCATGCGATGGAATCTGCTCAAAACATGGCCATGCGCCACTAGTCGCAGGGCCAATGACCACAAGAGCACGCAAACGGTTTGGCCAGAATTTCCTGACCGATGTACACATCATTGAACGGATCATTTCCACCATCGATCCGGTCAGGGATGAACCAATTATTGAGATTGGTCCGGGAAGGGGCGCCATCACCGCGCCACTGATTGCCGCAGGTGCAGACCTTCATGTGATCGAGATTGACCGTGACCTGGCCGCTGTCCTTCCGAGAACAATTCCAGGCCTGACCAGTGAAAAGATTCATGTGACTGACGCCCTTAAAGCCGACATTCCTGATTTACTGGACGAATTACCTGAAGGTGGAATCCGGGTGGTGGGAAATCTTCCTTACAACATCTCCACCCCGTTGCTCGCGCATTTGATGGGCTTTACAGACTCCATTCGTGATATGCACTTCATGCTGCAAAGTGAAGTCGTGGCCCGCATGGCTGCAGGGCCTGGCAGCAGGACTTATGGAAGGCTGTCGATCATGTGTCAGTACCACTGTTCAATCGCGCCTCTTTTTACTGTGCCTCCAGAGGCATTCGAGCCGGTTCCCCGCGTGGACTCCGCTTTCGTCAGGCTCGTGCCGCATAGCAAGCCACCAATTGAAGTACCGGATCATTCACTGTTTCAGCGAGTGGTCACACAGGCTTTTTCGCAACGGAGAAAAACCCTGCGCAACAGCATGAAAAAGATGATGACCTCGGAACAAATTGAGCAGGCTGGCATCGATCCGTCACTGCGTCCGGAGGTTTTAAGCATGGAAGACTATGCCTCACTGACCAGAGTCATGGCACACTATGTTCATGAGGATTGAGAATTGCCATGGATGTTGAAGTCAAACCACACCCCACTTACCTGGGTCAGCACGAAGGCCGTTACGCATTCGCGTATCGGATCACCATAACGAATCATTCTGCTGAAACCGTTAAATTGCTGAACCGCCACTGGATCATCACCCATGGCGATGGCGGTGTGGAAGAGGTGAAAGGCGAAGGTGTCGTGGGTGAACAACCACGGCTCACGCCTGGCGAATCTCATACATACTCCAGCGGTGCCATGATTCCAACGCCGAGCGGTTCCATGAAAGGCAGTTATGAATTCATCACTGATTCAGGGGATATGTTCCAGGCAGAGATTCCGGAATTCGTACTCGCCGCACCCGAGTCTCTACACTAGACAGCACGCGCGAACGCCAGATGGCTCATTACTACATAGGCGATGTACAGGGTTGCTTTGAACCGCTCCAACGACTGCTGGACAAGATCCGATTTGATTCGTCCAGGGACAAGCTGATTTTCTGCGGCGATCTGGTCAACCGTGGCGGCCATTCCCTTGAAGTCCTGCGGCTGCTCTATTCAGTTCGGGATCGCGTCACGGTTACGCTCGGCAATCATGATTTCAACCTTCTCAGGGAGGATGCACGATTTCCCGACGGCATGACCAGCAACGGCGAATTCCGGCAGATTCTGCAAGCCGGGGACCGGCGCCTCCTGCTGGATTGGCTGGCAGGGCAGAAACTGGCTCATTTCGATGCCAAACGCAACCTGCTGGCGCTTCATGCAGGTGTCATTCCCCAATGGACACTGGAGAACGTGCTGGCTCACGCTGCCGATGTGGAAACGCTGTTGCGCTCACCCAAACGTGCGAAGTTCCTCAAGAAACTATTCAAAGACAGAAGACGCCTGTGGCGGGAAGACCTCGGCAACATTAAAAGACATGCAATGGCCACCCATATCCTCACGCGCATTCGATACTGCAATCTTGCAGGTAAATTAATTTACAGCGCCACTGGTCCGCCCGGCACGCAACCTGCCGGGTTCCTGCCGTGGTTCAAACACCCGGACCGCGCCACCCGTGACGTGAAAATCATTTTCGGCCACTGGGCGTCACTCGGCCTGCGGGTGAAGAAGCGCTATGTCGCACTTGATTCAGGCTGCGTATGGGGTAGTGAACTAAGTGCCTGGCGCGCACAGGATGGGAAAGTCTTCCAGGTAACTTATTTACCAAAAAAAAAGAAAAAGAAGAAAAACAATAAAAAACCTGCAAAGAATTCCGCCGGCAAAAGCGCGGCTGAAAAGACAAAATCAGGACAAGAGCAAGGCTGAGCCGTTTACTGGCGTAACGGCTGCTTGCGCTGATATTCAACAATATCGTAGGCCAGGCCATTCTTGTGATCGGCTGCAAAATGCTCGCGGCTGACCGGAACCCATTCGGACGAGTCCCATTCGGGAAACCAGGTATCTGCTTCCGCTTCGCAATCGATGTGTGTCAACACCATCCTCTGTGCCACTGGCAGAGACTGTTCATACAATGTGCCACCGCCAATGACCATGACTTCACTGCTGCTTGCCATGGCAATCGCCTGCTCAAGCGAGTTGGCAACATCACATCCAGGCGCTTCGAAATCTGCGGTGCGGGTAACAACGATATTCTGACGACCGGGTAATGCGCGGCCGATTGAGTCCCAGGTTTTTCGACCCATTACCAGGCTTTTACCCATGGTTGTAACTTTGAAATGTGCCAGTTCTGCCGGCAGATGCCATGGCATGGCGCCACGCAGTCCAATGGCCCGGTTGCTTGCCATGGCAGCAACCAGCGTGATGGACTTGTTTTGCCCCTCGGTCATGCCAGCACCCGTCAAACGGCAATCGGCGCGCGAATTGGCGGATGACACTGGTATCCCTCCAGTTCGAAATCTTCAAAGACGAAATCAAACAGGGAGCGTTTTTCCGGATTGAGCTTCATCGTGGGCAGCGGAAATGGCTCACGGGACAACTGCGTTTGTGCCTGCTCGAGGTGATTGAGATAGAGATGGGCATCACCCAGCGTCAGGATGAAGTCGCCCGGCTCAAGGTCCAGCACCTGGGCAATCATGAGCGTCAGCAGGGAATAAGATGCAATGTTAAACGGCACACCGAGAAACACATCGCCGCTGCGCTGGTACAACTGGCAACTCAGCTTTCCATCAGCCACGTAGAACTGGAAAAGCGTGTGACAGGCCGGCAGGGCCTGGAAACCTGCAGCAGCGTTTTCCTTTGGGCTGCGACTTTCATCCGGAAGCACGGCTGGATTCCAGGCGGAAACAATATGCCGGCGAGAATCCGGCCTTTCCCTCAGGTCTTGGAGCAAAATACTGATCTGGTCGATGGTTTTCCCATCGGTTGCCGGCCAGGAGCGCCACTGAACGCCGTAAACCGGACCGAGATCTCCACTCTCTGTTGCCCACTCGTCCCATATGGTGACGCCGTTTTCATTGAGATAGGCAATATTGCTGTCGCCTTTCAGGAACCAGAGCAACTCATGGATGATGGACCGCAAATGAAGCTTCTTGGTTGTGACCACGGGAAATCCTTCCGCGAGGTTGAATCGCATCTGGTATCCAAACAAGGACAAGGTGCCAGTACCAGTGCGGTCAGATTTGCGCGTCCCGTTGTCCAGGATATCCTGTAAAAGGTTCAGATAGGGTTGCATTTCATCCTCTGTCAGCCACTTTGTTTTTGCCGCCAATCGGCAGTGTCATCATTAAAACACCTGCCAGGATCATGGGCAGCGAAAGCAACATTCCCATTGTGAGCCATTCACCCGCCAGGTAACCGATGTGCGCATCCGGCTCGCGAAAATATTCTGCCACCAGGCGGAAAACCCCATAACCCACCAGGAACAGGCCCGATATAGCTGCAGGCTTTCTCTCTTTCGCCGAATACCACAGCAGAAACAATCCCAGCAAAAAACCCTCCATTCCAGCCTGGTACAACTGGCTGGGGTGGCGCGCCAGGTGATCCAGCTCTCCTGCTGCCCAACTCTGACGAAGAGCCTCGGATTGCCACCCGCCGGACTGAATGGCATTTGCGAACACCATCGCCCACGGCACATCGGTGATTCTTCCCCACAACTCGCCACCGATGAAATTCCCCAGGCGTCCCAGGCCAAGCCCGATTGGCCCCAAAGGGGTTATGAAATCAGCGACACCCCAGAACGTCCGGCCTGTCTTTCGCGCGTACAGCCATATCGCGACGATCACACCCAGCAGCCCACCATGAAATGACATTCCGCCTTCGTTGATCCGAAACAGGTATAGCGGGTTTTCAATCAGCGCATCAAAACTGTAGAAAAATACGTATCCCAGGCGCCCGCCAATGATGACACCCAGCATGCCGTAGAAAAGAAAATCACCCACTTCTTTCGGCTGCCAGCCCATCCATGGACGCTTCTCCGCCAGGTACTTGCCACCCATCCAGAAAAAGAGGAATGCCAGCAGGTACATGATTCCGTACCAATGTACTGACAATGGCCCAATGGAGAACGCCACCGGGTCGATGGCAACGTAGAAATATTCAGAGTTACTCAAGGTTTCTCGTGACCTTTCAGCGCTGTGTGAAGTGCTTGAACGAGGATATGCCAGTGAAGGTTGCCGGGCAAGTGCAGTCCAGATAAAGGTGCCAGTACACGTGCTCCTTTTCCCGACATCGCATAAACACTTCCCTGTGGCTCTTTCGGCGACTTCCATGTCGCCGAAGGTCGGGAAAAGGAACACATGAACTGGCACTGCCGGCGATGGAGTGGCCTGTGACACCGCCCGGATGGGAGCTGGGCTGTTTGCCTCGGGTCCTCTCGGGAGGAAAGCACCTGCAACGGCACTCGCGCTGAAGGCGTAGCTGGTGGCTCTGGGCGGGCGCGGAGGCAGGGGTTTTTCTTTTGAGACCTTCGGCGACATGGACGTCGCCGAAAGAGCTACATGGACGTACTAGCGCAGGTCATTTGCCAGGTGCGGCTTTCTTCTCTTCGAAAGAAGCGCCTGGCAAATGAGCGCAGCGCGTGCGTGTCTCAAAAGGAATTCCCTGCCTGCACGCCCTCATGATCACTCCCTTGTTGTAGGGTATGCGCCATGACTGACTCAAATATTTCTAACAGGTTGGGCAAAGAGGCCAGCCTTTACCTGCGCCAGCACGAGGAAAACCCTGTAGCGTGGCAACCCTGGGACGATGAAGCGCTGGCACTGGCTCGCGAAACCGGCCGCCCGATATTGCTTTCGATTGGATACAGCGCCTGCCACTGGTGCCATGTCATGGCGCATGAATCTTTCGAGGATCAAGACACCGCGAAGGTCATGAATGATCTCTACGTCAACATCAAGGTGGACCGCGAAGAACGCCCTGACCTGGACAAGATTTACCAGCTGAGTCATCAGCTGCTTACCGGGCGAGGCGGCGGGTGGCCGTTGACGCTCTTCCTGGATCCTGTCAATCAGATCCCGTTTTTCGCGGGCACATACTTTCCGCTCGAGCCCCGTTATGGAATGCCGTCATTTAAGGAAGTGCTGGTCCGTGCCAGGGAGTGGTTTGACCAGAAACCGGATGAAATGAACGAGCAGTCAGAGCGATTGCAAAAGGCCATCGAGTCAATGCAACAACCGCCGCCGGCTGAGGCCATTGCTTCCATCGCAGCGGCAGACGATACCCAGACCCTAAAACTGGCATCGAAAGCCGCAAAAGACCTGCTATCCCGGTATGACCCTGTACATGGTGGGTTCGGCGGCGCACCCAAGTTTCCAGGGGCGCCGATCCTCGAGCTGGCGGCCGCAATCAGTCTTTCGGATTCAGGGGAGGCCTCCGAAATTGGCAGCTGCCTGCACACCACGCTGGAAAATATGGGCAACAGCGGTCTGCGGGACCACCTGGATGGCGGCTTCTTTCGTTACTGTGTCGATGGCAGCTGGACCATTCCACATTTTGAGAAAATGCTCTACGACAATGCCCAGTTGCTGCCGTTGTACGCTGAAGCTGCCGCGGCAAGCGGGCGGCATGACTTCGAGATGGCCAGTGCGGGCATCGTCGCCTGGCTGAAACGCGAAATGCTGCAAACAAACGGTGCATTTTCTGCAAGCATCGATGCCGATGCCGACGGTGAGGAAGGCGGGTTTCATGTCTGGACGAAAGAGCAGGTCCGGCAGTTACTGGATGATGAACAGTTGGGACCATTCTCTGAGGCTTACGGCCTGGATGGACCACCAAACTTTGAGGATGAAGCATGGCACCTGGTTGGCCAGGTCGAATCAAGGGACGATCCGGAAACCCTGAAAGCAGCTCGTGAAACTCTTCGCATCGCCCGCGAAAGCCGCGTACACCCAACCCTGGATGAAAAACAGATCACTTCCTGGAATGCGCTGACCGCAACCGGTCTGCTGCGTGCCGCAAGGGCACTCGCAGTTTCCGAGTGGACTTCACTTGCCCAGGACACGCTCGATTTCATACGCAAGACACAGTGGGATGGCAGCCGCCTGCTGGCGGTTCATAACCAGGGGCAGTCCAGGTTTTCCGGATACCTTGATGACTATGCTTTCACCCTGCAGGCATGCCTTGAGAGCCTGAGAACAAGCTGGCGACGGGATGACCTGGACTTCGCCATTCATATTGCTGACGCGATGCTGGTTCGTTTTGAAGATGAAGACAATGGCGGCTTTTACTTTACTGATACGGATCAACCCACACCCATTGCCCGGAGTGTGGTGATGCAGGATGATGCCACGCCAGCAGCCTACCCTGCGGCCATCATCGCCCTGCACGATCTGGCCGGACTGGTTGGCAATCTGCGATATCTGAAGACTTCTGAGAAAGCACTTGACCGGGCATTACCGGGCACAGAAAACAGCCCGATGGCATTTGCGGGGGTGACGCGTGCCTGCCTCAGCCTGGCCAATCCACGCCCGCAACTGGTTATTGCCGGCACCAGCCAGGAGGAGACATCTGGTTTAAAACGATGGGCAGAAAGCCACTTTCCGGTAAACTGCTACCGCGTTGATGAAGCCGGGGAAGATACCGTGCATGGAAAGGGCGAGAAACCGCTCCCCGGCATACTGGCAGAATTCAATACCGACAAACCCGTGACAGCATGGCTTTGCCTTGGAATGAAGTGCCTTCCACCTGTGAATTCGCGGGCAGAATTGAAAGTTTTACTTGAACAGTAATTTCAGCAGCAGGAGCCATGCGGTAGCCATTCAATGTTAGATGTTCTCCTGACAAACCCGCACGCCTTCGCGGTGATGATCATGATCGTCATCGCCCTGGTTCTGTTCACCCGCGACAATATTCCGCTGGAAACCACCAGCCTGGTAGTGATTGTCATGCTGGCTGCAGGATTCCAGCTGTTTCCGTATATCCAGCCCAACGGCAGTGAACTTGAGCCCAGCGAATTCCTGCTTGGATTCGGGCATAAGGCGCTTGTTGCGGTCTGTGCATTGATGATCGTTGGCGAGGGCCTGATTCGAACCGGTGCACTTGAACCGGTTGGCCGGTTCCTGGCGAAAATGTGGCGGCGAGGACCGGCCATTTCTCTCCTTCTGACCATCCTGATTACCGGCTTCCTCAGCGCCTTTATCAACAACACACCAATCGTTGTGCTGATGCTGCCCATCCTTGTTGGTGTGGCGCTTCGCACAGGTGCCTCGCCTTCCGGCTTCCTGATTCCCATGGGTTTTGCCAGCATCATGGGCGGCATGGCCACGACCATCGGTACGTCCACCAACCTGCTGGTTGTCAACGTTGCCGAAGACATGGGCATGGACGCGTTCAACATGTTTGACTTTGCCCTGCCGGTCCTGATGGCCGGGACTTTTGCTGTGATCTACCTCTGGTTGATCGCACCAAAGCTGATTCCCGAACGCCAGGCGCCCATGTCCGGTGCGGTGTCCCGTGTTTATACGGCCCAGATTCGACTGAATGACAACAGCCCGGTGGTTGATCGCAAACTTGCAGAGGCGATCGAAAGAGTGGGAGAAAACCTCAGGGTTGAATCCATCCAGCGCGGCCAGGGTGTCTTCATCAATCCGTTGCCCGACGTGGTGTTGAAAGCAGGCGACAGGCTCACCACCAGTGACACCCAGAGCCGGCTCAGAGAATTCTCAAGAATACTGGGCGGTGCCCTTTTCTCCGGGGATCACATGGTTGATGCAAGCCACCCGCTCAGCGATGAAGGCCAGCAGATTGCGGAGGTGGCTGTAACGCCAGCCTCAAGACTGATTGGGACTCTGATCGGCGATGCACGCCTGCGCTCCCGTTATGGTTTGAGACTGCTGGCCCTTAACCGCTATGAATCTTCACGTGAGAGCCGCACCACGGGTCTTGATGAAACAGAGCTCCGTTCCGGCGATGTCCTGCTTGTCCAGTCAACCCAGGAAAACCTCGACAGCCTAAAGCACACGGCCGAGTTCCTGGTGCTTGATGGTGGCCAAAAACTGCACAACACCAAGAAAGCCCCGCTTGCATCAATCATTCTGATCATCGTGGTGGCGTTGGCGGCCAGCAACGTCCTGCCGATCGAGATCAGTGGCCTGCTCGGCAGCCTGGTCCTGATCATCACCGGTTGCCTGACGTGGCGTGAGGCCATGAACGCCCTGAGCGCAAAGGTCATCCTGATTATTGTCGCCTCGCTCGCCATGGGTGCAGCCCTATTGAAAACGGGCGGTGCGGACATCATCGCCAATGCGTTTGTCTCCATCACTTTCGGTGCACCGCCTTCGGTCGTACTGGCTGGCCTGATGCTGATGATGGGCATCCTGACCAACGTGGTTTCAAACAATGCGGCCGCGGTGATCGGCACACCCATTGCCATCGGTATCGCGCAACGCCTCGGCATGCCGCTTGAACCGTTTGTACTGGCAGTTCTGTTCGGCGCCAACCTGAGTTTTGCAACGCCCATGGCATACCAGACCAACCTCCTGATCATGAATGCAGGTGGCTACAAATTCGGCGACTTTGTCCGCGTCGGCCTGCCGCTGGCCATTCTCCTCTGGATTCTGCTCTCAATCGTCCTGGTTCTCGCCTACGGTGTTTAAGCGTTGTTGAAGTGAGGTGTTAGGGGGGTGTCTCCAAAACACACGCGCATAGGCCATTTTCAGGCACTTCTTTCCAACAGATGAAAGCCGCACCTGAAAATGAGCCGGCGCTATGAATACATCCCTGTAGATTTCAGGGTGACATTGAGAAAAGGTCATGAGGGCGAGGTTTGACGCTTAGAGGGCCAGGTCTTTGAGAGATGTCTCTCCAAAACACGCCATAAATACATCCCTGTAGGCTTTCTTCCGGCGTCCTGCCTCCAAAAGTTTTGGAGAGACATCTCCCAACACCCTGGCCAGCCAACGAGGGGTCACAGACACATGAGATTGGCCCAGTACTTCAACCTTGATGATCGAGGCAACCCAGGACCGTGGGAGCGGGATGTTTGCTTCGCGACCTTCGGAGACAGGGATGTCTCCGAAGAGCTACAGGGACGTATTTATGCGTGTCGCGAAGTGAACATCCCCTCCCGCGGTTTAACACGAATAGTTGGCATCAATCGCCAAAACTTGGAAGAATGTCGCAAAAATAAGGAAACCTCTTTATGAGCACGGACACCATCCGCCACGGTCCATATCCTGAGTTAACCTGGGCAGCCATCCTCGTTGGCTACTTCCTCGGCGTCATCATCGCCATCAGTATTGGCTACGCAGCCCTGATTCTTGGATTCTCGATTGAGGGTTCAGAGCTTGCCGCAATACTCGGCTTCGGCATCCTGCGAGGAATACTGCGCCGCAACAGCATCATCGAGAACAACATAGCGCAAACGGTCGCCAGCGCGGTGAATGGCGCATCCAGTGGCATGATGTTCTCGGTGCCGGCGATATTCATTCTTGGATACGGCAGCGATTTCGATCCCGTGCTGCTGACATTTGGCGCCATCGCCGGTGCTTTCCTGGGCATCGGATTCATCATCCCGCTTCGCAAGCAGATGATTGACTATGAACGACTGACCTATCCAGGCGGCGTCGCCGTGGCGACAATCCTGAAATCCCCGGGTGCCGGAATACAGAAAGCCATGATGCTGATTGGTGGTGCACTGCTTTCAGGTGGATTGCATGCGGTCAGCCAGGCCACCGGTGTCGATAACTGGGACCTGGGCGCCCTGATCGGAATGCCCGGCTACATGAATGGCGTCTGGTATCTGTCCCTGCTCACCATCGGTGTCGGATACATCGCCGGAAAAGGTGGTGTGGCGTTCATCATCGGCGGTTACGTGTGCTACTGGATACTGGCGCCCATGCTGGCGGGACTGGACTTGTTCCCGACTGATCCGATTACTGCTGAAGAACTCAGGGATCCTGATGCGTTGCGTGTGCTGCTGTTCAGGCCGGTAGGCATCGGCATGCTGATTGGTGGCGCCATTGCAGGTGTGGCCATGGCCTTCCCCATGATCGTCAGCGCCATTCGCAGTATGCAAAACGCTGCCAAATCCGATGCAGCCATGTCTCGCGATGAAATGCCAATCAAACTGCTTTACACGGCAATTGTAGGCGCAGCGATCCTGCTGGCAGTCATGGCAGTCCTGTCAACCGAGAAGATGGGCATTGGTCGCGGGCTGGTCATGGCTGTGGTGGGAACGCTGTGGATCTGGATTGCCGGCGTCATCCTTTCCGAGGCGATTGGACGAACGAACTGGTCGCCATTGAGCGGCATGACATTGATTGCCGTGACCATACTGATCTTTATTGCCAATGGCATGGGTGATGACAAGGCGACGGTTGTGGCGGCGATCATGGTTGGCGCAGCGGCATGTGTTGCGATGTCGCAGGCCACCGACCTCATGCTCGATCTCAAGACCGGCTACCTGGTCGGAGCCACGCCTCGCAAACAGCAATTGGGCCAGTTCTTTGGAGCCTGGCTCGGTCCCATTGTGATCATCGTGCTGATATTTATATTGCATGAGGCCTATACGCTGGGCAGCGCCAAGTTACCCGCCCCGCAGGGCCAGGCATTGGCCAGCATGGTGACCGGCATCATGGGTGGCGATGTGCCCACGCAGAAATACCTGGCAGGTGCCGGACTGGGCGCTTTACTGAGTATTTTCCAGCCCGGGCTCGGGATCACGGTGGGCCTTGGTTTCTACCTGCCATTCAATATCGTGCTGACGTACAGCCTTGGAACCCTGTTGCGCGTGGTGCTCGATGCGAAACTCGGCCATTCACACGCCGAAAACACAGGCATCCCGGTGGCGGCCGGATTTATTGTCGGAGAAGCCCTGGTTGGTGTCGGCTTCGCAATCACCATGATTCTGGCGGCGGTGTAACGATGAAAATTTTATCTTTAATCCTTATTTTTGGTGCATTCCTGGTGGGTTCATTCCTCAGCGTTCTTGATCCGCAAATTATGAACTGGACGCTGATGGGTCCGGTGCTTGTCATTGGTGTGGTCGGATTGTGGCTGAATCGGAAAGTTGAGCATGGTGAGCACCGTGCTGACGACAAGCTGTCCGGCAACATCGACACGCTGAGCCGCAGCCTCGACAACATTCTTGAGAACCTTAAAAAACTGAATGGGCGCAAGGACGACCTGCCCACTTATGAAGCAAGGTTTGAAATTGACCGGTTGTTTCGAGATGACCTCAGCAACTTCGCCGATGCCCGCGAGAGCATGATGCATGTCTTCGGCATTCAGAATTATGCGGATGTGATGAGTAATTTCGCCGCTGGCGAGCGTTACATTAACCGGGTGTGGTCGGCTTCAACCGATGGCTATGTTGATGAGGTGAACATGTACATCGAGCGTGCGCTCAAGCAGTTCACAGAGGCTCACAATCATTTCAACGAGCTTCGGCAGTCACGCGCGAAGGAGCAACCGATCAGCGCGTAGAGGTCGCGGCGAGACGCCGCTCCTACAGGATTGCGTCGGGTTGTAGGAGCGGCGTTTCGCCGCGACCATAAGAATGAAATGTCAGGGTCAGTATAGAGGGCAGATTAACTTGCACGGTCGTTTCAGCGCATGGGGCC